>NZ_JBJDNH010000035.1:0-60577 GCF_044900465.1 Klebsiella sp. NPDC088457 | reverse complement strand
CGGAGTTTAAAATGCATCAGCTTCTCGTCAAATATGTCTAATTTATTTTTCATGAGCATATGATATCGCTCAATCCGCTGATGACCGTGGGCCAGCAGCTGGAAGAGACGCTGCAACTCCACGAAGCGCTGGGCCGCCGCGAACGGCGCGGCCGGGTCAGCGCGATGCTGGATGCGGTCAAAATCAGCCATGTGGAGAAGCGCCTGCAGCAGTATCCGCACGAGCTTTCCGGCGGCATGCGCCAGCGGGTGATGATCGCCATGGCGATGCTGTGCCAGCCGCAGGTGCTGATTGCCGATGAGCCGACCACCGCGCTGGATGTCACGATTCAGGCGCAGATCCTTGATTTGATGCGTGAACTGCAGCAGGAGTTTTCCACCAGCCTGCTGCTGATCACCCATGATATGGGGGTGGTGGCGGAAATGGCCGATGACGTGCTGGTGATGAATCACGGCAAAATTATGGAACATGCCCCGGTAAAAACGCTGTTTACCTCGCCGCAGGCACCCTATACCCGCCAGCTGCTGCAGGCAGTGCCGGTGCTGGGCCAGGCGCCCGCGCTGGCGCCGGTTGAAGAAACCCAGCCGTTGCTCAGCGTCCGTAACCTCTGCGTGCGCTTTCCGGTACGTGGCGATGGCCTGCGCGTGCGTCGTGAAGTCCATGCCGTGGATGGCGTCAGCTTCGATCTTTTCCCTGGCGCTGAACCCCAAAGTCATTATCGCCGATGAATCGGTCTCGGCGCTGGATGTGTCGGTACAGGCGCAGGTGCTGACGTTGCTGGAGGATTTGCGTCAGCGCTATCAGCTCAGCTATCTGTTTATTTCCCATGATATGGCGGTGGTGGAACGCATCTGCCACCGGGTGGCGGTGATGTTCGGCGGCCAGATCGTGGAGATCGGCCCGCGTGACCGGGTGCTGCACCATCCGCAGCATCCTTATACCCGGCACCTGCTCAGCGCCGTTCCCATGCCGGACGTTGAACGCAGACGGGAACCCCGCGTCGCCAGCGCAATGCCGGAGCGCCCGGAGCCGATCAAACCCCTCGGCTGGCAGAGCGTACCGCAGCGCTTTACCGATTTTGGCGGCGGGCACCTCGCCGCCTGCTGAACGGATAATGCGTTAACCCGGCGGGCGCGTCGGCGCGCCCGCCCATTTATGCCGCCAGCATGGCGGCGTGAAAATCGATTTCCCAGCGCAGAACATCGGCATACAGCGCCGACAGACGCTGTTTTTCCCCTTCATCCAGCCCCTGCGCGCAGCGATCCAGTTCCTCTTTTAACCAGCGGGCCTGGTCATAAAAGGCGTCGTCAGCGTGCATCTCCAGCCACGCGCGCAGATCATCATCGTCCTGCGGGCAAGCCGCGGCGCGGGCGCACCAGTGGTAATACATCCACTCGGCGCCGAACATCAGGGTAATGATATCGGCATAGCTACCGCGCTGCGCCGCCTGTAACATCCCGTCGCGAAAACGCTTGATGCCCGGCGGGGCCGGCAGGTATTGCTCCGCCCGCACGCCGCGCCGCGCCAGCACCGTGTCAAACCAGCCAAGCTGGGTATCCACCAGCGCATTCAGGCCGCCGATCAGCCAGCGCTGCTGCGCGAGAGATGGCGCATGGCTCACGCCGATCGCCACCATTTTTACCGCCGTCGCCACGAAATCGCCTTCATAGACCAGATAGCGATGAAAATCCTCCCCGGCCAGCCGGTTTCCGACTATCGCCTCGACGAACGGATGCCGCTGCATCTCCTGCCACAGCGCCTGATGCTCACGCAATAAACGATCGCTGAACGTTTCCATCTACTCCTCCAGCGCCGCCTGCGCGACGGCCATAAAGTGTTTGACCCGCGCGCGTTCAACCGGATTCCACCACACCCCGCCCTCTTTCAGCGCGCTGGCGACGATAACCCCTTGCGTACGACCGAGGATCGCCACCACGTTATCCGGCGTGACGCCGGATCCCACCAGCAGCGGCAAGGACGTGGCGCTGCGGATCTCATCGATTTCCGTCAGCGTCGCGCTGTCGCCGGTACGCTGGCCGGTGGCAATCACCGCATCGGCCTCAAAAAATTCGACATCGCGGGTCAATTCCGGGATCGAGCGATCGGCGACGATGGCGTGGCTGCCGTGTTTGACGTGGCTATCGGCAAAGACGCGGATATGGTTGGCCTGCAGCTGGCCGCGATAGCGTAACGCCCTGGCGGCGGCCCCTTCGATAAAGCCTTCGTTGGCAATATAGGCGTTAGCCCATTGATTGACGCGCACAAAATCGGCGCCGCCCGCCAGCGCCGTCGCCAGCGCCGGAATGGCCGCGTTCGCCAGCACGTTAATCCCCAGTGGAACGGAGAAACGGCGGCGCACATTATCTGTAATCACCGCCATTAGCGCCGCCGTTTCCGGGCCGATATCTTCCGGTTTAGAGAATGGAATATCGCCGTGATTTTCGACGATCAAACCATGAACGCCGCCTTCAAGATAATTCTCAGCATCCTTCAACGCACGTTCAACAATATAACCCACGCTCTCTCCACGATATTTTGGCGAGCCAGGAAAGGGGGCGCAGTGAATAACACCGATAACCGCCTTACGCCTTGAAAAAATATCTTGAATTGCGCTGACTTTTCCTGCTGATATAGAACTCATAAATCAACCTCGTATTTAAAGGAAACGGCTATGCATATTTATGTTGTCGGTAATATCGCTGTGGACGAAACCTGGCGCTGCGCTTCGTTACCACAAAAAGGAGAATCTCTGCATGGGCATAAAATAGCTCAGGATATTGGCGGCAAGGGCGCCAATCAGGCCATTGTTTTATCCCGCTGCGGGCTGCCGGTAACCTTAATCGCCGGCAGCGGCGATGATTATCATGGCCAATGGATAAATAACGCCATCAGCCAGGAATCATTATTATTTTATCCTGCCCATGCGATATCCACGCACAGTGATACCTCAATTATTTTCACCACCGACGATGGCGATAATGCCATTATGACCACCACCGCCGCAGCCGACGCATTAACGCTCGGGATTATCGAACCGCTGCTGGCCGAAGCACGCCCCGGCGATATATTGCTGCAGCAGGGAAACTTTTCCGCCGAAAAAACCGGCGCGCTTTTCGCCCTTGCCCGGCGTAAACGGATGGTCACGGTATTTAACCCTTCGCCGGTCAAACCGGCCTTCGCCGACCTCTGGCCGTTGGTCGATATCGCCGTGGTCAACGAACACGAGGCGCAGCTGCTGCATCCGGACCCCGCCGCTACGCTGATCGTGGAAACTCTCGGCGCGCAGGGGGCGAGGCTCTATCATCACCAGCAGGTTATCGATGTCGCCGCCGAGCCGGCGACGGTGGTCGATACCACCGGCGCCGGCGACACCTTTCTGGCGGTGATGCTGGCTTCCGCTCTGCGCAGAGCAACGTTTCCGGACGCGCTCGCCCTGCATCACGCCAGCCGCGCCGCTGCGTTAACCATCGGCCGCAACGGCACCCTGCAAGCCTTCCCGGATGCAAAAACGCTGGCCGCGCTGCTGGCAAGCAATGCCTGAGATCGGCGCGTTATTTAAAAAGCGGACGGTAGCTATCGACGTTCGCTTTCGTCACGACCGTCGCCGGCACGTAAATGCTTTTCTCAACGTGCTTACCGCTGGAAATCGCATTCAGCGCTTTCACCGCCTCTTCCCCCATCTTGCGCGGATCCTGCTGTAACACCGCCGTGACATAGCCGCCGTCAATACCGGTAATGGCACGCGCGGTCAGGTCCCAGCCGAAGATTTTGATCTCTTTCTGCTTACCCTGGTTTTCCACCGCCGCGATCGCGCCAAGCAGCGCCGGTTCGCCGGTAGCGTAAATGATGGTCAGATCCGGGTTACCGGTAATCAGGTTTTCCGCCGCGGTCATCGCGTCATCCTGAACGTTGCGCCCGTCGACGACATTGGCGACAGAGATACCGTCGTGGCCTTTTAAGGTCTCTTCAAAGCCCTGCTGGCGCGCATTCTGGATAGCCGAGTTTAACGCGCCGACGATCCCGATTCGCGCCTTCCCGCCGCTATTTTTCGTCACGTAATCCACAAAGTAATGACCGATAATTTTACCGCCTTCGACATTGTCCACGCCGACCTGTGCAGCCTGCGGACCCGCGGGCAATACCGCGTCAATGGCGATCACCGGAATATGCTTCGCGGCGGCCTCGTTTATCGCCGGCATGATGCCATTGACGTCGATAGCATCGACCATAATGCCCTTCACCCCTTGCTGGATATAGTTTTCAATCGCGTCGTTCTGCGCCACCGGATTATTATTGGCGTTAAAAATCACCAGATCTTTACCGCTTTTTTTCGCCTCGTCCTGCGCGCCTTTATTCATTTCATTAAAGAACAGCGCCTGCTGGTTAATTTGCACTAAGGCATACGTTGGCGCGGCGGCAAACGCCGTTCCCCCACCCAGGGCAGACAGACTCAATGCAACCATTAACGCCGCTTTTTTATTGATGTTGAAAAACATAGGTAATGCCCTCGACAAAATATAAAGAATGGGAACCCCGGATAACGAGGAATTTTCAGGCGGGACGAATAACGAAGCACAGACGCCGGAATAGCGTTCAGGTGATAATCGAACAGTGGGCTTTCCCTGCCATCCATTTATCTCAGGGAAAACATAAAAGCAGAAGCAACGTCGGGAACGGTTATTAAAATTCGCGTTTTGCCTACGCTTGTCAAGCGGAAAAAAGTTTATCCACGGAAGAATAAGAAAAAGCTATCGTCAGCGCGCGATACTTTATACGCCACGCGTTCGTTGGCGGTCCGCAGGGCGGCGGCGAAACGGGAGCCGATGAAGAATATGACTTAGCCCCGGCGCTATGTTACTTATAATACTCCGCCACTATCCGCAGCGCCGCTATGATAAAAAAACGGGTCGTTCTTTCCGATGTCGCTCAGCGAGCAGGGGTCTCCAAAGCCACGATTTCGCGCTACCTCAACCACAGCCTGGTTCTGCCCCAGGAGACCGCCGAACGGGTGGAATCCGCGATCCGCGAGCTGGATTACCGTGGGAATAGCCTCGCGCGCCGCCTCAGCAAAGGCGGTAGCGAAACCCTCGGCCTGGTGCTGCCGGATATCACCAACCCCTTTTTCGCCGAACTGGCGAACGCCGCGGAAGAGGCGGCTTCCGAGCAGGGCTATAGCCTGGTCCTGTGTATCACCCGCAACAACCCGGAGAAGGAGCGCCAGTTTATCCGCTGGCTGGATACCTGCCAGGTCGATGGTCTGCTCTTCACCACCAACCGTCCCGACGATGGCCTGCTGCGCCGTGAAATTCAGCGTCACTCGCGCATCGTGCTGCTGGATGAAGATATCCCCGGCAGCAGCGCCCCGAAGGTCTTCGCCGACAACCTGCAGGGCGGGCGATTAGCGACCGAACAGCTGATTGCCGCCGGGCACCGCCGCATCGCCTTTATCGGCGGGCCGGACGCGCTGATGAGCGTACGCGAACGCTACCAGGGCTTTTGCGAGGCGCTGGAGCAGGCCGGTCTCCGCTGCCCGCAGGAGTGGGTGATGTACGGTCAATATGAGCGCAAATACGGCGCCCGCGCGCTCGGCCAGCTGCTGTCTTATGAGGAGCCGCCGACCGCGATCTTCGCCGCCAGCGACTTCCTGGTGCTGGGGATCCTTGACGGCCTGCGCGCCCGCCGCCTGCAGGCGCCGGAGGCGCTGTCGGTCGTCGGCTTCGATGACGCCAGCTACGCCGAATTCACCCAGCCGCGCATCTCCACCATTCGCCAACCCGCCCACCAGATGGGGCATACCGCCGTCAACCTGATGCTGCGTCTGCTGCGCGGTGAAAGCGTCCCGGAGCAGACCCGCCTCGCCGTCGAGTGGGTCGCCAGAGATTCCATTCGCCCGCTCACGCGCTAAATCAGAGCAACTCTTGCACAGTTTTAGCGCATTTTGTCGCCGCCGGCGCTCTCGCGCTTTCCGATCAGGTAAACCGGTTTACTTGATGAATAGAAAATAATCGCTTTTCACTCATCATGTTAGGCCCGTTGGCCATGTTGTTTTTTTCAGCTGGCACGTTTGCTGCTTTAATCACCGTGGCGAACGAGTACCGAACACAGCAGCAGAAACCCAGGGGCGTGCTGTCATCATCAAGTAAACCGGTTTACAAGAAGTGGACCGCCGGATGATGCGCCGCCCGACAGCAACGTCATCGACCATCCATTCATTTTTGGGAGTAATGGCATGCATCAACAGGCAGCAGCGGCCCGTGTCGAAATGGTGGATATCACCAAGACCTACGGTTCGATAAGCTCATTGCGCGGCGTTAATCTTCAGCTTGCTCCCGGCGAAGTGCTGGGGCTGGTGGGGGATAACGGCGCCGGTAAATCCACGCTGACCAAGATCCTCTCCGGCGCGGTTGTCCCCACCAGCGGCACCATTCGTATTGATGGCGTCGAGCAGCGGTTTCTGAACCCCTCCGACGCCCGCCGTTGCCAGATCGAGATGGTGTATCAGGATCTGTCGCTGTGCGACACCGTCAATGTCGCCGGCAATCTGTTTATGGGCCGCGAGCCGATGAAAAAGATCCTCGGCCTCCCCTTTCTCGACGAGAAAAAAATGCACGCCGACGCGCGCGACATACTCAAAGGGCTGGGGATCTCGATCCCCGATACCAAAGTGATGGTGCGTAATCTCTCCGGCGGCCAGCGTCAGGCGATCGCCATCGCCCGCGCCGCCGCGTTCAACCCCAAAGTGCTGATCATGGATGAACCGACCGCCGCGCTGGCGGTAGCCGAGGTGGAGGCGGTACTGGAGTTGATCAAACGGGTGAGCGCCCGTGGCGTCAGCGTCATCCTGATCACCCACCGCTTGCAGGATCTCTTTCTCGTCTGCGACCGCATCATGGTGATGTATGAAGGCACCAACGTCGCCGAACGGCAGATCCGTGATACCAGCCTGGCGGACATCGTCAATCTGATCGTCGGTGAGAAATTTACTGCTCACTCCGCCCGCGCCCATTAAGGGGATATCGATGAGTATGATTAATCTCTCCAGCCCGCGCATGCTGCAGCACTCGCTGCCGAAGCGCATTATGCACAGCCACTCCGGGGTGGTCAGCATCGCGCTGTTTTTCGTCTTCTGCTGCGTGGTCTTTTCGCTGATCACCGGCAACTTTCTCTCCGGCAGCAACTGGCTGAACATCATTCGCCAGACCGCGCCGCTGCTGATCGTCGCCAGCGCGATGACCTTTGTGATCACCACCGGCGGGATCGATCTTTCCGTGGGTTCAACCCTGGCGCTGGTGGGCGCGCTGTCGGCGATCGCCCTTAATCAATGGGGACTGCCGTGGCCGGTGGTGCTGATCGGCGGCCTGCTGGTGGGCGCGTTGATCGGCGCGATCAACGGTTTCTTTATCGCCCGCGAAGGGATCCCGGCGTTTATCGTCACCCTCGCGACGCTGGCGATCGTGCGGGGCATCGCCCTACTGATCACCCAGGGCTACTCGATCCCCATTCCGCAAGACAGCCTCTTTACCCAGATGGGCCGCGCCTGGGTGCTCGGCGTACCGATGCCGGCGCTGATTGGCGTCGCGGTGCTGATTGTCGCCCATATCGCGTTAAATCATATGCGCTTTGGCCGCTACGTTACCGCGATTGGCGCCAACGCGGAGGGCGCGCGCCGCGGCGGGATCAATACCCGCTCGGTGACTCTGCGGGTGTACATGCTCAGCGGGATGGCCGCCGCGCTGGCGGGGATGATCATTACCGCCCGACTCGGCAGCGGCTCCTCCAACCAGGGGGAAGGCTTTGAGCTACAGGTGATCGCCGCGGTCGTTCTCGGCAGCACCAGCCTGTTCGGCGGATTCGGCACCATTATCGGCAGCCTGCTGGGCGCGCTTTCCATCGCCGTGATCCAGAACGGGCTGATCCTCTCGCATATCTCGCCGTTTTATACCCAGATTGCCACCGGCGCCATCATCCTGCTGGCTATCTGGCTGAACACCCGCATTCTCAATCCGGTCCGCCGCCCGGCGAAGGAGTAACCATGAACGTGAAAGGATCGATTTTTCGCCACCCGCAGCCGTTGCCGGTTGGCGTGAGCAGCGGCTATGTGATGACCGTCCTCGGCCCGATGCCGCTGGCGCAAATGGGGGTGACCCTGATGCACGAGCATATTCTGCTCGACGCCGCCGGGAAATGGGTGGCCCCCTGCTGCTGTAGCGATCGGCATATCGCCGAAGCGCCGGTGAGCATTGAAAATCTCGGCGAGCTGGCGATGAACCCGTTGATGAGCCGCGATAATTGCCAGCTGTTCGATGTCGAGACGGCGATTGCCGAACTGCTGAAATTTCGCGCCCAGGGGGGCGACACGGTGGTCGATCCCACCAACCTCGGCATTGGCCGCGACCCGCGAGCCTTGCAGCGGATTTCGCGCTTAACCGGGCTGAATATCGTGATGGGTACCGGGCTCTACCTTGAGCCTTCGCATCCGGAGTGGTCGAAAACCCTCGACGTCGCCACGCTCGCCGACAAGCTGATCTACGACGTCGGCGGCAAAGAAGAGAAGCCGGAGGTGATTGCCGGGCTGATTGGCGAAATCGGCGTCTCCAGCCGCTTTACGCCGCTGGAAGAGAAATCGCTGCGCGCGGCCGGACGCGCCAACGCCGCCACCGGCGTACCGATCGAGGTGCATCTGCCGGGCTGGGAGCGGCTGGGACACAAGGTGCTGGATATCCTCGAAGAGGAAGGCGCCGACCTGCGCCACACCGTGCTGTGCCATATGAACCCCAGCTTTGCGGATAAGACCTATCAGCGCGATCTCGCCCGGCGCGGCGCGTTTCTCGAATACGACATGATCGGCATGAGCTACTACTACGCCGATGAATCGGCACAGTCGCCCTCCGACGAGGAGAACGCCCGCGCCATCCGCGAGCTAATCGACGACGGCTTTATTCAGCAAATTCTGCTCTCGCAGGACGTCTTTTTGAAAACCATGCTCACCCGCTACGGCGGGCATGGTTATGGCTACATCCTCAAACATTTTGTCCCACGCCTGCGCCGCCACGGCGTCAGCGACGAACAGCTGGAAACGCTGATGATCGCCAACCCGCAGCGCGTCTTCGGCGGCGAATGGAGAAACCAATGAAAAAATCAGTTTTACTGGTCGGCGAGTCATGGACCAGCAGCGCCACGCACGTAAAGGGTTTTGATCAGTTTTTTACCGCCACGTTTCACAGCGGCGCGGACGCCTTTATGCAGGCGCTGGCGGACAGCGACTATGCCGTCACCCACATGCCGGCGCATGACGCGCAGAACCACTTTCCGCTGACCCTCGACGCGCTGCAAAAGTGGGACGTCATCATTCTTTCCGATATCGGCGCCAATACGCTGCTGCTGCATCCGGATACCTGGCTGAAGAGCAAGCGGACCGCCAACCGCCTGACGCTGCTGCACGATTACGTGGCGGCGGGCGGCAGCCTGATGATGATCGGCGGTTACTTTAGTTTCCAGGGGATTAACGGCGCGGCGCGTTTTCGCAACACCGCCGTTGAAAAAGTGCTGCCGGTACGCTGCCTGGCGTGGGACGACCGGGTAGAAACCCCGGAAGGCTGTTACGTCGAAACGGTCGCCCGCCATCCGCTGCTGGACGGACTGGACGGCGAGTGGCCGTGGCTACTGGGCTATAACGAGGTGGAAATGCATCCGCAGGGCGAGCTGCTGGCGACCATTGCCGGAACCGGCCATCCGCTGCTGGCGGTACGTCAGTATCAGCGTGGACGCACCCTGGCATGGACCAGCGATATGTCGGCCCACTGGTTGCCGGAGGAGTTCAGCGCCTGGGAAGGCTATCGCCGCCTGTGGATTAACGCTCTCGACTGGTTAACCGGGGCGCAGCGATGAATACGCCGACGCTCGCTCTCGCCCGTCAGTTGCTGAGCTTCGAGACTATTAACCCGCCCGGCCGCGAAGCGGAGTGCATGGCGTTCCTTGCCGACTGGCTGCGGGAACGGGGATTCCAGGTCACGCTGTCGACGTTCGGCGAAGGACGCAGCAATCTGCTCGCCAGTTTGCCCGGCAAGCGCGGCGGTTTACCGCTGGCCTTCACCGGCCATCTGGATACCGTGCCTCTCGGCGACGCCCCGTGGAGCCGCGATCCGTTCGGCGAAGTGGATGGCGACCGGCTATACGGCCGCGGCGCCAGCGACATGAAAGCGGCGATCGCCGCTTTCCTTTGCGCCTGCGTAGCCCGGTCGGAAGAGATAGACGCGGGCAATGGCGTGGTGCTATTGCTGACCGGCGGGGAAGAGACCGGCTGCGACGGCGTACAGGCGCTGCTGGCGCAGGGGACGCTACCCGCCGTCGGGGCGCTGATCGTCGGCGAGCCGACGGCGAACTATCCGGTCATCGGCCATAAAGGGGCGCTCTGGCTACGCTGCCGCACCCGGGGCAAAACCGCCCACGGCGCAATGCCGGAGCTGGGAATTAACGCGATTTATCGGGCGGCGGACGCCCTGCAAAAAATCCGTCACTTCTCGCCCGGCCCGCCGCACCCGCTGATGCGCCAGCCGACGCTGAACGTCGGGAGGATAAGCGGCGGGCTGAATATCAATTCCGTGCCGGACAGCGCGGCGTTCGATGTCGATATCCGCACCGCGCCGAATCTCCGGCACGACGATATCTGTACCCGGCTGCATCAGCATCTTGGCGAGGAGGTCAGCCAGGAAACGCTGGTGGATTTGCCCGCCGTGCTCAGCGATACGGATGCGCCGTGGATCCGCGATCTGTACCGGCTGTGCCAGCCTTTACACCCGCAGCCGCTGGTTCCGCGCATTGTTCCCTACTTCACCGATGCCTCGCTGCTGCTGCCCGCGCTTAATAGGCCGCCGTGTATTATTCTCGGCCCCGGCGAACCGACGATGGCGCACCAGACCGATGAATATTGTGAGCTGGGCAAACTCGCCGCCGCCGAAGCGCTCTATCAGCAGATTATCGTGGCTTACGGAGCGCCCGGCATGACCTGAGACCCGGCAAAATGGCGGGCGTCTGGCGTGATACCTTTTAGCGTTTCGATGACCTGGCCGATGAAGGCGGCGTGGCGGCGTCCGTATGCCGGTAAAACGCACGCGGCGTTTCGCGACGAAATCCCAGGCCGATGATCCGACCGAACAATCGCGGCAGCCAGCGGCTGTGGCTGACGTAGGTCATAAAACGGGAGCCGCCCGCCGCGCGGCGTTTCTTCGGCCGGCGCTGGCTCATTTTAATTTGCAAAAACTGCGTGGCTTTGGTGGGGAAATCGCGCCGCCGCTGCACCCGCCGCAGATGTTTTAGCTGTAAACACCGCTGACGCAGCGGCAGGATAATGGCGTTAGCCGCGGCCACCGCATCCTGAATCGCCAGATTCACGCCCACTCCGCCGATAGGCGACATGGCGTGCGCCGCATCGCCGATGCACAGCACGCCAGGCTTCGCCCACTGCTCCAGCCTGTCGATACGGATGCTCAACAGTTTGACCTGCTCCCAGCTGACAATCTCCTGAAAGCGGTCGTCCTGAAACGGGGCCGCCTCGGCCACCTGCAGCAGAAATTTCTCCAGCCCGTGCTGTCGAATCGTATCAAAGCTCCCCTTATCGATCGCATAGCCGCACTGCCAGTAATCCCCGCGATCGATCATGATAAAGTTGCGCTTTGGCCCGGTATGGCCCATCGACCATGGCGGATCGCCCGGTCGCTTACTGAGTTTCATCCACAGCAGGTCGCGCGGCGAACCAAACGACCGGCTGCTGAGCGCCGCTTTTTCCCGCACCACGGAGTGCCGCCCGTCGGCGCCGACCACCAGTTGGCAGGCCACGCCGATCGGGCCTTCCGCGGTATCGGCCACAACGCCGCACACCCGATCGTGCTCATAGATCAGCTGTGACACCCGCGCCGACTTGATCAGCGTGAAATGGGGAAAAGCGGCGGCCCGTTCCGCCAGAAAACTGAGGAATTCCCACTGCGGCATAAAGGCGATGAATTTGCAGCGTGTCGGCAGACGGGTGAAGTCCGCCAGCATCACATTCCGCCCGGCGATTTCCGCCCACAGCGTTTCCGCACGCTGGTGCGGCAGCGTCAGGAGATCGTCAAGCAGCCCGAGCTGGTGCATAAGTTCCAGCGTGGAAGGGTGAATGGTATCGCCGCGGAAATCACGCAGAAAATCATCGTGTTTCTCCAGCACCGTCACGTCGATGCCCGCCCGGGCTAACAGGTAGCCCAGCATCAACCCGGCGGGGCCGCCGCCTACGATGCAGCAATCGGTGGAGTAAGGCGCGAACGAGGATGATGGCATGCTCTTGTCCCGGAGAACGACCCGCCTGCGGTGAGTCGACGCGTCGTGAAAAATACATCGTATTGATAATGATTATCAATATCACGCGAGACTGTCAACCTGTTGCGCCGCGAGGATGGCCGGCTCGTCATCCACCTGGCGGGCCACAGTGCGGGAAACAACCGCGTCCGCGCCGTGTTAGCGCCGCATGAGGAATTTTTTCAGTAAATTTCTGCCCGATTTTCTCGCCTGAGTGACCTCTCTACTGAGATTCCAGTTTCATACATTCAGGGAACAGTCGATGTCTATACAAAACAACCGCGCGGCAAAAGGTGTATCCGCCAGAGGTACCCGGCGTCATATTCATCATCCTGGCAAAAAACGGGCCTCTGGCAGAATGGTCAACCCCGCGTGCGGGCTGCTGGTTCTGGCCTCTTGCGTGACCTCCGTTTTTGCCCCTCAGACCCCGGCGGCGCCGTCACAACAAACCGATATTCAGTCTTTCGCCATTCCGGCTGGCGATCTAACCCCGGCGTTACAAAATCTCGCCAGTCGCGCCCGGGTCATTCTGACCTTTACGCCAGAGCAGACCCGGGGCAAAAGCACTGCCGGCTTGCAGGGGCGCTACAGCCTTGAAGAGGCCTTTAACCGATTGCTCGCGGGGAGCGGTCTCAGCGCGCAGCAGACGGCGAACGGCTATCGCCTGGCGGCGGCTGAGCCACTCGAGGATCTGGTGATCCCGGAGCTGTCGGTGGTCAGCGGCTTAAGCGATAGCGTCTCGGCCGGGCGTTCGACCTTAAATCAGGAAGACATCGCGCGCGTGCAGGCCGATAACGTCGCCAGCCTGCTCGATCGCCTGCCCGGCGTCTCGATGGCCGGCTCCCCTCGCCCCGGCGGACAGAGTTTGAACATCTGGGGGATGGGCGATATGGAAGATGTCAACGTGGTGCTGGACGGCGCGCCAAAAGGGTTCGAGAAATACCGCCAGGGCTCGGTGTTCATCGAGCCGGAGCTGCTCAAGCGCGTTGATGTCGATAAGGGTCCGCATAACCTGCTGAATGGCAACGGCGGATTTGGCGGCACCATTACGATGGAAACCAAAGATGCCGGAGATATGCTGCAGCCCGGCGAGAATTTTGGCGGGTTGCTGAAGTACAGCTATCACACCAATGACCGCCAGGGGATCTACAGCGGCGCGCTCTATGGCCGCACCGAAGAAGGGTTTGCCGACGGGCTGGTCTATTTCAGCAAGCGTGACGGGGGCAACATTAAGCGGCCTGACGGCACGCGCTTTGCCTACTCCTCCAGCGATCAGGCCTCCTGGCTGCTGAAGTCCAACCTTTATCTGACCGATGCGCAGACCTTGACCCTGTCGGCGATGCGCTCCGAGTCCGACGGCTGGCAGCCGTTTGCCGCCAAGCGCGACGATATCAGCGCCCCCAGCCAGGCGGATATCGACCGCTACGGCCGGGATGAGGCGTGGCGCCGCATCCTGGTGTATCGCGATCAGGTGGACACCAACTATTCGGTAAAATGGAACCTGGCGCCGGAAGAGCAGCCGCTGCTGAACCTGACGGTATCTTACGCCCACTCGAAAACCGAACAGCATGATCAACGCCCGGATTCCGCGTCGCAGTACAGCTACCTGGGCTCGCTGGGGAACGAAAGCTGGGTGAGCTATGTCGATCGGCAGCTCGATATGAACAACGAGAGCCGCTTCAGCAGCGGCCCGCTCGATCATAAGCTGCTGTTCGGCGTGCGCTGGCATAAGCATAAACGCGATACGCTGATGTACTACCCGGCGCAGAAAAATAGCGCCAGCTACAACTACGGTTATTTCCAGCCCTACTATATGCCGGCGGGGGAGCAGGAAACCCGCAGCGCCTATCTGCAGGATGCGGTCAGCTACGGCAGCCTGACCATCACGCCCGGCGTGCGCTTCGATCACGTCACCAATACCGGCCAGCCTAACCGCGCGCCGCGCTATAACGATAGCGATCCTGCCGCCGGGCATGATTACAGCAGTGTCACCTACACCGGCTGGTCTCCGCACCTGGGGGCAATCTGGAAAGCCACGCCCAACCTGTCGCTGTTTGCCGACGTCAGCCGCACCTGGCGCGCGCCGGTCATTGATGAGCAGTACGAAGTTCAGTCGGCCAGCTCTAACGTTCCCGGCACCAGCCGCGATCTTAAGGTGGAGCGTATTACCGGGATCCGGGTAGGCGCGGTGCTGGATTTCAACAACCTGGTGACGGCGGAAGACAGCCTGCAAATTCGTACTACCCTGTTCCGCAACCGCGGCAAGGATGAAATCTTCTATCGCCGCGGGGTGCTGTGCGACGCCGCCAGAAGCGGCGGAGAGTGCGGTCAGCCGCTGTCGAACTACCGTAACCTGCCGGGCTATACCATCGAAGGTCTGGAAATTGAATCCTTCTACGATAGCGATCGGGTGTTCGGCAGCTTTGCCTACTCCGCGATCCGCGGTAAGCGCGATGCTTCCCCGCGCGATCCCTGGGGCAACCAGACCTGGATTGCGGAAATTCCGCCGGTCACCGCCCACGCGGTGCTGGGGATAAAAGTGCCGCAATGGGACGCGGCGTTTGGCTGGACCGGCGATTTCGTGCGCAAACAGGACCGCTCGCCGGCCGACGGCGATCCCCTCGCTTCCGTCTGGGCGCTGCCGAAAACCGCCGGCTACTCCCTGCACGGCCTGTTCGCCACCTGGCAGCCCACGGCGCTGAAAGGGTTTGAGGCCCGGGTGGCGGTGGATAATCTGTTCAACCACGAATATTACCCCTACCTCGGCGAATCCGTGTCCGGGGTCGGGCGGAATATTAAATTCAGCGTCAGCCAGCGTTTCTGACGTTTTACCCACGGGGAGCCGTCGGCTCCCCTGCTTTCCCCTCCTGAACCCCCGGCGTAATGTAAATAATCAGCAATCTCTTGACACATAACTTACATTATTTTAATTAGTAATGATTCTTATTTTCATTTAAAACGCTCACGTTTGGTATGCCGTATGGCCAGGAAAGATATTGCAATCGCTAACGGGTTTGCCCGGCAGCTCTACAGTGAACATCACGGCTGGCTGTGCCACTGGCTGCGGCAAAAGGTCGACTGCGCCTGGCATGCCGAAGATCTGGCGCAGGATACCTTTATCAGCATTCTGCTCAGCCCACAGTTGACGGCCATTCGTCATCCCCGGCCTTTTTTAGCTACGGTGGCGCGCCGGCTGGTGGCCAACTATTACCGCCGCAAGCATATTGAAGAGCGTTATTTGCAGGCCCTGAGCGAGCTGCCGGAGGCCGAATCCCCGGCGGCGGAAATCCGTCTGCAGGCGATCGAGATGCTGGAAAAACTGGACCAGGCGCTGGACGGCCTGCCCGCGCCGGTGCGCGAAGCGTTCCTGCTGGCCCATCTGCAGGGCATGCGCTACTGCGATATTGCCGAGCGGCTGCGAGTTTCCACCAGCTCGGTCAAACAGTATTTGCAACGCGCGAATCTGCAATGTTTCTTTGCCTTATCATCGTCATAGCGGCGTGTTGATACCAGTATGAGTCCTTCATCCACTCTCAATGAACAAAGCGCCCGTGAAGCCGCCATCTGGCTGACGCAGCTGATGTCGGAAGAGGCCAGCCAGGAAGATCGGGACAACTGGCAGCGCTGGTATCAGTCGCGGCCGGAAAATGCCCAGGCCTGGCGGCAGATCGGTGAATTTTCCTCCGGTTTCTCTCTGCTTAACGGCGCGGCCGCTCAGCAGAGCCTGTCCCGCCTGGCCAACCCCCAGCGCCGCCGGCTGTTGAAGAGCATTGCCGTGGTCGGGCTGACCGGCGCGGTGGGGATCGGCGCCGGGAACGGCCTCTGGCGGCCGTGGCTGGCGGACTATCGGACAGCGATCGGCGAACAGAAAAATGTCACGCTGATGGACGGCACGCAGCTGATGCTGAACACGCAAACGGCGGTCAACGTCACCTCCCACGACGACGGCCAGCAGGTGGCCCTGTTGAACGGGGAAATGATGGTGACGTCGCCGCAGAGCGCCGGGTTACTACGCCTGCGACTGCCGCAGGGCGAGCTCACCGCACACAACAACCGCTTCGCGATCCGGCTTAGCGATACGCAGAGCGATATTGCGGTGTATCGCGGCCAGCTGAACGCCCGCCCGGCGGCAGACAGCCACAGCGTGACCATCAATGCGGGCTATGGCCTGTGGCTTAATGAACACGGGTATAGCGCGTTACACCGGGTGCAGGCGGAACCGGCCTGGTTAAACGGTCTTATCGTCGCCGATGATATGCGGCTGGCTGATTTTCTTGATGAGCTGACGCGGTATCGCCGCGGCTACATCCGCTACCGACCGGAAGTCGCGAATCTACGGCTGTCGGGCGTTTTCCCGCTGAATAACACTGACCGCATTCTTGATGCGTTGCCTGACAGCCTGCCAGTCCAGATAAACTATCTGTCAAAGTACTTTGTCAGCGTATCCTGAAGTCATTTATTCCAATAAATAACTACTTATGGCGTTATATCCCGTTATTCCCGCCAGATATGCCCTTTGCGGCCCGGCGGCGTGTCCTGTCTATTATCCGATTGTGATTAACGTCGCGGCATTGCGCTCGCGACGACACGCTCTCCTGTACCGGTGGTAACTTTTCCATGTTAAATAAAAACGCACTCTCCGCTGCCCCGCTTTTCCCTCAGGGATGGGAGCGGGGCGCGGGAAGGCGGTGGACTTTCGCAGGTCTGCTGACGCTGCTCCTTCACGTGATGCTGCTGGGCTGGCTCTGCTATCAGTCCAGCCCGCCGCCGCCGCTACCGGCGGCCGCGCCGATGGTGGTGCTAATGCTGTCCAGCCAGACCCAGTCCGTCGCCAGCCCGGAGAAAATGCCGACCGGGGTACTCCAGACGCACTCCCTCCCCAGCAGCCGGCCTGTGGCGCAGAAGGAGGAGGCGAAAGAGGAGAGCCGGCCGGCGCTGACCCAGGCCCCGCAGGGCACGGAGCCGAAGACGCCTCCGGCGGTCAAAAAGAGCAAGCCCGCGAAGCGCAAAGACCCGACGCCGCCTAAAACCACGACGGAACGGGAGGCGATGCCGTCAAAAACGCCGCCCGCCCCGGATACCAGCGCCCCGCCCTCGATGAACGATAAGCAAGTCGCAGCGCCGCAGAACATGGCGGCGGCGCAGGCGAACCCGATGAGCTCAGACTGGAGCGGGCAGCTGCTGGCGCACCTGAGCCGCTTTAAGCGCTACCCCGCCGTGGCGCTCCGCCAGCAGCGACAGGGGGTGGTGTATATCAGCATCACCCTGGATCGCCAGGGCAACGTGCTGATGGCGAAGTTACTCCGCTCAAGCGGGGTGGATTCGCTGGACCGCGAGGCGGAGCAACTGGCGAAGCGGGCGGCGCCGCTGCCTGCGCCGCCGGATGATATCCGCGCGGGGCAGCCGTCGTTCAGCGTGACGCTCCCGATTCGTTTCGATCTCCGGGAGGCGCGCAGGTGAGGCTCAAGGCGCCTGCCGCTCCTAAGCCAGCATGCGGCGCATCACCTTCCCGGAGAAGGTTTTAGGCAGGGCCGAGGTGAAGTGGATACGCCGCGGCACGGCGAAGCGACCGCATCGCGCCATCAGCCGGGCGCAAATGTTTTTTTTGAGCGCGGCCTGCTGCGCAGGGTCGGCCGTATCGGTGACCACAAACAGCGCCACCATTTCCCCCAGCAGGTAGTGCGCCGTCCCGGCGGCAACCACCTCGACAACCCCCTCCAGCCCCATCAGGGCATTTTCTATCTCTGCGGTGGCGATGCGCTTGCCGCCGATATTCATCACGTCATCCATCCGCCCCTGGATAATAATCCGCTCGCCAACCCTTATCGCGCAATCGTGGGTGGCATAGCGCCACTGTCGCTGCCGATACGACCAGTAGTACTGGTCGTGCTGGATATCATTCTGCCATAGCGTCGACATCCCGCCGGGGCCAAGCGTGCCGTTAATCACCAGCATGCCCGTCTCGCCCGGCGCGCAGGTTTTCCCGCTGGCGGGATGAACCACCTCAGCCGCGCGGGTGAACACCGGCGAGAGCGCGCTGCCGGAGCCGGCCAGCAGCGGCCAGCCGGATTCGGTCTGCCAGTAATGGTTCTCGCAGGGCACCCCCAGCTGCGCGGCCACCCACTCATCGGTGGCGTTATCCAGCGGCTCGCCGGCGAGATAGAGCGTGCGCAGCGAGGTCAGATCGGCGCGCGGCTTACCCTGCCGCCGGGCCATGCGGATCGCCCCGGCAATGGTCAGCATCCGGGTGATGCCGAGGGTTTCCACCATCTGCCACCAGTATTCTCCCGGCGAGTTAACCTCGCAGAGCACTGTCGTCAGCCCCGCCAGCAGCGGCCCATAGATCCCGTAGCTGTGCCCGGTCACCCAGCCGGCGTCGGCGGTGGTAAAGAAAATCTCGTCGTCCCGCAGCCGAAAGAGATGCACAAGGCTGGCCAGCAGCGCCACGGCGTAGCCGCCCGTATCGCGGACGATCCCTTTCGGCGTTCCCGTCGTCCCCGACGTAAACAGCAGATGCGAAGGCGCGGAGGCCGTAAGCCAGGTACAGGGCACGACGCTGCCGCGATGTCGTGCCAACAGCTCGCCAAACGCCCGGCCGTGCGTATCCACCACCCGCAGTCCGGCCATCCGCTCGGCGATAACGGGCAGTTCCTTACGGCCGCGCGGCTCGCGGCTATGCAACAGCAGCACCGGCTGGCTGACGGCGATGCGCTGCATCAGGGCCTCATGGGTGACGGCGGAATAGACCACGACATGCACCGCGCCAATGCGCGCGCACGCCAGCATGGCGACGGCCACCAGCGGCGTCATCGGCAGGGCGATGAGCACCCGGTCCCCCGGCTTCACGCCCCAGCTTTGCATCATGCTGCTGAGGGTATTCACCTGCTGCCAAAGCTCGCGATAGCTCAGCCGGTGCGTTTGCCCGAGATAGTCGCGATGAATAATGGCGCACTTCTCCCCCTTCTCTGCTAAATGGCGGTCCAGGGCGTTGAAGCTGAGATTGGTGCGCCCGCCCGTAAACCAGCGGCAGCGCGGGCTGCCGTCAAGGCTTTCCACCACCTCGGTAAAATCCGTTTCCCAGTACAGCCGCGCGGCCTCTTCCCGCCAGAAGTCGCGCCGGAAGGGATCGTGCTCACTCTGCGCTGTTGGCATCGACGGCCTCCCGCGCGGCGATATGCCCGGCGCGGCGCGCGATAATCTCCGCCTGCCACAGAGCGTCATCGCCTACGCCTTCGAAACGCCCCGACCCCCAGGTCCAGAGCCAGGGCAGCCCAAGGAAATAGAGGCCCTCCTCAACCGAGACGCCGCGCTGATGGCGCGGATAGCCTTTCTCATCGAACGCCGGGACCTCGATCCAGCTGAAATCGGTGTGGAAGCCGACTGCCCAGATAATGGCCGAGATCGCCGCCAGATCGATCGGCTCCGCAGGCCCATCGGGCTGCCACGGCGCCTGGTAGCGGGCTTCGACCGGGGCATCAATGCCCTGCCGGGCAATCCACGCGTCGATGCTGTCTTTAATTTTTTGCGCGGTGGCGTCAGCGCCATCAAGGTTAGTCCGCAGGTCGTCAGCGGTGTGCAGTTTGCCATCGGCATACGCCAGCAGGCGCCCGTGCAGCCGCATTCCCTGGAGCGCAAACGCGCGTAAATCAATATCGCGCCCGCCGTCGCGCCCGGTCACATAGTGATTGGTTTTGCGCCGGGCCTCCTCGCCCTGCGGATGATCCTCCACCGTCAGGCAGTAGTGGCCCATATCGTCAAGCCAGTCCACCACGTCGCGGCCGCGATAAAAACGCGCCACCCGCGGCGCGCTGCCGACGCATAAATGCACCTGGCGTCCCGCGAGGTGTAGATCTTCGGCGATTTGCGCGCCGGACTGCGCCGAGCCCACCACCAGCACCTCCCCTTCCGGCAGCTGCTGCGCGGATTTGTAGTGCGCGGAATGGATCTGCACGATGCGCTCGGGAAGCCGGGCGGCAAGCTCCGGAAAGCGCGGGCGATGGTAGTTCCCCACGGCGACCACCACCTGGTCGGCCTGCAGCTCGCCGAGGGAAGTAAACAGCGTAAACCCGCCGTCGCGCTTCACTACCCGCTGGACGTTGACCCCTTCGCGCAGCGGGGCGTTGAAGCTCCGGGCGTAGCGTTCGACGTAGGCCACAATGTCGTCCCGCAGCATAAAGCCGTGGGGATCGTCGCCGTCATAAGGGAAGCCGGGAAGCTTGCATTGCCAGTTTGGCGTCACCAGGCAGAAGTTATCCCAGCGCTGCTCCCGCCAGGCCCAGGCCAGACGATGGCGTTCCAGCACAATATGACGGATGTTTTTTTGCGTCAGGCTCCAGCTCATGGCAAGACCGGCCTGACCGCCGCCAATAATGACGACAGGATAGGAGTTCGTATTCATCGTTTTCTCGGTTAACGTCAGGCTGTAATGGGGGTAATTTTTTCTACCGTGACTCTCTGCTCCGGGCTGAACTGCGCCGCCTTTTGCACGATCGCCGCCGATTGATCCTGCGCGCTGGAGCAGTAATAGCCAAACTTCGCGTTGACCCTTTCGCTGGCCTCATCCAGCGCGCGCGTGGTCACCTGCACAAACTCGTTCAGCGCGTAGGGATGGTTAACCAACAGGTATTTCTCAATCGCCGTTGATGGCGAATAACAGGTTTCTTTGCTGCCGTCAGGCCAGCACACCACAAAATGCATTGCAGGCATTATCTGTTCCTCTATTGGTGAGTCATGCCGGTAAACGGCTGCTGCGTCAGATCCCAGTAACACGCGCGCTGCTCCCGGTAGCGCAGGAGCAGCTTTTGCTCGCGGGTAAAATGCCCCGCCGCGGCGCAGGCGATACCGCAGGCGGCGAAGCGCTGCGCCACCTCGTGGCAGCGCGCCTCGTCCACCGCCAGCAGAAAGCCGAAGCTGGGAAAGGCGCACAGCCACTGCTCCAGGTCGATATCCGCCGGGATCGGGATCTGCTCAAGCGTCACCTCGGCGCCGAGGCCGCAGCTCTCCAGCATCATCGTCAGCGTCCCGGCCAGCCCCGCCTGGCTGATATCCTTCGCAGCGCAGAGGCTCCCCTCGGCGGCCAGCTCCGGCAGCAGCGCGAGAGCCCGGCGCAGTTCGACGGGATCCGCGCGGGTCGCCGCGTCCCAGTTATTTCCCGGCGGGTGCCACCTCCCCTGCAGGTTGATGGCGACCATCAGCGTCTGCCCGGCCTGCGCCGCGCTGCTGCTGAGCGGACTGGCCGTTTCGCCGAGCACCGCTACGGCCAGCTGCGACCGCTCGCTGCGCAGGTTGGTATGTCCGCCGACGATCGGCACCTGATAGGCGCGCGAGGCCGCGGCCATCCCCTGTAAGATCTGCGCCGCGTGCGGCTGCGCCTCGTCCCACAGCGCGTTGACCACCGCCAGCGGGCGCCCGCCCATCGCGGCGATATCGCTCAGGTTGACCATCACCCCGCACCAGCCGGCAAACCACGGGTCTTCTGCCACAAAGCGGTTGATAAATCCCTCTATCGCCAGCAGCTTGTAGCCGCTGCCGTCCGGGATCAGCGCGCAGTCATCGCCGTTGGGACACGGATTGGGCCAGGCGTCGCGCAGCTCGCGCGCCACCTGCTGGATGTCGCGCTTATGCGCGATGCCGCTAAAGGCGTGTAACCGCGCGATCAGCGCCGGCAGGCTCGGATTCATACGCGCCCCCCCGTCAGAAAAGCCGCGGCGTCAGCGGTTCGCGGAGGACGCGAGGTCGGGATCACCATCCCGCTCCGGGGATCGTCGCAGGGCGGGTAAAACGCTAAATCGGCCTGCATCCGGGCATGCCTGACGCCGCGCAGCTCAAGCCACTCCAGGGTTTGCCAGCGCATGCGGCGAAATAGCGGTTCGTTCTGATGCTGGACCTGGGCATAAAACGCCTCGCAGCCCAGGGCGTGCGCGCTGCATACCGCGAGGCGGATCAGCGTCGGCCCCAGCTGCCCCTGGCGGCGATAGGCGGCGTCCACCGCCAGCCGCGACCCCAGCCAGACTCCCGGCGACTGCTGATGGATGCGCACCGTGCCGACCACCCGGTCGTGCCAGCCGGCCACGCAGCCCAGCGCCACCAGCAGGTGGGCGTGGTCATCGATCTCATCGCGATCGTCATCGGCGAACAGCCCCTGCTCGCGGCAAAAAACCTGCCGACGCAGCGCATAGGCCTGCTCGCGCTCCCACGGCAGCGTGACCCATTTAATGGTATATCCGGCATATTCATTCATCGCTCGCTCCTCTTAGGCCGTGTCCTGTTCAAAGCTGGAGAGCGACGAGCAGGCGCCGCAGCGGCCGCAGCCGGCTTTGATATCGCTGGAGCGCAAATGCGCCTGGTTCAGCATCTGGCCCAGAGGTTGCAAAATCGAGGACATAAACCGGCTGTCCGGCGCCGGATGGTGCTCCAGCGGCGTACCGCTGATCGGCACAAAGGGCACGACGAACGGATAGACGCCCAGACCAATCAGCGTTTGCGATAGCGACAGAATGGCCTCCGGCGTGTCCCCCAGGCCAGCAAGAATATAGGTGCTGACCTGCCCGCGCCCGAAGACCGCTACCGCGTCGGCGAAGGCCTCAAGGTACTGCTCGACGCTGACCTGCGCTTTGCCCGGCATGATGCGCGCGCGGACCTCCGGCGTCACCGCCTCCAGGTGCATCCCCAGCGCATCGATACCGGCCTCTTTCATCCGCGTAAACCATTTCGCGTCCCCCGGCGGCTCGCACTGCCCCTGCAGCGGCAGGTCCACCGCGGCTTTAATGGCGAGGGCGCTTTCCACCAGAATGCGCGCGCCGCGGTCGCTGCCCGACGGCGTGCCGGTGGTCATCACCATGTGTTTTACCCCGTCCAGCTCCACCGCCGCCCTCGCCACTTCGGCCAGCTGCTCCGGCGTTTTCCGGGCAATGGTGCGCCCGGCGGCCAGCGACTGGCCGATGGCGCAGAACTGGCAGGCCTTCGCCCGGTTCTCATAGCGAATACAGGTCTGTAGGATGGTGGTCGCCAGCACGTCGGTGCCGTGCAGGGTGGCAATGTGCGAATAGGGGATCCCGTCCGCCGTTTGCCGATCGTAAAACCTGGGTTTGCTGGCGAAGCTAATCTCCCGCACCGGGATGGCGTTGTTAAACAGCCGGGCGGCGCCGGACGCCTCGTGCTTCACCTGCCACGGCGAGCGATGGGCGGCGTGGGTGTATATCGGCACCATCACCGTCACACCGTCAATGTTCATCGCCTGATGATCCGATGGCCCGGCGCCGCCGTGGCGGCTGACGTGCTCCTGCTGCGGGTTAATGACGTTAACCCCCTGGGTCAGCAGCTCAGTAATCAGCTGCTGGCGCGTGGACGGTATGTTCTGCATCGCGACCTCCTCCGGTTTCGGGTTCTGTTTCACGCGTCACGACATAGCGGGCCGGCGTGTTATCCAGCCGCAGGCTCAGCAATTCCGGGCGGGCGTAGTGGCCGACCGAATCCATCATCCGTTTGCGTTTGGTAATCAGCGCCATATCCAAATCGGCAATCAGTATTCCTTCGCCCTGGGTCAGCGGCGGCGCCAGATGACGGCCCTCCGGCGAGATGATGGCGGTGTGACAACCGCCCCGCAGCCCCTTCTGCAGGGCGGGATCCGGGGTCAGTTCAGCGATCTGCTCTTCGCTCAGCCAGCCGGTGGCATTGATGACAAAGCAGCCGGACTCCAGCGCATGGTGGCGAATCGTGACCTCCATCTGCTCGGCGAAAATGGGGCCGACCAGCGAGCCGGGAAACTGGCTGCAGTGGATCTCTTCGTGCTGCGTCATCAGGCTATAGCGCGCCAGCGGGTTGTAGTGTTCCCAGCACGCCAGGGCGCCCACCCGCCCGACGGCGGTATCCACCACCTTCAGCCCGGCGCCGTCGCCCTGCCCCCAGATCATGCGTTCATGGTAGGTCGGCGTGATTTTGCGCCGCTTGAGCACCAGTTCGCCGCTGGCATCGAAAACCAGCTGGGTATTGTAGAGCGTGCCGCGATCGCGTTCGTTCACCCCCAGGACGACCACGATGCCGCGCAGACGCGCGCGCTCGCCGACGGCACAGGTGATCGGCCCCGGCACCACGACGGCCTGTTCATACAGCTTGAGATGGGCGGCTCCCGCGCTGATCGCCGGGGTAATAAACGAGAAGTAGGGGTAGTAGGGAACAAACGTCTCCGGAAAAACGATGATCTCCGCCCCCTGCTCCGCAGCCTCGTCGATTGCCTCCAGAACCCGGGCCAGCGTCCTGCTGGCCTCATGAAGGTCCGGTGCAATCTGGGCTGCCGCCGCACGAATAATGCGTGATTCAGCCATCATGCGCCTCCGTTTACATCGTCCAGGTGTCGATGATGACCGCGTTATCCCGCACGTGGAGCAGTTTGAGATCGAGTACATCCAGCGGGTTGATGGGGCGAATGCCTTCCAGCAGGGAGGGTTCGCCGTGGCCGTACAGCGCCTGCAGGGCAAAGCGGCAGGCGTAGACTTTCCCGCCTTCGGACATAAACTTCGTCAGCTGATTGGCGTAGTTCTGATGGCCAGGGAAAGCTTCGGCGCCGAGGGTGGGGAACCCGCGCTGCACGCCGAGCATCACCCCCGGGCCGTACAGCAGGATGGAGGTGGCGAAACCTTTGCGCTGCAGACGGGTGGCCTGCAGCATATTGACGAAGCCGATCGAACCTTCGAAAGCGACGGTGTGGAACGTCACCAGCGCCTTCTGCCCCGGCTCGGCTTTTACGTCCTCAAAGACTTTCTCTTCATAATCGACCAGAAAATCACCGGTCTGGTGGGCTGGTAATGTGACTTTTGGCATAGCGCTCTTCTCCCGATAGTTATAGGGGGAGTGTCTCTCCCCGTTATGGCACATCCGCAGGTGATGCCATGGGAGTAGAGCAAGCGCCGTGCCAGCGGACGATCGCGGGGATGCAATCAATGACCTATCAATTGCTCAAATTGTGCGCTAAAAAATTTTTATCCCGGCGATCGCCCCGCCTTCAGCTCCGTACAGAACCCGCACCATTCCGGGGAAACGCACCGATTTGATGCCTTTTTGCACCACAAATGCACACAATCAAAATCATCATGCAATCAATAATGCAATCAATGGTAAATATGATTGCATAGCACCAAACAACAGGGAATAGTGTCACTCTTTGCCGCTCTTTTCAGGGGGAGCCCTATGCTGAACAAAATCGCCAACCGCTGGAAAACCCATCAACAGCAGCATACGGCGCGCCCGGCCTACCTGCTGATTGCCGATATCATTGCCGATGGCATCAACAGCGGAGAGTTTCAGCCCCGCGACCGCCTGCCGCCGCTGCGCGATCTGGCGGCCCTGCTGGCGATTAACTACACCACGGCGACCCGCGGTTACGCCGAAGCCAGGCGGCGCGGGCTGATCGACTCTCGTCCGGGGCTGGGGAGCTTTATCCGCGGCAAAGTACCCTCGGTACCGCTCAACGGCGGCAGCAGCTATGAGATGACCATGAACTCGCCGATTGAGCCGGGAGAGGAGCTGGCGCAGGCGATCGCCGCAGGGGCCATTAACCTATTTACCCAGAAAAATATTCTGGCCCTGCTGCGCTACCAGGATTTTGGCGGCCTCGCGGATGATAAAGCAATGGCGAAAGTGTGGCTGGAGAAGCAACTGCCGCCGGTCAGCATCGACGAGATTCTGGTCGCGCCGGGGATCCACAGCGCGCTGGTGGGGCTGCTGACGCTGCTGTGTCGCCACGGCGGCAGCGTGTGCGTCAGCGATTTGATCTATCCCGGACTGAAAGCCATCGCCAGCCAGCTAAATATTACGCTGCAATCCCTCCCCTGCGATGAGGACGGCCCGCTGCCGCGCGCGTTTGAACATCAGTGCCAGACCGGCAATATTCGCGCGCTCTACGTCAACCCGACGATCCAGAACCCCACCACCCTGACCCTGCCGTTACGTCGGCGCGAGGCGCTGGCGGACGTCGCGCTGCGCTACAGCATCCCGGTGATCGAGGATGAGGCGTACGCCGCGCTGGCGACGCAGCATATCGCCTCTTTCAGCGAGCTGATTCCCGAACTGACCTGGTATCTTACCGGGATGTCGAAGTGCTTCGGCCCCGGGCTGCGCACGGCGTTTGTCAAAGGACCGGGGAAACGCAATACGCAGCTGCTGGCGGGGGCGCTGCGGGCGCTGAACGTCATGGCCAGTCCGCTGACCAACGCCCTGGCCGCACAGTGGATTCAGGAGGGGACGGCGGATCGGGTATTGCAGTCGGTGCGCGCCGAATCGGCGATCCGCCAGAAAATAGCCGCCGACATTCTCAAGGAGTTCAGCTATCGGGCAACCCCGGAGGGCTTCCACCTCTGGCTGCAGCTCCCGCGGCATTTTAACTGGAACCCTGCGGAAATGGCGGTGCAGCTGCGCGATCTCGGGGTCAGCGCCGTCTCCAGCGCCGCCTTCTGTACCGATAACAACCCGCCGGACGCCATTCGGATTTGCCTCGGCGGCGCCTGGTCGCGGGAAGTCTGCACTGAAAATTTACATACCCTGGCCCACGTGATGCGCAACCCGCTGAACTTTGGCAGCGTGATTTTGTAGGAATGCCCCCTGCCTGAACAGGGGGAACAAACGGGATCTTAGTGAATCACCTGCGACAGAAACGCGCGCGTACGCTCTGATTTCGGCTGCGAGAAGAACTCCTGTGGCGGGGCCTGCTCCACAATCTCCCCGCGATCCATAAAGATCACCCGGTCGGCCACCGTGCGGGCAAAGCCCATTTCATGGGTAACGCACAGCATCGTCATCCCGTCCTCGGCCAGGCCAATCATGGTATCGAGCACCTCTTTCACCATCTCCGGGTCAAGGGCGGAGGTCGGCTCATCAAATAACATGATTTTGGGTTTCATGCACAGCGAACGGGCAATCGCGACGCGCTGCTGCTGACCGCCGGAGAGCTGCCCCGGGAACTTATGCGCATGTTCGGCGATGCGTACCCGCTGCAGATAGTGCATCGCCAGCTCTTCCGCCTCCCTCTTCGGCATCTTACGCACCCAGGTCGGCGCCAGCGTACAGTTCTGCAGGACGGTCAGGTGCGGGAAAAGATTAAAGTGCTGGAAGACCATGCCGACTTCCGTGCGCACGCGCTCGATATTGCGCACATCATCATTGAGATGAATACCATCAACCACGATACGCCCCTGCTGGTGCTCTTCGAGGTGGTTGATACAGCGAATGGTGGTCGATTTCCCCGATCCCGAGGGCCCGCAGAGCACGATACGTTCGCGCGGTTTCACCTGCAGGTTAATGTCTTTCAATACATGGAACTGTCCGTACCATTTATTCACATTTTCGAGCGAGATCATCATCGCGTCAGCAGAATGAATCATAGATTGTGTCATGTAAAACCTCAGTGCGATTTACGCCCGGTATGAAAACGCTTTTCCAGATGCTGGCTAAAGCGCGACATGCTAAAACAGAAAATCCAGTAGACGAGCGCGGCAAAAACATAGCCCTCGGTCGACATACCGAGCCATGTAGGGTCAACCGTTGCCTGCTGTACGCTACTGAAAAGATCGAACAGGCCGATGATGATCACCAGACTGGTATCTTTAAACAAAGCGATGATGGTGTTGACCAGGCCGGGGATAGTGACCTTGAGCGCCTGGGGCAGAATGACCAGAATCTGCGTTTTCCAGTAACCCAGCGCCAGCGATTCCGCCGCTTCATACTGCCCTTTGGGCAGTGCCTGTAGGCCGCCGCGCACCACCTCCGCAATATAGGCCGACTGGAACAGAATGACCCCGACCAGGGCGCGCACCAGCTTATCGATGGTGGTCCCCTCGGCCATAAACAGCGGCAGCATCACCGATGACATAAACAGCACGGTAATCAGCGGCACCCCGCGCCAGAATTCGATAAAAATCACCGACAGGGTACGTACCACCGGCATCTTTGAACGCCGTCCCAACGCCAGTAAAATCCCCAACGGCATAGCCCCGGCAATCCCTACCGACGCGATGATCAGCGTCAGCGTCAGGCCCCCCCACTGGCGGGTTTCTACGCGCTCAAGGCCGAAATAGCCGCCGTACATCAGCAGCCAGACGATGATGGGATAGGCCACTATCCAGCAGGTGATGTAACGGCCGCGGCGCGGCATCGATTTGATAAACATCGGGATGATGGAGAGCAGCCCAATCACCAGCGCCAGGTTGATGCGCCAGCGCAGTTCATGCGGATAGAGGCCATACATAAACTGACCAAAGCGCGCATGGATAAACACCCAGCAGGCGCCTTCTTTAGTGCAATCGGCGCGGGTTGTCCCCACCCAGTTCGCCTGGAAGAGCAGCCAGTTCAGCGCCGGAGGAATTACGTTGCAGATAATCCACAGGCACAACAGCGTCAGCAGGGTATTAAACCAGCTGGAGAACAGGTTCTTACGTGCCCAGGCCCAGGCTTTACCGAACGGATTCGTCGGCACAGGCGGTGTTTCATGTGTAGTCACAGACATAGTCATCCCGTTCTCTTAACGCTCAACCAGCGCGATTTTGCGGTTGTAGAGGTTCATCAGCAGCGAAATAATCAGACTGATGCTCAGATAGACCGCCATCGTGATGGCAATGGTCTCAATCGCCTGCCCCGTCTGATTCAACACCGTACCGGCAAACAGCGACACCATATCCGGGTAGCCGATTGCCGCCGCCAGCGAAGAGTTTTTCACGATGTTGAGGTACTGGCTGGTCAGCGGTGGAACGATCACCCGCATCGCCTGCGGGATGATCACCTGCCGCATGGTGACCGGATTCGGCAACCCCAGCGAACGGGCGGCTTCATTCTGCCCGGACGGCACCGACTGGATACCGGAGCGAATCACTTCGGCAATAAACGACGATGTGTAGATCGACAGGGCCAGCGTCAAAGAAGCCAGTTCCGGGATCATGACGAACCCACCGCGGAAGTTAAACCCACGGAGCTGCGGGAGATCCCAGTGGGTGGCGACCCCAAACAGCAGATGGGCGATCAGCGGGAAGACGACGATCATCGCCACGGCGAACGGCCAGGTGCGGCGCAGGCGGCCGGTCTTGAGCTGATGTTTACGGTTAAACCTGAACAACGCGACGCTACCGGCGATCGCCAGCGCCAGGGCGATGACAAAGGGCCAGGTGCCCGGCGCCGAGGTCGGCCATGGGAGGTACAGGCCACGGTTGCTCACAAAGACCAGATCGAATGCATTCAGCGCCTGGCGCGGGCCGGGCAGATTACGCAGCACCGCGAAATACCAGAAGAAAATCTGCAACAACGGCGGAATATTGCGGAACGTTTCGATGTAAATAGTCGATAGCCTGCGCAGCAGCCAGTTATCCGACAGACGCGCGAGGCCGATAAAGAACCCGAGAACGGAGGCGAAAACGATACAGAGCGCGGAAACCAGCAGGGTATTGGTCAACCCCACCATAAACACGCGCGCGTAGGTATCACCTTCAGTGTAATCAATCAGATGCTGGACGATGCCGAAGCCGGCGCTACGTTCCAGAAAAGCAAAACCGGATGTAATGCCGCGATTGGCCAGGTTGATCACCGTGTTGTGGATGAGATACCCGACAACGGCAACCACGGCCACAATGGCGACTATCTGGTAAAACCAGGCGCGAACCGTAGGATTACCGATCGAAAAATCCCTTTTTACGGTTGGGCGTTGAGACATGTTGAAACCTCAGTGAAAAAAACGCATTGGGCACCGCAGGGCGCAGTGCCCGACTGGAAGGCAGAATTAACGTACCGGCGGGGCGTACTGAATTCCGCCCTGGTTCCAGAGTGCATTCAGGCCACGCGAAATTTTCAGCTCGCTGTCTTTACCGACGTTGCGGTCAAAGCTTTCCTGGTAGTTACCGACCTGTTTAATAATGTTGAACGCCCATTTGTTGTCGAGCTTCAGATCTTTGCCAAAGTCGCCTTCAGCCCCCAGCAGGTGAGCGATGTCCGGGTTGGACGGTTTTGCCGCCATCTGATCGACGTTTTTCGAGTTGATCCCCATTTCTTCCGCGTTCAGCATGGCGTACAGCGACCATTTGACGATGGTGAACCAGTCGTCATCCCCGCGGCGAACCACCGGGCCCAGCGGCTCTTTGGAAATCACTTCAGGTAACACAATGAACTCGTCCGGTTTGCCCAGCTTAATACGCAGCGCATACAGCTGAGACTGGTCGGACGCCAGAGTATCGCAGCGGCCGCTGTCGAGGGCTTTGGCGGATTCGTCAGAGCGGTCGAAGGTCACCGGCGTGTATTGCATGTTGTTGGCTTTGAAGTAATCCGCGACGTTCAGCTCGGTATCAGTACCGGCCTGGATACAGACGGTGGCGCCATCCAGCTCTTTCGCGCTTTTGAGACCGGCCTTTTGATGGGTCAGAAAGCCGATGCCGTCATAATAGTTCACGCCGGCGAACAGGAAGCCCATGCCGCCATCGCGCGAAGAGGTCCAGGTGGTGTTGCGGGACAGAATGTCCACTTCGCCGGATTGCAGGGCGGTAAAACGCTCTTTTGCCGTCAGCGGGGTATATTTCACCTTGCTGGCATCACCAAACACCGCAGCCGCCGTCGCGCGGCAGACATCCACATCAATACCGGTGAATTTGCCGCCGGCATCGGCATAAGAGAAGCCCGGCAGACCATCGCTGATCCCGCACTGAACAAACCCTTTCTTCTTAATTGCATCCAACGTGGCGCCCGCGTGCGCTTGCTGCGCGACAGCAAGCAGAGAAGCTGCTGCGAATAAAGTGGAGAACATCATCTTTTTCATAAAGCATCCTGTATGGATAAATCGTGTGGTTATGTGGTTGCATTGCGCGCTTTAAGTGCGCTTTTTCTGTGTGCGGCAGTCAGCCACTGATGAATAAGCAATTCTGGTGCCAGATTCCCTGACTCACTGAAATCATTGGTAATAACTATTTATAATCTTACGCATCCTGAAAACCACGATGACGGCGGAATACCAAAAGGGAGCAATACGGCGTCACGCCGATCACAAACGGTGCAACCTTTCACGACGGGAAGGCATGGAGAGAGCGCGGGCCACTGACCCCGCAGATCGGGTCATGCGCAGGTAAGTGAGGGGGTGAACGAATGCAGACAACGCACATGCGGCCTGGAGTATGACGGGCATACAGTACATCGCGCGCCATCGTTTTGCAGACTAAAGTCAGGGGGCATAAACGCTCCTTTCAGATGAGCGAATACGAGTGGGTTCCTTTATTCCCCGTGGAAGACGCCGGCTTCGTCATACTGACTCCGTCCCTTCATAACATTGATGGGGCCTCTCGCGGGCCATATCTTCGCGTCCGGCGAATTTCACCGCTTAGCCGATGATGTCCCGCAGCTGACCACACCAGATTTTTATGCGTTCATCCGTCAGTTCGGCCTGGTTAACTTCGTCAACGGGCAAGCCCACGAAGCGGTTTCCTGCAATGGAGAGCCGGGTATTGCAGTGATAGCCTTCCGTTGGCCAGTCGCCGATAGCCACCCCGCCCTGCCGCACAACTTTGTCATGCAACAGCCCCATCGCGTCCACAAACCATTCCGAATACCCCATCTGATCACCGAGGCCAAAAAAAGCGCACAGCTTGTGGGTAAAATCAGCGCGGTCAATATCGTCCCAGACGTTTTGCCAGGATGCCTGCACCTCACCATAGTCCCAGGTTGGAATACCAAAGATAATGAAATCAAAATCCAGTAGCTCACTGACGCTGCCTTCCTCAATATCAATCAGCTCAGCGGTTTCAAACCCTGGCTGGGCAGCAATTTTGTCGGCAACCCGCTCGGTGTAACGTGTCGTGCTGCCATAAACAATAGCGATTCTCATAGTCCGGTCCTGCGCGCTGGAGAAGCCCTCAACATCGAAGGGGGTTGAGGGCCAGAATTACGCCCGGCCAAAAATTTTTCCGGTCAGGAAATCCGGCCAGTTTCTCTCAAAGTAGGTGTTGCTCATATCCGGCATTGCCCTGAGTGGCGTCTTCTCAACCACGAAGCGGTCGCCCAGGTAGCGAATCGTGAACTTGTAATTTTTATCCTCATCTCGTTCCGGGCGAAAACGCCACTCTTCGCAAATGCCAGAGCGAATCTTCGGTACGCACTCGCCCTCAGGATCCAGAATGATGCGCGCGCCGCGGCTACCGCCGCCATTACGAACGTATTGTTCCAGCATGGTCAGTACCGCCGCAGAGGCCAGCGACAGATGTCGCCACATGAACAGTTCGCCCACCTCAGCGACATGGCCAATCGCAAGCCCGCCGGCATAGACGCGGTCTTTCAGCCTATCGGCCTGTTCACGCGCGCCGGAAATCTCACCGGCAGAACACAGAAACCCGGCGTAGTCCGACATGCGCGACTGGATCTGATCGCGAATCTCGCGCAGCGTCATGCCATTATGATTGCCGAGCGCGTCCCGAATCACCCTGTTAACCTGAGCCAGCACGGGAGCGGCAAGCGAGGGCAGGTCGTCTGCCGAACCGCGCTTTCCAGCGCCAGCGATATACTGCGCCGCGCGCACGCCAAAAACCTGCCCCGCGTTGAGCGCGGCGCCTCCCGGTCGGGTCACGCCATGAGTCCCGGAAACTTCGCCGATGGCGTGGCAGCCAGGTAGCGAAGTCTGCCCCCAGATATCCACGTCAATACCGCCATTCATATGCTGGTTATTCATGGCGAACTGCAGCGGGGTGGTTTCCAGGTCATTGCCGTGCATCTGGTACAAAGAAATAGAAAGAGGATTCATCTGACGCAGACGATCGACAGGCCGTTCCACCAACGCATTATTGTTTTCCAGATAGGCGCGCACGTCGTCATCCAGCCTGTCGAGGCTGAAGGGCCGGTCGCCCGGTACCGGCTGCGGATTACGCAGAAAATCCATAAATACTTTACGCCCCCGCGTTTGCTCTTTGGCAATCGCCATATCGACCAGGCTTGAGCCAAAGTCCAGGGTGCGCGTAGCGTGGAATGGCCACTGATATCCCTTCCGGAAAACGTTGGACGCCAGCTCCTGCGTGGTCCGGTAGTAGTCCGCCAGAAAGTTGAACTCTGCGCCTGCGCCATCAACGGAGTAGATATAAGGCATGACCTGAACATACGTGCCGGACAGATTCCAGGGAAAAGCCGTGCGCGGCGTACCGATCCCAAATTGGCTTTCAATGATGTTAACCAGCGCCAGCCCTTCCTCCAGAGCCAGTCCCAGCGAGCCAAAGCATTTTTTGGGGTATACGCTGTCGCGATACATCTCTCCTGGCCCCCCGGTCGCCAGCACCACGTTTGGCGCCAGGATGACGCCAAGCCCGTTGGCGTTCCTGCTTCGTCCGCCTGTTGCAACCACCATACCAGCGCAACGCTCCGTACCCGTCTCATCATTCTGACGTAGCAGGCGCAGCGCCGTGGCGCCGCTCAGCAGCGGAATGCCAAGCTGCAGCACTTCCTGCAGCAGCACCTTGACCATCAGGCGCGAAGTGCGTGGCCCGCACGACGTCGCCCTGCCCGCGTCGTCATGATCTGTCTTGTAGCGAAGGATGGCCCCCAGGCGGTCCTCAGGCAATTCCAGCCCGAGATACTGCAATCCGGCCAGGGTATGAATAGATCCGACGGCTTCAACATAGGCTGTGTCAGCATCCATTCCGCCTCCGCTGCCTAATGCCTCGGCAAGTCGCAGGAAATTATCGCCCTTGCCAGAGGTCGCAGCGGTAAACAGTGTCTGCTTGTCTGAACCGGAACAGGCTGACGTGCCCATATACAGCCCGGCGGTGGCGATAAGTACGTTCAGACCACGGCGTTTCAGCTCAACGGCGGCACGCAGCCCGGCCGCACCGGAACCTACCACCACGGCATCGGCGCGATAAACGGGATACTCCTCACCGTCCTGTTGCACAACGTCAGCGACTTCCGCCGTCCGGAATCCTTTCGGGAAGGAAACCTGCGTCAGTTCGCTAAGGATTTGCCGATCAATAAAACTCATTTTCTACTCCATCGCTGGTCTTTATCGAAATTCTGCAGGGGGCGCGGGACGGTCGTACGACAGTAGCAAGGATGGGCAGATGCAGGAACGCACGCTATAACGGCCACCGATTGCTCCTGCATAAACCTCTCCGGCAGAGAGCCGGGGGAGGTTTAACGCCCGGCTATGCCGAGTGGTGAGGCGCTGCCGCAGGTAGACGTTTATCCGCTTTCGCCGCATCGTTCACATCATCCAGGTCGCGGTCACGCGTCTCTGGCGATATGAAGGTTGCAATAACGGTCCCTAGCGTCAGCAGGCACAGGTACGAAGCAATGAATACCCAGGCTGCACGACCGGTAGGATCAGCGGTAGTAACGGCCCATGCAATCAACGCGGAACCCACCAGCGGCGCGAGCCCCCCGGCAATCACAGCAGACACTTCCCTCGCCAGCGCCACACCGATGTAGCGGTGACGGGCGCCAAAAAGCTCCGGCATATAGGCTCCCTGCGCCCCAAACATTCCCCATGAACCGACACCAAGTGCAACGGACAACATGACGATGGAGCTGGTCACATTCCCGTGACTGAAGGTCCACCATACCGGGAAGGCGATAGCCAGCTGGAAGATAGCAAATGAACGGTAAACGATGACGCGGCCAAAACGGTCAGTCAGCCAGCCAGCGATCGGTACGACAATCGCCCCGACTACGACCGCTGAAATCAGGCACAGCGTACCGACAACCTTCTCCATACCGACAACGCCCACCAGATAGCTGACCGCAAGCGCCTGATAAATTGACGAACCACCGTTTTCCCCCAAACGCAGGCCTATACCAATCAGGACGTTACGGCGAGACGTTTTCAACAGGTTGCGCAGCGGCTTATCGGTAACCTGCTTTTTAGCCTCAAGTTTTGCGAACGAGGGCGATTCCTTCAGATGCAGACGGATATATACAGCGATGGCGATGATGAATACGCTTGCCAGGAACGGCACGCGCCACAGCCAGCCTTCCGCCACATTGGTTTCCATATTCAGCAGCATGAAGTAGACGGCAGCGGCGATAAAGGTACCAATCTGGATGCCGAGGAACGGCAATGAGGCATAAAATCCTCGCTTCCCTTTAGGCGCGTACTCTGTCATCAGAACTGCCGCCCCCGCCTGCTCGGCACCGGCCCCCAGCCCCTGTAGCAAACGAAGCGCGACGAGCATAATCGGCGCCCAGATACCGACAGTTTCATAGGTGGGCAGGAAGCCGATCAGCGTACTTGCCGTCCCCATCAGCAAGACGGTCGCCAACAGTACAAACTTGCGTCCCAGACGGTCTCCCAGCGAACCGAAAAGAATCCCGCCAACCGGACGGATGGCGAAACCCAGGAAGTATGTACCGAAGCTGGCGATCAGGGCCATGCCCGGCCCCTGATGCGGGAAGAAGAGTGGGCCAAAAATAATCGCTGAAGCAAGGCTATAAAGCGCAAAATCATAATATTCCAGCGCGCTGCCAAGCGAACAGGTCCAGGCGGCACGGCGTAAATCTTTTGTTGTGACTTCATCATGTAGCAGGGAGGTGTTATTCCCGGCGGTATTATTCTGAGTGCGGGTATTCATAAAGTCATCTCCCGCCGGAATCTTAAACAGGATTAATATTCCGGCATTGTGGGTATCTTATTTATAATGAATGACGCCCGGTATGGGCATCCTTAGTCACAGAATCAGCGTGCCTTGAATTCCGGTTGTCGTTTTTCCCTGAATGCCTGCCCACCCTCACGGGCATCTTCCGTGGTGGCTGTATATGCCCCAGCCAGCGCTTCAAGCGTTCGACCGACGGCAATCCCGTCGCCGGCGTCAATGATTTGCTTCGCCATCTGAACCGCAATCGGCGCGCGCGCCGCAATCTGATGCGCCATCTGCAGACCGACGTCAGCAAGCGCAGCATCTTCTACCACCCGATTGACCAGCCCGCATTCCCGCGCTCTGATGGCATCTACGGGCTCTCCTGTGAATGCCATTTCTTTCACCATCGGTGAGCCAATCAGGCGCGTTAGGCGCTGTGAACCAGACCAACCCGGAACGGTGGCCAGACCGGTTTCCGGCAGGGCCATCTTCGCGTTTGCCGAACAGATCCGGATATCCGCCGCGGCGGCCAGCTCCAGCCCGCCGCCATAGGACAAGCCGTTCATCAAGGCAATAACCGGCTGCGGCAGTTCAGCCAGTGCATCAAAGACCTGATGGCCACGACGAATCCAGCTACGCCACATATCCAGCGGCATCAGAGCGTTCCAGCGCGTGATATCGGCCCCGACGCAAAAAACTTTCGCGCTCGCGCTCTTAAGCAACACCACCCGGACATCGCTGCTGTTTTCCAGGGTACGGCAGTGACCAGCGAGTTCTTCAAGCATTTCCGGCGTAAGCGCATTGAGTTTTTCCGGGCGGTTCAGCAGCAGCGTGGCAACATGCCCGTTAATCTCAAGGCTAATACTTCCGTTACTCATGATGGGTTCTCCTCAGTAAACAGGCTGCGGTCCATGACTTTCAGATCGGGTGATACCCGCAGCGGTGTCTCGCTCTGCAGCAGGATGTCGCGCTCCAGATCCACGCCCGGCGCAATTTCGGTCACGACCAGGCCGTCTGCGGTCAGCTCCAGCACGCAGCGCTCGGTCACATACATCACCTGCTGGCCTTGCTCAATGGCGCGTTTGCCGGAGAAGGTGACGTGCGCCACTTCGCTAACCACTTTTTTGGCTTTACCTTCCCGCAGGATCTGCAGCTCGCCGTTTTCCAGCGCCAGTTGGGCACCGGCATTGTAGAAGCCGGAGAACACCACTCGCCTGACATGAGAGGTGATATCAATAAAGCCGCCGCAGCCGGCGGTGACGTGTGGACGGGCAGGCAATAGCGAAACGTTGACGGAACCGTCGGCGCCAATCTGTAGAAAGGACATCAACGTCACGTCAAAACCGCCCCCCTGGAAGTAGGTGAACTGCTGCGGTGAAGGCATGATGGCTTCGGCGTTCGATGCACAGCCAAACTGGAATTCCAGCAGCGGTACGCCCCCTACGGCTCCCTGCTCCAGTAGCCAGGTCACTTCGCCATGACGCTGTTCTTCTAGCAAAATGCGCGGCACGTTGGCTGAAATGCCGAAGCCCAGATTGACAGCCTCCCCATCCCTGAGTTCTTGTGCCACCCGGCGGGCAATCACTTTTGCAGGACCGTTGTCCATCAGGGAAAACTCCTCCAGTGGGCGAATCATTTCGCCTGAAATGGCCTGGTCATACACGGTCTGTGTGGTCTGCGTCTGCTCTGATGCCACCACCACATAGTCAACCAGCACGCCTGGTACACGCACATCTTTCGGCTTGATACTGCCGGAGGTGACGCGGCGTTTGACCTGTGCAATCACGATGCCGCCGTTGTTGCGTACGGCCAGCGCTTGTTCAAGTGGCCCCAGATAAGCGCCTTCATGTTCGTAGGAGAGGTTGCCGCGTTCATCGGCCGTGGTGGCGCGAATGATAGCCACGTCAGGCGCGATTGACGGGAAGAACAGCCATTCATCGCCGGCGAACTGCGCACGCTCTACCAGCGGAATAGATTTAGCCTTGTCGTTCATGGCACCGCCCTGACGGAGCGGATCGACAAAGGTATCCATACCGGTTTTGGTCAACACGCCCGGACGGTGGGCAGCGGCTTCACGATGCATATCAAACAAAATACCCGACGGAAGGTTCCAGGCCGGAATGTCATTGCCGGTGATCATCTGCCAGATGGCCGGCGGCGTTGCCGATGAAGGGCCCGATGGGTATGAACCGGCGATCACTTTGGAGAGCAGTCCTGGGATTGCGATGTGATCGATGCCCTTCACGCCGTACATATCGCCCGCCGCAATAGGATGGATGGTGGTCAGAGAGCTGGGGTGTCCTGTACGAGCGTAGCGCTCGCCAATGGCTGCAAGTACTGTATCCGGGCACCCCATACCGCTGGATGAGGAAACAGTAACGGTGCTGCCATCGGGTATGAGCGCTGCGGCTTCATCAGCGGTAATCAGTTGCTTTTTCATACGACCCTCCAATTATTTCGATTTAATTTAAAAAAACAATTCATTGTTTTATATGAAAAATTTATTTTAATATTTATTGGATCGATCTAAATTTGATGAATTAATACTCGGGATAAAGATTTCCATCAACCTGAATGGCTCAGATTTGCGACTTACTGCACATTACAGAGAAAAACGGAAATCATGGCAGAAACAGAAACTGTGATAAGGTTGCTAAGACCAATCGGAAACCGTCTTTTATGAGCACCGCAGGGAGAAAAATGTCAACGAGACCTTCTGAACATCGGCGTATCACATTGTCCGATGTTGCCCGTGAGGCTGGCGTTTCTAAGTCCACCGTTTCTCTGGTATTGAATCAGAGCGAGTTGATTAAAGCAGAAACACGTCATCGGGTGCAGGAGGCGATGGACGCCCTGGGTTATGTCTATAACCGTTCGGCAGCCAGTTTACGCTCCCGTCATTCCCAGACAGTGGGCGTTGTCATTGATGATCTCACCAACCCGTTTTTTGCCGAATTCACCATGGGCCTTGAAACGACCCTGGCCGAGCATGGTTTTATCACAATGATGGCCAATACCTCCCAGCAGCAGGACAGACAAAAACACGTTCTGGACGCGTTGCTTGAACACCACGTGGCGGGGTTGGTTTTGTTTCCGGTCAACGGTACGAAAGAAGAGGATTTGCTGCGGTACGTCAAAAGCCGGACACCGCTTCTGATTGCTATGCGCCCCATGGAATTTAAGCAGATTTCGGTCGATTATGTCGGAGTTGATAGCGTGTCAGGCATGCTGGAAGCGACAGAACACCTCATTATGAATGGCCACTCTCGTATCGCATTTATTGGGGGACTTTCCAGCCACGCCCGTTTTACCGGCTACGTCCAGGCGATGCGTCATCACGGCCTCGAACCCTGGGATGACAACGAGAATAACTACCGCTGTGAACCCACCCGCGCAAATGGTTACCAGATGATGCTAAGCCTGATGAAACTGCCGGAACCCCCTACCGCTGTTCTGTATTACAACGACTTGATGGCATTCGGCGCGATCTCCGCGTTGGGAGAACTCAACCTCAAGGCCGGGCAGGATATTTCGCTTATTGGTCATGATGGCGTTTCGGCTGGCGCCTACAGCAACCCGCCGCTGACAACAATTGCTATCGATCCGCTGTCGCTGGGACAGCATGCCGCGAAGCAGATCTTGCAGCGCATTGAATCGCCAGAGAAACCCGTCAGCCATCTGGTCATCCGGCCCAACTTGCAGATTCGTTCCTCGACAGGAAAGGTAAAAGTCGTCAGCAAAGATTGAATCTGCTGAATGGTCAACCGCTTCCCGACAGCCATGGCGATTCAGATCTTGCTGGCGACAAAAACCAACAGAGCGCTGTGTGAACACCTAAAGGCAGGGCAGCAGTTGAAAATAGGCTATGGCGTCTATCCCAAAGCGCGGCAAAATGCGATTAGCGCGAAGGTGATGCCTGCCGCTCCCGGTGGCTCTGCTGCGGTAGTGATTGAGGCACTGGAACGTCTGAAATTAGCTCAATGATAATAGCCTCTGGGTAGATTTGCCTTTCTTGGCGCTTGAGGAGAATATTTTTAAATATGTAATTTCATCACCAGTGATAAAAGCTAGCGTACCGCCTCACTTGATAAAAATAGCCAGGCCGGCACGCCAATCAGTACGTTTATTAATCAGATAACTTAACTATCTGTTGATATCGTTTCTAAGGCATACAACGCCTTGAGAAAATAATAATCGCCATAGCCCGTCGCCTGATCGATTCCCAGACCATGCGGCAGATCGGCGGTCGAATGTGCCAACAGACCTTCATTGTCCTCAACAATACAACAGGCGGCCAATGCCTGAAGGATCGTCCGAGCTGCGGTTTTATATCGCTCTTTCCCGGTCAACCGATATAAACGTAGCAAGCCATATGCGCTGATGGCTCCAGCTGACGCATCTTTTGGCGCATCAGGCCGCTGGTCGTCATAATCCCAGAAAGGTATATGGTCGGTTGGTAGATGCGACAAAATAAATTCGGCAACTTTTTCTGCCGTTTCCAGATAAATATGATTATGCAACGCATCGGCCAGCAGGGCTAAACCGGTAATCGCCCACCCCTGCCCACGAGCCCAGGCGCTGTCCGCCGAAAGCCCCTGGTAAGTATCACCACGAACGCCTGTTCCCTCCTCAGTGAAATGATAGACATGAAAAACTGAACCGTTCGCTCGTAAATGATGTGAAAGCGCTTTTGTGGTATGTCGTTCAATAACCGCTAATAATGCAGGATCTCCCCCGTTCTTTACCGCCCAGGCCAATAGCGGAAGATTCATTAATGTATCGATCAGGACTGAGGTAGACCATTCTTCTCCGCCAAAAAAGCCCCATCCAGGAATAAACCCGGCACGCTGATTAAATTGTGCCGCGAGGCTGCTTGCCGCCGTTAGCGCGGCTTGTTTATAGTGCGCCTGATGGGTGAGTCGCCATCCAGCTATTGCGCTCGGATAAAACATAAAGCCCAAATCATGATTGTGTCGATCGTTGGCTCTCGGCAGTAAGCGCTCGGTAAAATGTGTGGCAACGGTTAATAATGCTGGCGACGGATTACGCTGGTAAGCCAACCAAAGAATACCGCTCCAAAAACCGCCAGTCCACACGCCATCCGACGTAAAGACATATTTACCTCGTTCAGTAATATGTGGAAAGTTAGTAAACTTCTGCGCATTTACATGCGTTTTAGCAAGACACTTATTAATCGCATCAGATAACCAATTCATAGAATCCTCATTCAGTCCGAATATTTAGACATACAGACTCGAACTGCTTTAGTAAAGTAGCCTGATAAAAATAAATAGAGCGCTTAACGATATTTGTCATGCAATGATTGATATTCACTTAGCGGACATCAATGACGCATTATATTTGCATTATTACGCCACTCCGGATCGATGCCGTAATGACTCGCCGTCAACGACTTTTTTTTGCTTAATCGAGAGGCCGAAAATTACCGAAATCGCTAAGCTTACCGCCATCAAATAATAAGAGGAGTTTGTTGAATGTGTAATACCATTCAGCATCCCAACTAAATAAGACCCAATAAAGGCCCCCACCGCGGCCATGCTATTGATCATCCCCCCTGCGCCCCCCACCATCGAAGTGGGTAATACATCATGTACCAAGGCGAAAAAAGGGCCGAATGGAACATACAGGCAAATCCCCGTGATGACCAGCAACAGATAAGAAACCCAAAAATGCGTATTGCCGAGCAGCGCCAGCGCTAAGAAACAGCAGGCGGCAATAAAAATAGGCCAGGCGACAAATGCTACGCGTTTTTGATACTTATCACTCAGCCAGGCTGCAATTAACATGAAAATAGCGGCCAAACCATAAGGTAAGGCTGAGAGCAATCCGGTTTCAGACATTGAGATCGCCCCGGAATGTAAAATTGACGGCAACCACATTAAAAAACCATAAAAACCAATGCTCTGGAAAAACATCCAGCCCGCCAGTTTGATCACATTGGCAGAACGGAAAACTTCACGCCAGCTGGTCATGACTTCTTTACTTTTTTGCTCATTCTCCAGCGCCTGGTTGATTGCCGTTTTTTCTTCGGCGCTTAACCAGTCGGCCTGCTCGGGTTTATCGCGGATCACGTACCACCAGACCACCGCCCACAGCACTGCCGGGATCCCTTCAATGACGAACATATGGCGCCATCCCCAACGCTCGACTAACCAGCCCGAGAGAATGGACATCCACAACACTGTCACAGGATTGCCTAACAAAAACAGGGTATTAGCCCTGGACCTTTCGGAATGACTAAACCAGCGGGAAACCAAAATCAGCAAACAGGGCGTTACGATGGCTTCCACCACCCCAAGCATAAAACGGATTATAATCAACGAGGTGACGTTAGTAACCAGGCCGGTCAATGTCGCGCAAAGCCCCCAGATAACCAAACTCCAGGTCAGTAATTTACGCACGCTCCATTTTTCCGCCAACATTCCTCCCGGAATTTGTAAGGTAAAATAGCCCAGAAAAAACAACGCGCCAATCAATGAAGCCATTGAAGGGTCAATTCCCAGGTCATCGCCGATCCCGGCAGCCGAAGCAAAGCTGTAGTTTGCTTTATCGAGATAAGACAAACTGTAGGTGATAAAAATCGTTGGCATAATATATAGCCAACGGCGTACAGGTAATGTATTCATCTTGCTAACCTCAATTGAATTTAAGAGGATCGTTATATTTTTTATCGAGATGATTATTTTGCCGATGTTTTTTTATAAGAATTTCGCCTCCCTTTTTTCCAGGAAAGCAGCAACACCCTCCGCACAATCAACCGTACGGAAAATATTTTCACTAAAGCGCAAATTCTGCAGGAAGCATTGCTCAGTAGGTTGCATACCAATCTCACGCACCCCTCGCTTAATTAATTTAATTGCTTCTCGTGGTTTTAATGCAATTTCTTGCGCTAAACTGACCGCTGCCTCTAACACTGTCCCGGCAGGCGCCAGACGATTGACCATACCCCATGCGATGCATTGTTGCGCTTCAACAAATGTTCCGGTCATCATCAGTTCCACCGCTCGCGCCGCGCCGATAAGTTTTGGCAACCGAAATAATCCCCCACTACCGGGAAACACACCGAGATTAATTTCAGGTAATGCTATTTTTCCGCTGTCGGATAAAACCCGTAAATCACAGGCCATTGCCATTTCGAAGCCACCGCCGCAAACGACGCCTTCCATAGCAGCAATCACCGGCTTATTCAAAAACTCAATAGTATTAAAAGTTTCATTCTCTTTCTGGAGTTTCTTTTCAATTACGTTATCCCAGACCTCAGGAAACTCCTTAATATCCGAGCCCACACAGAATGCTTTGTGACCCGAACCGGTTAAAACGATGACCCGAACCTCATCATCGGCATCCAGAGACTGCAAAGTTGCACGTAATTGTTTTGATAACGAAAGCGTGACCAGATTTAACGGCGGATTATTCAGTGTGACAACTGCAACCGCACCCTGCCTCTCACAATTGATCAGTAACATAAATATTTACTCCTGGTGGGTAGTAATAACATTATTCGCCAACAGCTCGGCGACCTTTTCTGCCGAATAGCCCAGTTCGAGCAGCACTTCTTCGCTGTGCTCTCCCAGTTCGGGCGGTAACCGTCGTAGCGGCAATGGCTTGCCATCGTAATGATTGGGATGCCCTAAAACGCGCACCCTACCAGCAACCGGATGATCCATAGTCAAAAAGACCTCGTTGAATTGCACCTGTTCATCTTCGACCACTTGGGGGTATTCATTCACCGGAGCATGCCAAATACCTTCCTGTTTAAATAACGCCGTCCATTCCGCCGTAGTTTTAGTGCACATTTCAGTCGCAACGCATGCATCAAAATCTATCCGCTGGCGCATTTGATCCTGGGCGGTAAAACCGGCTAGCGCCTGTGGACTGAACACCGACTTTAAACGTTCAAATGGCGTTAGCGAGAGAGAAATATAGCCATCACGCGTGGCGTAAATACCATACGGGCTTTGATGAAAACGGCTGGATAAACCGCTATCTGCCCGTGGCGTTAACTGGCCGCCGTTGAGAAAATAATTCAATGGTTCGATTTGCAGATCGAGCGCCGAATGCAGTAAACACGCGTCGACTTTATGTCCCTTGCCGCTTTTTTCCCGATTGAAGATCGCCGCGATAATTCCAAGCGCAGCCAATGCTGCACCATGCTGATCGACAATAGCGGTCCCCACAGGCATCGGCGGATGGGAGCCAGGTCCGTTTAAGGCCGCCAGTCCGCTAATACTCTGCGCCATTAAATCTTGCCCCGGTTCTTTAGCCTTAGGACCAGCAGAACCATAGCCGGTACAGGAACAGTACACGATGCGCGGATTAACCTTTTTAACTTCCTCATAGCCCAGCCCCAACCGATCCATTACGCCAGGTTTAAAATTTTCGATGATCACATCGTATTGACTTAGCAGATCGTAAATAATCTGCTTCCCACTTTCTGACTTGAGATCTATTGCCATACCGCGCTGATTGCGATTTGCCAACAGGAAAAACACGCTGACCCCATTGACATAGGTGTCACAACCGGACCAGGAACGCTCATAGGCCCCTTTCGGTGATTCCACTTTCACAACATCAGCGCCTAAATCTGCCAACATCTGCGCTGCAGAAGGCCCCTGTAAGTAATGAGTAAAACTAAGAACTTTCACACCTTCTAGCATAGCCACCTCACATATTCGACATTGTCGAACGAAGTTCATAATAATGATTCTAAAAAAGGCCGTCCTGACGGCCATCCTTTAGTTATGACGAAAGACTTGCGGATCCTGGAACAGACTCTGCCCTTTAAAACCAATTTGCCGGGAAGCGGTTAGCGCCGCTGCCGCAATTTTCTCACCTAACCGTCTTTGCTCTTCGCTATCCAATCGGAAATCAAAATCAATGATACAGATCGCCGCCAGCGGGTCGCCGATTGATTGAAGTACTGGCGCCGCGATGGTTGATAAATCAGGCAGTTCATGGCTTATCGCATAGCCATCGCGGGATACTTGCATCAGTTCAGAGTACAGATCCGCTTCCTGCGCACCAGGCAGTAATTGCCGTATTTGTCTGCGGCTACTTGCGGCTAAAATCGCCTTACCGCTGGCGCTCTGGCTAAGAGAAAATTTCGGCAAGCCATTCAACTGCGGCTGAACAATATCACTGCCACTAATTTTCTCCAGTAACACAATTTCATTATCATTAAACAGTGACAGACAAACCAATTTGCCAGTCTCTTTTGCTAACCCGACACACACGTCATTACTGACGGAAATCAGATCGTTTTTTGCGATAAATCCGGCGCTGATGTCATAAAAGCGTGCTCCGGCGGTTAGCGTCGCATAGCCGCGATCGTCCAATCGTAAAATAGCCAAATCCAGCAATGAATTAAAAATATCCGACGCGCTACTTTTCGGTAGCCCCAGTGCGTTTCGCACCTCCGCCATGGTGACGGGTTCGCGACTTTTTGCTATGAACTCCAGAATCTGAACCGTCCGTTCAATGGTTTTATTCATCCGCTTGCGTTCTGAACCTCGTTCAACAATGTCGAATTGATCATTTAATGGACAGTGCATAAAAAAGCCAGAAATTTCGCCAGCCATGATAAATTTTTGTGATGTCGATCAAAACTGACCAACAACGAGAGACAGAATTTTACTGCCAAACGCATATCAGTAGATAGGACACACAGTGGTGATTAAGGGGATTAAACTGATGGCAACTTTGCTACTATATCCCGCTAACTGGGAGGTTAAAATGTCCATACAGAGCGTTAGCAGAGCATCCGCTATTTTAAAACTGTTTCGCGAACACGAAAAACTGTCGATCGCGCAAATAGCCCTTCTGATGAACCTGAGCAAAACGACAGTGCACGGGTTGGTAAAAACGCTTGAGGAGGAAAAACTTCTACAACAGGATGCAAAATCAAGGCTTTACTCGCTCGGACATATTAATTACGAGCTGGGTATGCTGTATCAGTCGCGTATTGTCACGCACGCTGTGGTCCTGCCATGGATGAAAAAGCTCAGCGAGCAGGTGGAAGAAACGGTGCAGCTCGCTACCTTAACCGACGCCGAAGTGATTTATCTCTCACGCGTCACCACACAAGATTTTTATGGTTTTTCCATTGCGGAAGGTCTGCGTATGCCAGCCCATTGCACCTCAACCGGCAAATGCATGCTCGCCACTCTGCCTGTTCCTCGCCTGATGGAACTCTATCCACAAGAAACATTGCTGACACGAACTCCGCAGACTATTGCGACTCGTAGCGAATTACTGCAACAACTACAAACGGTGGCGCAGGCGGGTTATGCTATTGACGATGAGGAAGCGGAAAAGGGATTACGTGGTATCGCCATTCCGCTGCTCACCGCAGCTAACAGCGCTCCGCTAGCGATCTGTATTTCCGGAACCGTGAACCATATGACCGATGCACGCATCCGCCAATACTTGCCTGCGCTCCAGGACACGCGCCTTGAGATTGCCAGACTGCTCGGTAATAACACCACGCACGCCGCCGCCTTATATTAATCCGCATGGTTACGTAATGCCGATCGGTTAAGGATCAGCTGGCGGCTCCAATGATGGGGTGAGAACCCGTCATCTAATCGAAGGCATGTCATTTTTTTCGATCTATATCAAAGTGGAATAAGCTCCCCACTTCCGGACCTTTCGCCAGAACATTAATCACCTCGAGGGTTGAGTTTCTGAGTCCGCACTCGATGCCGTTGATGTGAGCGCGATCAAGCCCGTACTTGTCCGCAAATGCCTCCTGGGACGGGCCAGATTGCAATCTGAGCTTTTTAATGCGCCCCTCCAGAGAGCCTGAATCTGAGGAGGAGTCATTCATATAAATAATATGATGCTTTTAACCTGTCAGGCCGCGGATGACCAATTTGCATAAGGGGATAAATAGATTGGCAGCAGTACGCAAATATTGCCCCGTCAGCACAAATGATTTTAAGACCAGCAAAGCCACTCAGATCTTATGATTCGTATTTTGACATAATGATATTTAATACATTGACCGGATCAATGGATAGCAAGGCAGCAATATGCGCGAATTCCACGACATCTAATCTCCTCTCACCATTCTCCATTTTGGCGACAAATGACTGTGGGCGCCCCAGCGCCTGGGCCAGCTTGACCTGAGTTAGCCCCTTCTCTTTTCTCGCAGCACGTAATATTTTTATAACCGATTGATATTCATCAGAATAAATAGAAGACATGTCATTTTTCTCGATCGATATCCCAAAATCGAATATCGATCGCTTCCATAAATATCCCAAAACGGGATAATAAATTATCCAACAATATCCAATAACAATCAGAACGCATCACGATAGCTCAGCGCCCATGACCGACGAGAAATAACCGCCAGCTAATTTACTCCGGGTGAAACCTTGGGATTCTGGCCGCTGCGTGACTCAGGGGCATAGTCAGGACCGCCGCCTTCAGTTTCCAGAAGAAGACAAATATAAGCCCGCTAAAAACAATGAATTTCGTTTGTAACCTTAACCAACACAGGGAACTTTACTTATGAAAATCACCACCGCTGTCGCACTGCCAACCCGCCCTACGCAAGGAGGTCGCCATGTTTCTGGTTACCCTTGCTGAAAGCTTTATCAATATTTTCCAGCTCGCCGGGAAGGTCTTTCTCGACATGATGAGCGGGATCATTCCGATGCTGATTTGCCTGCTGCTCGCCATCAACTTTCTGATGAAGCTGGTCGGCCAGCGGCGCATGGAACGGGTAGCGACGCTGTTTGGTCGCTCGCGGATCCTGACCTATGGCCTGCTGCCGATCCTCGGCTGGTTCTTTATGAGCAGCCCCGGCGCGCTAACGCTCGGCAAGCTGCTGCCGGAAAAGAGCAAACCCGGGTATGAAGACGCGCTGGGCACCACCGCCCACCCGCTGACCAGCCTGTTCCCCCACGTGGTGCCCTCGGAGCTGTTCATCTGGCTGGGCGTCGCCGCCGGGATCAAAACCCTCGGCCTGCCGGTGACCGAACTGGCGCTGCGCTATATCGCCGCCGCCATCATCATTGGCCTGCTGCGCGGCATGATCACCGAATATCTGTTCCTGCGCCTGCGCCATAAGGCGACGGGAGGTGCGGCATGATCTATCAGGCCCATATCGAACGCGTCGGCCCCCATGTGGCGGACGGCCTGGCGGATAACCTGCTGATTACCTTTCACGCCGACGGCCCGGCGGACTGCCTGGATTACGCCCTGGCCCTGCGGCCCGTTTTTCAGCACGAGCATGCCCGGCTACGGGCGGGCGATCGGTTCACGCTCGGGGGCGAAGACTACCCCATCACCGCCGTTGGCAGCCACGCCCTGCAGGCGCTGCTGGAGCTCGGGCACCTGACGCTGGTGTTCGATAGCGCCAGCGCGCCGCGCCATCAGGGCACGGTACATCTTGCCGGCAAGGTCCCTGCGTTTGCGGTGCTGCAGGGCGATCTGATCGTTAAGGAGAGTGCGCAATGAACCTGATCAACGTAGCTCCCGGCGCCGAAGGGTTCGGGACCGGGCTGAGGCTGCCGATCGGCAGCGGCCTGAAGGTGGTGTCGCTGACCGGACGGGAGATCCATCCCGTCGCCCGTCGGCTGGGCGAACTCACGCAATCGGAGGTGATCAACGGCTTTCAGGCCGTTCCGCCGGATGAAGAGACGCTGTGCGTGGTGATCAACTGCGGCGGCTCGCTGCGCTGCGGGCTGTATCCGAAAAAAGGCATCAAGACGATTAACGTGATGCCCACCGGCCAGGCCGGGCCGCTGGCGCAGTTTATTAACGCCAGCAACTACGTGTCGGACGTGCATGAAGGGCAGATCACCCGCGTGGCGGCGGACGCGATGCCGGATGAGCCGCAGACGATTGCGGTGGAGCCTGCCCCGCCGGTCGCGCAGACGCCGCCGCCCGCCACCTTCGGCAATCAGCTGATTCTGGCGGTGGAAACGCTGGGCAATAAGACCGGCCACGTGATCGCCCTGCTGTTTGCCGCCAGCCGCGAGGCGGTGGACGTGTCGGTGCGAACGGTGATCCCGTTTATGGCCTTTGTCTCCGTGCTGATCGCCATCGTCCAGGCCACGTCGTTGGGCAACGTGATCGCCCACGCTCTGACGCCGATGGCGAACTCGCTGTGGGGACTGCTGCTGCTGTCGGTGATCTGCGGTATCCCCTTTCTGTCGCCCATTCTCGGGCCCGGCGCGGCGATTACCCAAGTGGTGGGGGTGATGATTGGCACCCAGATTGGGTTGGGGAATATCTCGCCGGCTTTCGCCCTGCCCGCTCTGTTCGCCATTAACGTACAGGTGGGCTGCGACTTCGTGCCCGTCGGCCTCTCGATGCAGGAGGCCAAACCGGAGACCATCGCCAGCGGCGTACCGGCCTTCCTGCTTTCCCGCCAGTTGACCGGCCCGCTGGCCGTGATGATTGGCTGGGCATTCTCTCTGGGACTGTTTTAACAGACATATAAGGAACGTCATGATGAGCAAGTTAAAAGTGGCCGTTGTCGGCGCGGGGATCTATGGCAAGCACCATATCAACGCCTATCTGCATAACCCGGACGTGGAGCTGGTCGCGGTCTGCGACAACAACACGGAGCGTTGCCATGCCGTAACGGATGAGCTGGGCATCGCCGGGTACGCCAGCCTGTCCGCCCTGCTGGATGAACAGCAGGTGGATATCATTTCCGTGGCGACGTCCGATCCTTTCCATAAGGAACCGGCTCTGCAGGCCATTGCCCACGGTAAGCATGTGCTGATTGAAAAACCGCTGGCGACCTCGGTGGCCGACTGCGAGGCGATTATTGCCGCCGCCAGGGAGCATGGGGTAACCGTCGGCGTCGATTTTCACAAGCGCTGGGATCCGGCGGCGATCCGCGTGCGCATGGAGGTGCAGAAGGCGGAAAGCGGCAGGATCCTGCGCGGCTATATCAATATGGATGATGTGATCGCCGTTCCCACCGACTGGCTGGCCTGGTCAGCGCACAGTTCGCCGGTGTGGTTCCTCGGATCGCACTGCTTCGACATGGTGCGCTATATCAGCGGGCAGGAGGTGAAATCGGTTTACGCCGTCGGGCAGAAACGCCTGCTGGCGAGTAAAGGGCTGGACACCTGGGACAGCGTGCAAAGCACCCTGCTGATGGAGGACGGCAGTTCATGGGTCATTGAAAACAGCTGGGTCCTGCCCGCCGCTTTCCCGAAAGACAACGACGGGCGCATGGCGGTGCTGTGCGATAACGCCTGGATCCGCTCCGATTCACAAAACCGCGGGCTGGAGATCTTCGGCCAGCAAACGGTTAAGACCCCGAACAGCTACTTCATTACCTACCGCGACGGCGTCGCCAGCGGGTTTGGTATTGACCCGATTAATGACTTTATTAAAGCGGTGCAGACCGATACCCCCTATGCCGCCAGCGCAGACGACGGGCTACAGGCCAGCCGGATTTGCGAGACGGCGCATAAAAGCCTGCTGAGCGGCCAGGCGGAGCTGCTGGTTTAAGGGCTCCGGGAACAGGGATGTTCCCTTCTCCTTGTCACTTTATACATCTGGCTACCGGCGTTAGCCGGTGGCCGGATGTCCTGCCCTGCGAATAGCTATCCACATCAGGCCTGCGGGTGCGAATCATTCACACTTCGAACGAATCAGTTTCTTCCTGTCGATCGGATTACCTTCCCGGTCAAAATAGCGGCTCGGCCAGATTTCCGCAGGGTCGATCCCCAGCGCCTGGGCAATTAAAAACTCCCCCTTGGGCCAGGGGCGAGACAGCGTGTTGGCCAGCGTTGACGAGCTCAGCCCCGCCTGGCGCGACACCGCCGCCAGCGACAGGTTGCGCTTTTTCAATTGCGCAATAATATCAGCCGGATGCATATCAGTTCTGTTCATCTCATTTATCCCTTTGCGTTCGCGAAGTCGTGCAAATTCCCACCACCACACTAAGTAATACTTAGTACATTTTCAACTAACAGCTTCCAAAATCGTGATTCTGTCTCCAGCCTTTCAGGATCATCATGCTGCCGCACCGTTTAAAAGAAGCGCGCCTCAGAACGGGGCTTTCCCAGCAGAAGCTGGGCATCCTCGCGGGTATCGATGAGGCGACGGCGAGCGCGCGGATGAACCAGTATGAACGCGGGATCCACACCCCTGATTTCGCGCTGGCCTGCCGGCTGGCGGAAGTGCTGAAAATCCCGGCCTGTTATTTTTATACGGTTGAGGACGATCTGGCGGAAGTGGTGGCGGGCTGGTATCAGCGCTGAGGCGAGCGGGCTTATTCGCGGGATGGGGGATGGGCTGACGTTGTTCCCCGATGGTTGCTAATAATATTTAGCGTTAACTCATTTAATTACCAGCAAGAAATAAATCCATTCATGCACTCTATTTCTCCACTGTAAAGATCACTCTTCAATATAATCCCCGGTTCTTAAAATAAGTCAGAAGGTGCCGATTAAGTTTTATTATCCGCTGGACTTTGTTTTTATTACTGGCTAAATTTACAGGTGTTATTTAGCGCGATGCGGATGTGCGCCAACACACCCGCATCGCTCATCACAATCACTATTTATACGGAATAGCAATTATGACTGAAACCGATTGTATTGCAGATTCATGCGATCCAGAAGTGTCGCCGAAAAATAAGCGCCAGTTAACCGTGAGCTATGTGAGCCGTTTTCCGGATTACAGCCCTATTCCGGCGTTAACGATGAAAGGCCAGTGGCTGGAAGCCGCAGGGTTCGCGACGGGCACAAAGGTGGAAGCCCGGGTGATGGCGGGATGTATCGTGCTGACGGCGGTAGAGCCGGAACCGGAGCTGGAAGAAGCGATGCGTCGGGTGGAGAAGCTGTCGGCGAGGAAGCAGAAGCAGATCCGGGAGTTTATTGGGGTGATTGCGGGGAAAGCCGCGAGAACATAATAAATACCGCTCCTGATAGGTCAGGAGCGGTTATTTTTCATTTTAGCTATTCCGGGGGGAAATAGAGTATTTTAAGACAAACGCATCCACCCTCAATAAGGTATTACATCAGGTATGGTCGGGATGTGCGAAATAATTTAGTAGAAGAGCTTTTGCGCGGCGATCGCTATGAAAGGCCATGTCATGTTAACGCTGAGGCGCGCAAGCCTACGGTACGTGTGAGCATGCTGAGGGGCCGTCACGCTCCCTTATCTATCCGGCTACGCTCTCACATTCCAGTCGTCGGTATACTGCACGTTACCATCGACATAGCGCCATGTGATTCTATTGTACATAAGAGCAATAGATTCCATATGATTAATCTGCGAGTTACCGGCCATTTTAGCGTTTGGCATACCCGGATTCACGCCTGTAATCTTCACGCCCTCAAGGGTCATAATGAAATAGCACTCTTCCTGCCCTGCATAGTTAATGCGATACCAGCGAATCTCCGCGCTTTTCAGCGTCTGACCCATAGATACGGCGCTATATAGATACGGGCTGGAACTATCAAACTCCTTTTCAATCATCATTGGAGAGTGCGATCGCTTGCCAGTGATCTTGCCATTGACTCCGTCCACCGAAATGTTCAAACCGTGACTAAAACCAATAATATCGATACTCCCTTCACGATCCTTAACGTCTACAGATCCCTTAATATCTGCGCCGCCATCATCTTTAAGCCACATATAAGCCGGAACAGGCATTTTACAAACTCCTTTTAGTTGTGATTTTATTCATAATGACCCGATAACAAGCCACCGTTAGCAAAAAATTGAAAGTGATGATTGCCGTAATAATGAGATCTGAATATTTTTCTCCATCGGGGAGAAAAGCCTGGTAAGGCAGAAAGCGGAACAGTATCCAGAACAACAACGTGAACGCAAATAACTTAGCTAAACGTCGCAGTGTGGATAAAATCCAATCCTCAGGGAGATTGGTTGGACTAACCTTATGCGTAACGCCGCTGTAAGCGGTAATAATCGCACTCATGACAGGAACACTGATCAGGGTATTAATCAGGATACTGAAGTAAATATGTAACGATTCCCACACCTCTAAATCAGGTGCACCTAGTATGAAGCTAGTAAAATTACTGGCGCTTTGGTAATCGAAAAGACCAATGATTGAACTGACTAAACCGTCGTAAGGAATTATCTTAGAGACAATCGCCATAACCACAAAAAACAGCGCTATCTTAATGAACAAGCTAAGGGCATGTTTTGCCATTGGCAATCACTTCAATTGTGCCGTATGCCTTTAGTTTACTCATACAAGGAACATATACCTGCTGTGTTCTCAGTAACGCATTGCGTAACATGGCAAAATCTGAATCATGTGGAAGGGTGATACAACCTTCTGACAGCGTGTCACTACAGTCTGCGCCGGCATCATCTTTTAGCCACATGTACGGAGGGATTGACATTTCATTTGCTCGTTATTTTTCTGATCAACTTCATCGTTATTAAATAACAGTGGTGATAATAACTACTGCCAGAACATCAAGGTAAAAATAAGTGTCATACATGGTTTCTGCGTTAATATCGTCGTAAACAAGGTCACTTATCTTTGATGCAATTGCATGATTAATGTAAATTTCTGGATTGCCTAATATTATCCCCACAGCCATACCGGTCAGCAGAAATAGAGCCGTCTTTAGCAATCTTTCGCCCCATCTACGGGCAAGTGTTGGTGTTGCCATTAGCCACTACCTCAACCCAGCCACGAGCCATAAGAGAACGCATACACGGAACCTGAATAAGCGATGTGTTCATCAATGCATTGCGAATTTGTGCGAAGTCGGAGTTATGGGCAATAGTTATGCAGCCCTCTGATAATGTTCCAGGATGAAGCCGGAATAATTCACGGTGAACACCGTTAATCCAGGTTCCGTCTTCAATGCCCCAACCATCTTTATACAGAGCAAACCATTCATCACGTCCAAACTCTGCGCCGTGCCTAATCTTGTTCCATGTATCCTGTCCTTTGGCTTTCAATCCTGAAAGGAACCCGCCAGCACCACGATCAACTATCCAATATTTTCTAGGAGGCAACGGGCCATCCCCTTTTACAGCTCCACACGCTCCTTTGTTTCGGTAAACACCATTACCGGAAAAAGCCATGAACACGCCCACGCCGTACAGGTTGAAAGGTGCATAGTCTGCCCCGTTCAAAATCAACTTTCCTTGTAGAGCCATAAACCACCCAATACTATTTTATAACATGCGGATTAGGGTATAAGCTGTTTAGCCGACAGTCCATTTTAACTTTATGATTTTATTTAAAGTAATCTTATTTTTTTGATGGTCGGCTTCTGGCGGTAATATATGGGTTATGGCAAATAGTGAAATTTATCAGGATATGCATGTTCTCTTCAGGAATCTGGCTGAGATGCAGACAGAGTTTAAGCCAGGCAGATACTCGCAAGCTGTGAGCTAACAGTCTAACGCCATTAACACTCACAGTTGCCTTTGTGCGGGAAAGAATGAGGTAAGATTGGGCATGCAAGAAAAGTAAAATATTTCACTGAGCTGATTTTTTAAAAATGGGAAAGGTGCGAAGGCCGGACTCAAATCATGTCATAACTTAATGAAATTAAAAAGATAATATATAAATCAAAAATTATATGCCCCCTTTTGTGCCCCCAACCATTTTTGCGACCATATCAAACTTAGCTGTTTGATATTACTATCTAATTAAAGACTAACGCCCCATTCGGTTAGGATCCGAAACCCGGATCCTAACCGGACCTCAAATACCATAAGAAAGTTTTGTTGCTTTTAAATGTTCTCACGGTTCACCTCGGTATTTTTCTTGTTATTTTCCTGTTGGTTGGTGGTGATTAGTTGGTGAAGAGTGAACAGTCAACTCTTCACCTCAGCGCGTTTCTGGCATGTTTCCGGCGACCATCACCGCAATACGATGGTGGTGAGGGGGTAAAAAGTTTTTTTGGGTTTAACTGTTCACACTGTTCACTGAGCATTTTTGTTATTTATTTTCATGGTGTTAGCGTGTGTATACTCGGTGAACAGTGAACACTTTACTGTTCACCTCAACAGACCGTAGGTACAAGCGTTATAGTTTGCAGTGAGCGAAGAGCGGAACTTAAAGCTGCGACACCGTGTCCTTTAAAATTGAATAAAAAGTATAATAATAAATTGCCGTATTAATTTTATTTTTAAAAACTTTATATTATAAATGGTAATTATTTTTTTGATTGATTATATAATTTAATCCCCGTTTAGAACGGGGCGGTTAATATAATTAACCTTGAACTTTGAAAAAAAAGCCTTGCACTGGGTAGGTGCAAAGCTTTTTTTAGAAAAATAGTAGATTAGTTAGAGTTCCCATATTCCAACTGCTGCTGAGATACTAACCAAGATTTTCGCTAATTTAAAATGTATTTCCTGAATACCTCAGAACGAATAACTCTTGATTTTCTATCATTAGTTCCAGAATACATTGCGCGATAAAATTTTCCAGTATCACTAGTTAAATCTTGCTTGCTACCCATTATAATGTTATCTAGCGAATTTAATCTTTTAACGATGTCGCTAGGGAGTTGTTTTGCCCAGCATAACTCAACTATCATAGTGAAGAAACATGACTTCCTGAACCAGATAGAGTCAGCTTCTAGGTTAAAACTCTTAATTTCAGACATAACCTTCAAAATCAAAGATTTCATTTTATATGCATTTGGATATTCTTCATTGAATTCTGCAACGCATCTTTCCAGTTCATTATCTCTTGGGAAATATCCGTCTCTTTCAATGGTAGACATAACTAATAAAAATAAATTAACATCTGCCATTCTAGACATTTCAGATTCGTAATAAACTCCGAATTGAGTAAGATCAATCTGCTCAGCTAACTCTTTAGCTGTTCGGATGAAATGGCCGTCATAAATCGCATTATGTATTTCAATATCTTCAAGTTTGAATTTAGTTAGGTTAATCCTACGAAATATCTCCTTGACCAAACTATCTTCAACTTTACCAATATCCCGCAAAACTATCTGATAAGAAAGGAAATTTCCCCTTTCCTCTTCATTGAGAGAATCAAAAGATTTAACCAATTTTAAATCTTTTGAAAAATTATTTTCTATGTAATTTTTTATGGTTGTTAATCTCTGTTGACCATCTATTATTTTTTGAGTTGTGCGTAGTTTTCTGACATCAGTTTCTCCTTGGCAAACGTATACCTCAGGGAATGGATATCCATTTAATATGGTATCTAGAAATTGTTCTTGGTGATCTTGAGTCCATACAAACTTCCTCTGGAAATCTGGTGCTAAAATCAGTCTGTTTGAGTCAATTTTTTCATATATATCGGCAATTGTAGGGTTTGTAACTGATGCCTTTATTTGATCTACCATATTACCTGCCTATTCTTTGGACGTTTTTAAGATCTTTTAATCCCGAAACTGTGTATTTCTCTAAATGACTGTAACTTTTGAAAACACCAGCAGTTACTTGATAATTCCCAACTTCGGATTTACCATTAGATATACTTCTAAAAAAATCAAACCAACTATCTTTAAACTCTTTCATTTGGAACGAAACAGGCAGTTTATCTGGCCTTATCCAGCCCATAGCAACATACTCAAGAAATAAGTGGTATTGTTTAAGTTCCCTTTCTTGAACGGCACTACGGTTTTTCCTGAAACTCATTTGAAATTCAGAAATGTCACCCATTATTTTCTCAAATAAAATCGGTGATACTAACGCAACATCTATATCTGAGTCATAATCAAATTCTTTCTTTTTAAAAGGGCTAAATCCTAATTTTGCAGAACCCATGATGTAAATTTCATAAAATGGTATTTTAAAGAAATCACCAATTCTCTTTCTGAACTCATAAAAATCGCCATCATTTGATGAAAACACATACGGGGTTCCGTGTAAAATATTTTTACGACAGAAATCTGTAATTAGTTCATCAGAATCAATTTGATATAAATCCTGGAAAAACGCATCTAAATCCATAGATTACCTTTAGGGAATGTCGTTTTTTATCATTTTGGATTCATAAGAGATTAACATATGAACAACTGCTACGGAAGTCTGCTTCACGCCCTGAGCGGTATGATCACTTTTGAGGGTAAAAAGTTTTTTCTGGAAAAACTGTTCACACTGTTCACTCAGGGTTTTTATTGTTTAATTTCATTGTGTTATCTGGTGAACACTCAGTGAATAGTGAACACTTTACTGTTCACTCTGGCCGGTGTGCCGGTAAAAAAAGACCGGCAATGCCGGTCCGGGTAGGTTATGTCGCGGTGGGTTCGTCGCACTTCGGCAGCCAGTCGGCGTTGCTTTCCTCCCTGAGAGCGAGATTGGTCTGCATGCCCTGATTTGTGCGGCGCTTCTCATAATTCAGACCGTACTCTTTCAGCATGGCTGAGAGCCCCTTGCCGAACATGGTCAGGCTGAGCGCGTTCCGGTAGCCGTGGGCTTCCATGTACACCAGATAGGCGTGATACAGGTAGAGGCGCGGCTGACGCGGGATAATGTTGGCGTTCCCCATATACATCCCGTCCGGCTCCGGCAGTGCCTCCAGATAGCCGCAAAAATCAAACGTCGGGTCAGCATCACGCTTGATGCTGAGCGCTTCGTCGGAGTTCTGCTGCGACTGGAGCAGGGCGCGGGCGCTCATCGGGTCGCTGAACTGCTGCATCAACTGGCGCACGATGACGGCCAGCTCGCGGGCGATTTTATCCCTGAGCTGCGGGTCGCGCTCCTCCGGGGCTATCTGCTCCGGGAAATGAATAATCACCCGGCGACGCGACACGCCGCCGCTGCGGTCGGTGAAGCGCATCGGGTTATTGTTCACGGCCAGAATGACCGCCGGAATATGTGTTGAATACGGGTTCTGGTATTTCGGGTCAACGGAGACCGCATCGCCGCCGGTGATGGCCTTGAGTCCGGCACCGTCACCGCTCCATTTTTCCTGGTCAGGCAGACGAATGAGCGAGAAGCCAATCAGAGAGGCACGCTTGCGCGGGTCTTCCAGCGTGTCGATAGCGGCTGACGTGGCGTTATCCTCTCCGGCCAGCATCGTGGCAATTTCGGCGAGGATACTTTTCCCGCTGCCGCCGGGGCCGGTCACTTCGAGAAAGAGCTGCCAGTCGTAGCGGTTCGCCAGCACCATAAACAGCGCAGCCAGAATCACATTACGTTTTGTCGGGTTGCTGCTGGCCGCCCGGTCGAGCCAGCGCCAGAAGTTAGGCGCGTGGGTTTCCAGCGTTTCCCCCTCCACCGGCGGGGTAAAATCCACGTCGCACAGGGTGCGCAGCCAGTGCGATTTACTGTGCGGGCTGAATATCCCGCTTTGGGTGTCGAGCACCCCGTTGCGAAAACCAATCAGACGGCGTGCCGGTGCATCCTGCTGCGGAATAATCAGTTTCAGGGTCTCCACCACCGACGCAATTCTCCCCGATGAGAACGGGGCGCGCAGGCGCTGAAACAGTCCGGCCACGTCGCGGGCAAAATCAGACGGCGGAATCACTTTCCAGATGCCATTTTCATAGCGGGACAGGAGCTGGCCGTTGGCGTCCACGGCCAGCGCTTCGCCGTAATGCTCATGCACCCGCATCGCCTTATCGCTGGCGCTCATGGCGGTAAATTCCGCCTCGCTCATGGTGTCGAAGGGGCTTTGTGCTGCTGGCCGGATGGCGGCATAAATGGCGTTCCGCGTCACGTCCTCCCCCTTCAGCATCACCGCATCATTCCAGTCACCAAACACCGGCGGCAGGGCGACAACGCCCTCACAGGCTGCTGCGGCCGCGGCGGCTTTAGTCTGGCCGTCGCCGTTCAGGTCACGGTCGGCGGCAAGGATAATCTGACAGGCCGGGTACCTGCTGCGGGCAAGGCTCGCCAGAGAAAGAAGGTTCACGGACGACAGCGCCACCATGACGGTTTCCCCGGTCAGGTGATGCACGGTAAGGGCCGTCGCATAGCCCTCCGCTATCCACAGGCGTTTTCCCGCCTGTTTCTGTCCGTCGATAAGATGGCACGCCCCTTTGACCTGCCCGCCTTTCAGGGTGCGCTTGAGACCCTCAGCATTAATAAGCTGGAGGTTAACCAGCGTGCCGGACTCATCATACAGCGGCACCACCACATCACCGGCACGGTAGGCCACGCCGCCGGTTTTGTGCGACGTGGTCAGCGTCAGACATTCCCGGGCGGGAAATCCCTTGCGGGTCAGGTAGGCGTTGCCGGTGGCCGGGCGGGTTTTCTCCAGCAGCCTGACGGCCAGCGCGGCCGCCGCTTTACGGTCGGTCTCCGTTCCGGCCTCTGCGGCCGCTGTCACCTCCGGGGCTACCGGCGGCAGCGTCCCGGTGACGGCGTTCACCTTCCCGGCGGCCTCGGATGCCGATATGCCAAACACCTTCTCAACCAGTTTCAGGCCGTCACCGGCGCCGCACTGGTTACAGAACCATGTGCCGCGCCCCTCTTTATCGTCAAAGCGGAACCGGTCAGCGCCGCCGCATACCGGACAGGCCTGATGGCGGTTTTTTATTACCTTCATTCCCAGCGCCGGGAGAATGCGCGGCCAGTGGCCGCACGCCTGTTTTACCGTATCCGTTACGTTCATTTTCATGGTTTTTTCTCCCTCAGTGCAGTACAGGCGATGTGATATGGCGGGCGCAGAGCTCATCCATCACGGCGAGCCCGAGGAAGGACAGCGACGGGGCGGCTTTCAGCGGCCCGGCCTCCATCAAATCTTCCAGTAATGCACAGGCAATCAGGCGGCCTTTTTCCTCGCCGTGCTGGCGCAGATAGAAGCCCTCCAGCTCGGCGGCGATGGCGCTTTCCAGCGCGTCGAGGGTGAGGTGGGGATAGCGGTGCTGACGTTCGCACAGTCTCAGCCAGGCACAGGCCACGGCGCGGCGATACAGGGCGGCACGTAATACGGGCGGTAATGGCGTTTTCATACGTTGCCCTCCCCGGTGAACCAGCGGTGGTTGCAGCGCTCGACCACGCCGTCGAGCTGGGCGGTCATGAGGTAAATCACGGAGGTGAGCTGTAACTGCTGGGCCGGGTCACGACGCAGGGAGGTACAGTCCTGCACCTGCATCAGCTCGCCGACGAACTGGCCGACGTTACGCAGGTGCTCCAGACATTCGAGGTCTTTGACGGTGATAGCGGGCTGTTTCATGCGCGCACCTCCGCCACCGGCAGACGCCCGGCAAACGAGAGGACATAATCGCGAACGAGGGAAAGACGTGCGGCGTGTTCATCTCCGGCGACGGCGCGGAGCATACAGATACGGGGCTGACGGTCTGCGCGGCGAACGGCGGCAAACACAAAGACAAACTGCGGGTGTGACGGGGTGAGGGTCGTAGCCATAGGGGCAACCTCCATAGTTAGCTGGTTACAGCCACCACCGGAGTTCCTACGCTCATGGGTGGTAGCCCAGACGGGGGTAGGAATACCGGTAACTATGAGAACCGGCCAGCCCGAAGGCTGCCCCGCCTGAGCCACCATTACGCGATACCCACAATGGCGAAAAGGCCACTGTGTATTGAATGGGTGCATCAAGGCACGGACACAAAAAAAGACGCAAGGCGCGTCTGGTGTCGCCATAGTTAAACACGGGTTCCTACGCCCGGCTGCCGATTTTGCGACAGCGAGAAAACTATACCTGGAAACGGCGAAAGGAAGCAAGCCAGAAAAAGGGGCTTTTTGCGGAACGGGCATCATCATGCGTCATAGCCCCGGTTGCGTTCGGCGAT
>NZ_JBJDNH010000034.1:0-64829 GCF_044900465.1 Klebsiella sp. NPDC088457 | reverse complement strand
GTGAATTGACCATGACCTTAAAAGAATTATTGGTGGGGTTCGGCACCCAGGTCCGCAGTATCTGGATGATCGGGATGCACGCCTTCGCCAAACGTGAAACTCAGATGTACCCGGAAGAGCCGGTATATCTGCCGCCGCGCTATCGTGGCCGTATCGTGCTGACGCGCGACCCGGACGGTGAAGAGCGCTGCGTTGCCTGTAACCTGTGTGCGGTAGCGTGTCCGGTAGGCTGTATCTCTTTGCAAAAAGCAGAGACCAAAGACGGCCGCTGGTACCCGGAGTTTTTCCGTATCAACTTCTCGCGCTGCATTTTCTGCGGTCTGTGTGAAGAAGCGTGCCCGACCACGGCGATTCAGTTGACCCCGGACTTCGAACTGGGCGAATACAAACGTCAGGACCTGGTGTACGAAAAAGAGGATCTGCTGATTTCCGGTCCGGGCAAATACCCGGAATATAACTTCTACCGGATGGCGGGTATGGCAATCGACGGCAAAGATAAGGGCGAAGCAGAGAACGAAGCTAAGCCTATCGACGTCAAGAGCCTGTTACCGTAAGGAGAGGGCAATGGAATTCGCTTTTTATATCTGTGGCCTTATCGCCATCCTCGCGACCCTGCGGGTGATCACCCACACCAATCCGGTACATGCCTTGCTGTACCTGATCATTTCGCTGTTAGCGATTGCCGGGGTGTTCTTTTCGCTGGGCGCCTACTTCGCCGGGGCGCTGGAAATCATCGTTTACGCCGGGGCCATCATGGTGCTGTTCGTGTTTGTGGTGATGATGCTCAACCTGGGCGGCAGCGAAATCGAACAGGAACGCAAATGGCTGCAGCCGGGGATCTGGATTGGCCCGGCGATTCTGTCCGCGGTACTGCTGGTGGTTATCGTTTACGCCATCCTCGGTCTTAACGATCAGGGCATCGATGGCGCGGCGATAAGCGCGAAAGAAGTGGGTATTGCGCTGTTTGGCCCGTACGTACTGGCGGTGGAGCTGGCCTCCATGCTGCTGCTGGCCGGTCTGGTTGTCGCCTTCCACATCGGCCGCGAAGAGCGCGTCGGTGAGGTGCTGAGCAACCGCCAGGGCGATAGCGACAAAAGAAAAACGGAGGAACACGCATGATCCCCTTAACACATGGACTGATCCTCGCCGCGATCCTGTTTGTTCTCGGTTTGACGGGTCTGGTGATCCGTCGCAATCTGCTGTTTATGCTGATTAGCCTGGAGATCATGATCAACGCCGCGGCGCTGGCTTTCGTGGTTGCCGGCAGCTACTGGGGCCAGACCGACGGTCAGATAATGTATATCCTCGCCATCAGCCTCGCGGCTGCGGAAGCGAGTATCGGCCTGGCGCTGTTGCTGCAGCTCCATCGTCGCCGCCAGAACCTGAACATCGATTCAGTAAGTGAGTTGCGTGGATGAACATGCTTGCCTTAACCATTCTTCTGCCATTGATTGGCTTTGTCCTGCTGGCATTCTCCCGTGGCCGCTGGTCGGAAAACCTCTCCGCCACCGTGGGGATGGGGTCAGTCGGCCTGGCGGCGCTGGTGACCGCGTTTGTCGGCGTCGACTTTTTTGCGAACGGCAAACAGGCGGTCAGCGTCCCGCTGTGGACCTGGATGTCGGTGGGTGATTTCAACATCGGTTTTAACCTGGTTCTGGATGGTCTTTCGCTGACCATGCTCTCCGTGGTTACCGGCGTTGGCTTCCTGATCCACATGTTCGCCTCCTGGTATATGCGTGGGGAAGAGGGCTACTCCCGCTTCTTCGCCTACACCAACCTGTTCATTGCGAGCATGGTGGTGCTGGTGCTGGCCGATAACCTGCTGTTGATGTACCTCGGCTGGGAAGGCGTGGGCCTGTGCTCCTATCTGCTGATCGGTTTCTACTATACCGATCCGAAAAACGGCGCCGCCGCAATGAAAGCGTTTGTGGTGACCCGCATCGGCGACGTGTTCCTCGCCTTTGCGCTGTTCATTCTCTACAACGAACTGGGGACGCTGAACTTCCGTGAAATGGTCGAACTGGCGCCGCAGCACTTCGAAGCCGGCAACAACATGTTGACCTGGGCGACGCTGATGCTGCTGGGTGGTGCGGTCGGTAAATCCGCGCAGCTGCCGTTGCAGACCTGGCTTGCGGATGCGATGGCGGGTCCAACGCCGGTCTCCGCGCTGATCCACGCCGCAACCATGGTGACCGCGGGCGTCTACCTGATCGCCCGTACCCACGGCCTGTTCCTGATGACCCCGGAAATTCTCCATCTGGTCGGTATTGTGGGGGCGGTGACGCTGGTGCTCGCCGGTTTCGCCGCGCTGGTGCAGACCGACATCAAACGCGTGCTCGCCTACTCGACCATGAGCCAGATTGGCTATATGTTCCTGGCGCTGGGCGTGCAGGCGTGGGATGCGGCGATTTTCCATCTGATGACCCACGCGTTCTTTAAAGCGCTGCTGTTCCTCTCCTCCGGTTCGGTTATCCTGGCCTGTCATCACGAGCAGAACATCTTCAAGATGGGCGGCCTGCGTAAGTCGATTCCGCTGGTGTACGTCTGCTTCCTGGTGGGGGGCGCGGCGCTGTCCGCCCTGCCGCTGATTACCGCAGGCTTCTTCAGTAAGGATGAAATTCTGGCCGGGGCGATGGCCAACGGTCATATCAACCTGATGGTAGCCGGCCTGGTCGGGGCGTTCATGACCTCGCTGTATACCTTCCGCATGATCTTCATCGTGTTCCACGGCAAAGAACAGATCCACGCGCATGCAGGGAAGGGGATTACCCACCATCTGCCGCTGATTGTTCTGCTGATTCTGTCGACCTTCGTTGGCGCACTGATCGTTCCGCCGCTGCAGGGCGTGCTGCCGCAGACGACCGAGCTTGAGCACGGTCGCGTGATGACGCTGGAAATCACCTCCGGGATCGTGGCTATCGCCGGCATCCTGATCGCCGCATGGCTGTGGCTGGGCAAACGCACGCTGGTGACCTCTATCGCCAACAGCGCGCCTGGCCGCTTCTTGGGCACATGGTGGTTCCATGCCTGGGGCTTCGACTGGTTATACGACAAAGTGTTCGTGAAACCATTCCTCGGCATCGCCTGGCTGCTGAAGAGCGATCCGCTGAACGCCATGATGAACATTCCGGCGATCCTTTCCCGCTTTGCAGGTAAAGGCCTGCTGCTAAGCGAGAACGGTTATTTACGCTGGTACGTGGCATCAATGAGCGTCGGAGCGGTTGTCGTACTGGCGTTGCTGATGGTACTGCGCTGAGTTTGTGGGTTGAGTGAATATCCCCGGCGGCGGTCCGCTGCCGGGTTTGTGAACCAAGAATGAATTTTAGGTAACTGCTTCTGAAGTCCGGGCGTCATCGGCGAGTGCGATAGCCTGTTCGGAAGTGAGAATATAAGGGACATACTTAGCTATGCTATTACCCTGGTTAATACTAATCCCCTTTATCGGCGGGTTTCTGTGCTGGCAGACTGAACGCTTTGGCGTGAAGGTGCCGCGCTGGATTGCGCTGATTACCATGGGACTGACGCTGGTGCTCTCTCTGCAGCTGTGGCTGCAGGGCGGTTATTCGCTGACGCAATCTGCGGGTATTCCGCAGTGGCAGTCAGAGTTCGTGATGCCGTGGATCCCACGCTTCGGTATTAGCATTCATCTGGCTATCGACGGTCTGTCGCTGCTGATGGTGGTGCTGACCGGTCTGCTCGGCGTGCTGGCAGTGCTGTGTTCGTGGCGCGAAATCGAAAAATACCAGGGCTTCTTCCACCTCAACCTGATGTGGATCCTGGGCGGCGTTATCGGCGTGTTCCTTGCCATCGACATGTTCCTGTTCTTCTTCTTCTGGGAGATGATGCTGGTGCCGATGTACTTCCTGATCGCGCTGTGGGGCCATAAGGCTTCCGACGGTAAAACGCGTATCACGGCGGCAACCAAGTTCTTCATCTATACCCAGGCGAGCGGTCTGGTGATGCTGATCGCCATTCTGGCGCTGGCCTTCGTGCACTTTAACGCCACCGGCGTGTGGACCTTCAACTATGAAGATCTGCTGAAGACCCCGATGTCCCACGGCGTCGAATACATGCTGATGCTCGGCTTCTTCATCGCCTTCGCGGTGAAAATGCCGGTGGTTCCGCTGCACGGCTGGCTGCCGGATGCCCACTCTCAGGCGCCGACCGCCGGTTCCGTTGACCTCGCCGGGATCCTGCTGAAAACGGCGGCCTACGGTCTGCTGCGTTTTGCTCTGCCGCTGTTCCCGAATGCCTCCGCCGAGTTTGCTCCTGTCGCCATGTGGCTGGGCGTTATCGGTATCTTCTACGGCGCGTGGATGGCTTTCTGCCAGTACGACATCAAACGCCTGATTGCTTACACCTCCGTGTCCCACATGGGCTTCGTGCTGATTGCTATCTATACCGGCAGCCAGCTGGCGTACCAGGGCGCGGTGATTCAGATGATTGCGCACGGTCTGTCCGCAGCCGGCCTGTTCATCCTGTGCGGCCAGCTGTATGAACGCCTGCACACCCGCGATATGCGTCAGATGGGCGGTCTGTGGAGCAAAATTAAATGGCTGCCGGCGCTGTCGATGTTCTTTGCCGTGGCGACGCTGGGGATGCCGGGTACCGGTAACTTTGTTGGCGAATTCATGATTCTGTTCGGCAGCTATAAAGTGGTGCCGCTGATTACCGTGATTTCCACCTTCGGTCTGGTCTTTGCTTCCGTCTACTCGCTGGCGATGCTGCATCGCGCGTACTTCGGCAAAGCGAAGAGCGAAATCGCGGCGCAAGAGCTGCCGGGCATGTCTCTGCGCGAGCTGTCGATTATTCTGCTGTTGGTGGTGCTGCTGGTGCTATTGGGCTTCTTCCCGCAGCCGATTCTGGACACCTCACATGCTGCGATGAGCAACATTCAGCAGTGGTTTGTTAATTCTGTTTCTACTACAAGGCCGTAATTCGCCATGACAATAACTCCACAACAACTGATCGCACTGCTACCGCTGCTGATCGTCGGCTTGACGGTGGTGGTTGTGATGCTCTCCATTGCGTGGCGACGCAATCATTTCCTTAATGCCACGCTGTCGGTTCTTGGACTTAACGCCGCGTTGATCTCGCTCTGGTTCGTGGGGCAAAACGGCGCGATGGACGTCACGCCGCTGATTCGCGTTGACGGTTACGCGATGCTCTATACCGGGCTGGTGCTGCTGGCGAGTCTGGCCACCTGTACCTTCGCGTACCCATGGCTTGAAGGTTACAAGGACAACAAAGAAGAGTTCTACCTGCTGGTGCTCATCGCCGCGCTGGGTGGCATTCTGCTGGCAGGCGCCAACCATCTGGCTGCGCTGTTCCTCGGTATCGAATTAATTTCGCTGCCGCTGTTCGGCCTTATCGGTTATGCCTTCCGCCAGAAGCGTTCGCTGGAAGCGAGTATCAAATACACCATTCTGTCTGCCGCAGCCTCTTCTTTCCTGCTGTTCGGTATGGCGCTGGTGTATGCCAACTCTGGCAACCTGTCCTTCCTGGCGCTGGGTAAAAGCCTGGCGGATAACGCCCTGCACGAGCCGCTGCTACTGGCGGGTCTGGGCCTGATGATTGTCGGCCTTGGCTTTAAGCTGTCGCTGGTGCCGTTCCACCTGTGGACGCCGGATGTTTACCAGGGCGCGCCTGCGCCGGTATCAACCTTCCTGGCGACCGCCAGCAAGATTGCCATCTTCGGCGTGGTGATGCGTCTGTTCCTGTATATGCCGGTGGGCAACAGCGAAGCGGTACGCGTGGTGCTGGGCCTGATTGCCTTTGCCTCCATTATCTTCGGTAACCTGATGGCGCTGAGCCAGACCAACATCAAGCGTCTGCTCGGTTACTCCTCCATCTCGCATCTTGGCTATCTGCTGGTGGCGCTGATCGCCCTGCAGAGCGGTGAAATGTCGATGGAAGCGGTCGGCGTCTATCTGGCCGGTTACCTGTTCAGCAGCCTCGGCGCGTTCGGCGTGGTGAGCCTGATGTCCAGCCCGTACCGTGGCCCGGATGCCGACTCGCTGTACTCCTATCGCGGCCTGTTCTGGCACCGTCCGATTCTGTCGGCGGTAATGACGGTGATGATGCTGTCGCTGGCGGGTATCCCGATGACGCTGGGCTTTATCGGTAAGTTCTACGTCCTGGCGGTCGGTGTCCACGCGCACCTGTGGTGGCTGGTTGCCGCCGTGGTGATCGGTTCGGCGATCGGTCTGTACTACTACCTGCGCGTGGCGGTGAGTCTGTACCTGAGCGCGCCGGATAAACTGAACCGCGATGCGCCGTCGAACTGGCAGTACAGCGCGGGCGGTATCGTGGTGCTGATTTCTGCTCTGCTGGTTCTGGTGCTCGGCGTGTGGCCGCAGCCGCTGATTAGCATTGTGCAACTGGCAACGCCGCTGATGTAATCACCTGGGCCGGGGTTCACACCGCCGGTCCTGGCGCCATGCCTGCTCGTCGCGCGACGGGCAGGCATTTTTTTGCCTCGTTTCTCTGCTGTATCTCTTCCAGCCCGGCTAGCTCAGGCTGTACACCATAAAGTCTTCGGCCAGCAGCGTCCGGGGAAAAACCTCCCGACACTCCGCCAGCAGGCGCCGGCAGCCTTCAGCGTCATAGCGCGAACTAAAATGGGTAGCGATAAACATACTGACGCCGGCATCGCGGGCCAGCGCCGCTGCCTGCTGGCTCGACGAATGGCCGCGGCTATTGGCTTTTTCCGCCATCGCCTGCTCCAGCGTCGTCTCATGAATCATGACGTCAACGTCGCGCGCCAGTTCAAACGCCGTCTCGCAAGGGGCGGTATCGCCAAAAATCGCCAGTTTTTTGCCGGGCGTCGCCGGGCCAAGATAGCGCTTCCCGTCGATCGTCCGGCCATCTTCCAGGGTGATGGTTTCTCCCTGTTTCAGGCGTTGAAACAGCGGCCCCGGCGGCACGCCGTCGGCAATCAGCCGGGCCGCATCGAGGGTGCCGGGTTTATCGTGCTGCTCAATGCGATAGCCGTAGCATTCCACCGGATGCGCCAGCGGCCAGGCGCTGACCCGATATCCCTGTTCATCGAACACCAGTCCTGGGCCGATTTCGACGATAGACAGCGGGTAATCGGTCCATGAACCGCTGAGGCGCAGCGCGGTCTCGACGAACTCTTTCAGTCCCGCTGGCCCATACAGCGTCAGCGGCAGCGAGTTTCCCTGCATGGAGCGGCTGCACAGCAGGCCGGGGAGACCGAACAGATGGTCGCCGTGCAGGTGGGTGATAAAAATTTTATTCAGTTTACCGGGGTGATATGGGGTATGCAGAAACTGATGCTGGGTGCCTTCCCCACAGTCGAACAGCCACATCTCCGCCGCCGTCGGCTGTTGCAAATTCAGCACGATAGACGTCATATTACGCGTACGGGTAGGCACGCCTGCGGATGTCCCCAAAAATGTTAATTCCATCGTCCAGTGTCCTCAGGGCGCGGGTGAAAAAACAGAGTATACAGGAGCAGTTAATGATTACATGGCAGGATCTTCATCACGGTGAGCTGACCGTTACGCAGCTATACGCTTTCCTGAAACTGCGTTGCGAAGTGTTTGTTGTCGAGCAAACCTGCCCCTACCTGGATATCGACGGCGATGATCTGGTCGGTGAAAACCGCCATCTTCTCGGCTGGCGCGGGGATGAGCTGGTGGCCTATGCGCGCATTTTGAAAAGCGCTGAAGATATTGAACCGGTGGTGATTGGTCGGGTCATCGTCAGCCCGGCGGTGCGCGGTGAAAAGCTGGGGTATCAATTGATGGAGCATGCGCTGGCCAGCTGTCAGCGGCATTGGCCGGATAAGGCTATCTACCTCGGCGCTCAGGCGCACCTGCAGGGATTCTATGGCCGCTTCGGTTTTCAGCCGGTGACGGATATTTATGATGAAGATGGCATTGCCCATATTGGTATGGCCCGCGAAGCGGCGGTGAATTAAGCGACTTCGCCTCCCCGCTTAAAGCCCTCTCCCTCATCATGGGTACTGCTATTTCCGGGTAGTACCCCGTATAATGTGTGGTTTTTAATGCGTGGAGGTTTGCGTGCTGTCTGTTTCCACTGCGCTCGAACGCTTACATGGCTGTCTGGCTGAGGATTTTCCGCCGTCTTGCGGCACGCGAATTTTCGCTATTCCTTTCCCTCCCGATGACGCCTTTGATCCTCTGCTGTGGTGCGGTCATCAGGCGCATTGGCCGCAGTTTTACTGGCGGCAGCGGCAGGGGGATGAAGAGCTTGCCGCGCTCGGCGCGGCCAGGACGTTCGCTTCGCTGACGGAAGCCCATCGCTTTTTGCAACATCACGGGCGCGAGGATTTGCGCATTTGCGGCCTTAATGCGTTTGATCCGCAGCAGGGGAGCTTACTCCTGCCGAGGCTGGAATGGCGCCGCGTCGGCGATCGGGCAAGCCTGCGCCTGGTGCTGTGCAGCGAGACGTCGCTGCGTGAAGATGCCGCCGCGGCCCGCGAATTTCTCCGTACCTTAACGCCTGAACAGTCGCAGCCGGCGGCGCTGCCGGCGATGGTCGGCGAGCGGCATTTTCCACCCTATCCGCAGTGGCGCGGGCTGGTTGTGCAGGCGACCCGGGCGATTGCCGCCGGGGAGTTGGATAAAGTGGTGCTGGCGCGGGCGACGGATGTGCGGTTTGCCGGACCACTCGATCCGCGGGCGATCGTGGCCGCCAGCCGTCGCAGCAACCGCCGCTGTTTTCATTTTATGATGGCCTTTAACCCGCAGCAGGCCTTTTTAGGCTCCACGCCGGAACGGCTGTGGCGGCGGGATGGAACCTTGCTGCGTACTGAAGCGCTGGCGGGAACCGTGGCCAGCCATAGCGACGATCGGCAGGCGCAGCGCCTGGCCGACTGGCTGATGAAAGACGATAAGAACCAGCGTGAAAATCGGTTGGTGGTGGAGGATATCTGCCAGCGGCTGCGGGATGACGTCCGTGCGCTGGACGTGCTGCCGCCGCAGGTGGTGCGGCTGCGCAAGGTGCAGCACCTGCGCCGATGCATCCGGGGCGAGCTGTATCAGCCGGATGATGCGCGCTGCCTGCATCAGCTGCAGCCCACCGCGGCCGTTGCCGGGTTACCGCGCCGGGCGGCGCTGGATTTTATTACCCGTCATGAACCCTTCACCCGGGAATGGTACGCCGGTTCCGCCGGCTATCTGTCGCTGGCGCAAAGCGAGTTCTGCGTGGCTCTGCGTTCGGCGAAAATCGACAACGAGACGCTCAGGCTGTATGCCGGTGCCGGTATTGTCAGCGGTTCCGATCCTGAACAGGAGTGGCAGGAGATTGAGAATAAAGCGGCCGGGCTACGCTCGTTGTTACTGACAAAAACGTAGATGATGCATATCAAAACTCCATCACTATGTATTACCTATACTTAGCCTCAATATTTGATACCGGACAATTTCATGTCAGTAAGCGCATTTAACCGACGCTGGGCGGCGGTGATCCTCGAAGCATTAACCCGCCACGGCGTGCAGCATATCTGCATTGCGCCGGGCTCGCGCTCGACACCCTTAACGCTGGCAGCGGCGGAAAACCGCGCATTGATTCCCCATACTCATTTTGACGAACGCGGTCTTGGTCATCTGGCGCTGGGGCTGGCGAAAGCCAGCAGGCAGCCGGTGGCGGTGATTGTCACCTCCGGTACGGCGACGGCCAATCTCTATCCGGCCTTGATTGAGGCGGGGCTCACCGGGGAAAAGCTGATCCTGCTGACCGCCGATCGTCCCCCTGAGCTGATTGACTGCGGGGCTAACCAGGCGATTCGCCAGCCGGGGATGTTCGCCTCCCATCCGTCGCAGACCCTCGCGTTGCCGCGCCCGTCGCAGGAGGTACCCGCGCGCTGGCTGGTATCGGCGATTGACCAGGCGCTGGGGGCGCTGCATTCCGGCGGCGTCCATATTAACTGTCCGTTTGCCGAGCCTCTGTACGGCGAGGTGGATGATACCGGCGTGGCCTGGCAGCAGCAGCTTGGCGAGTGGTGGCACAGCGATAAGCCCTGGCTGAGCCAGTCGCTGCATCTGGAAAGTGAAAAACAGCGCGACTGGTTTTTCTGGCGGCAGAAGCGCGGGGTGGTGGTGGCCGGGCGCATGAGCGCCGCCGAAGGTAAAAAGGCAGCGGAGTGGGCGAAAACCCTCGGCTGGCCGCTGATTGGCGATGTCCTTTCCCAAACCGGACAGCCGCTGCCGTGTGCCGATCTGTGGCTGGCCAACGGCAAGGCGGTCAGCGAACTGCAACAGGCGCAAATCGTGGTCCAGCTGGGCAGCAGCCTGACCGGCAAGCGCGTGCTGCAGTGGCAGGCAACCTGCGAAGCGGATGAATACTGGATAGTGGATCATTTACCCGGGCGCCTGGATCCGGCGCATCACCGCGGCCGCCGTCTGGTTTGCCCGGTGGATCGCTGGCTGGACCTGCACCCGGCGGAAAACCGCCAGCCCTGGGCGACGGCGATCCCGGTCCTGGCGAAACAGGCCTGGCAGGCGGCGGTCGCTTGTAGCGAAACCTTCGGCGAAGCCCAGCTGGCCCAGCGGATCAGTCGCTATCTGCCGGAACAAGGACAGCTGTTTGTCGGCAACAGCCTGGTGGTGCGCTTAATCGATGCCCTGTCGCAGCTTCCGGCGGGTTACCCGGTCTACAGCAACCGCGGCGCCAGCGGTATTGATGGCCTGCTGGCGACCGCCGCGGGCGTCCAGCGGGCTAATGCGCGCCCGCTGCTGGCGATCGTCGGCGATCTTTCCGCGCTCTACGATCTGAACTCCCTGGCGCTGCTGCGTCAGGCCTCCGCGCCGCTGGTGCTGATCGTCGTGAACAACAACGGCGGACAGATCTTCTCTCTGCTGCCGACGCCGCAGGAACAGCGGCGGCAGTTTTATCTGATGCCGCAGGATGTCCATTTCCGCCACGCCGCGGCGATGTTTGATCTTGCTTATCATCGCCCGACGAACTGGGATGAGCTGGAGGCGGCGTTAGCCGGTGCCTGGCGCCTGCCGGGGGCGACGCTGATCGAGCTGGTGGTTAACGAAACCGAGGGGACGCATACCCTGCAGCAGCTGCTGGCTCAGGTCAGCCGGCTATGACGCTGCATGCCGCGAGTGAAAAGGGGCGGCCGGGCTATCCCTGGCTGGTCTTTTTGCACGGCTTTTCCGGCGATCGTCGGGAATGGCAAGCGGTCGGCGACGCGTTCGCGGCGTATCCGCGCCTCTATATCGACCTGCCGGGTCATGGCGCTTCGCGCGATGTTGAGGTCAGCGGATTCGCCGATGTCTGCCTGCGGTTGCAGGAAACCCTCGCGGACTATCGCATACGCGACTATTGGTTGATTGGCTACTCCCTCGGTGGACGGGTTGCGATGGTTTTTGCCAGCGAGCCGCGCCAGGGGCTGCGCGGCCTGGTGGTGGAGGGCGCTCATCCTGGATTGCAGGATGACGACCAGCGTTTGCTGCGCCGTCGCGCCGATGCCGGGTGGGCGGCGCGTTTTCGCCGCGAGCCGCTCTCCGCGGTCTTTGCCGACTGGTATCAACAGCCGGTTTTCGCCTCCCTCAGCCCGCAGCAGCGGGAGACGCTCATTGCGTTGCGCAGCCGCAATGACGGCGCCAATCTGGCTGCGATGCTGGAGGCGACGTCATTGGCCTCGCAGCCCGATCTCCGCGCGTCATTGCGCGCTTGCCGCTACCCTTTTCATTATCTTTGCGGCGAACATGATGACAAATTTCGCGCGATTGCACGCGATCTTGCCGCGACGCGACATCTTATTCAGCATGCCGGGCATAACGCGCATCGGGAAAATCCCACGGCGGTGGTGTCGTGTCTGGCACAGTTTTTAGCGAGTTAACCAAAGGACATTCTATGATTTCTCTTGATGAAGCAATACTCTACGCCCCTGTGGAATGGCAGGATTGCTCCGAAGGCTATACCGATATTCGTTACCAGAAATCGACGGATGGGATTGCTAAAATCACCATTAACCGTCCGCAGGTGCGCAACGCCTTCCGCCCGCTGACGGTGAAAGAGATGATCCAGGCGCTGTCTGACGCCCGCTATGATGACAATATCGGCGTCATCATCCTGACCGGCGAAGGCGATAAGGCCTTCTGCGCCGGCGGCGACCAGAAAGTGCGCGGCGATTACGGCGGTTATCAGGATGATTCCGGCGTTCATCATCTCAACGTGCTCGACTTCCAGCGTCAAATCCGTACCTGTCCGAAACCGGTCGTGGCGATGGTGGCGGGCTTCTCTATCGGCGGCGGCCACGTGCTGCATATGATGTGCGATCTGACGATTGCCGCAGAGAATGCCATTTTCGGCCAGACCGGCCCGAAAGTGGGTTCGTTCGACGGCGGCTGGGGCGCATCCTATATGGCACGCATCGTCGGGCAGAAAAAAGCGCGTGAAATCTGGTTCCTGTGCCGTCAGTACGATGCGCAGCAGGCGCTGGATATGGGGCTGGTCAACACCGTCGTCCCGCTGGCGGATCTGGAAAAAGAGACCGTGCGCTGGTGTCGTGAAATGCTGCAAAACAGCCCGATGGCGCTGCGTTGCCTGAAGGCGGCGCTAAACGCCGACTGCGATGGTCAGGCGGGGCTGCAGGAGCTGGCGGGCAATGCCACCATGCTATTCTACATGACCGAAGAGGGTCAGGAAGGACGTAACGCCTTTAACCAGAAACGTCAGCCGGACTTCAGCAAATTTAAACGGAATCCATAATGCGTCAGGCGCAGGTATACCGCTGGCAGGTCCCGATGGACGCGGGTGTGGTCCTGCGTGAACGGCGGCTAAAAACTCGCGACGGGCTGTTCATCCACCTGCAGGAGGGCGAGCGCCAGGGATGGGGGGAAGTTTCTCCTCTGCCGGGATTCAGCCCGGAGACGCTGGAACAGGCGCAGTCCGCGCTGCTGGCGTGGGCTACGGCCTGGCGGCAAGGCGAACAGCCGCCTTATCCGGTTCCACCTTCGGCGGCCTTCGGCGTTAGCTGCGCGCTGGCGGAACTGCGCGATGAGCTGCCGCAGAGCGCGGATTATCGCGCGGCGCCGCTGTGTACCGGCGACCCGGATGAACTGTTTGCCAGGCTGGCGGCGATGCCCGGCGAGAAGGTGGCAAAGGTTAAGGTCGGTCTGTATGAGGCGGTGCGCGACGGGATGGTGGTGAACCTGCTGCTGGAAGCCATACCTGAGCTGTCGCTGCGCCTTGATGCCAACCGCGCCTGGACGCCGCTCAAAGCGCAGCAGTTTGCGAAATACGTCAATCCGCAATACCGCGAGCGCATCGCCTTCCTTGAGGAGCCGTGCAAAAGCCGCGACGATTCCCGGGCCTTCGCCAGAGAGACCGGTATCGCGATTGCCTGGGATGAGAGTCTGCGTGAAGCGGATTTTCGCTTTCAGGCCGAGCCGGGGCTGAAAGCGCTAGTGATTAAGCCGACCCTGACCGGTAGCCTGCAAAAAGTGCAGGAACAGGTCGCGGCGGCCCACGCGCTGGGGCTGACGGCGGTGATCAGCTCGTCGATTGAATCGAGCCTGGGTCTGACACAGCTGGCGCGGATTGCCGCATGGCTGACGCCGCAGACTATCCCCGGCCTCGATACCCTGGCGCTGATGCGTGCGCAGCTGATTCGCCCATGGCCGGACAGCACGTTGCCCTGCCTGAAGAGCGATACCCTGGAGCCGCTGTTGTGATATTCAGCGACTGGCCGTGGCGCCACTGGCGCCAGCAGCGTGGCGCTGCCCCTGCGCTGCGCCTGAACGACGACGTTCTGAACTGGCGACAGCTGTGTGCCAGAGTGGATGCGCTGGCCGCCGGGTTCTGCGCTCAGGGGGTGAGCGCGGGGGAGGGGGTGCTGCTGCGGGCCTACAATCAGCCGTCAACCCTGCTGGCATGGCTGGCGCTGCTTCAGTGCGGCGCGCGGGTCTTGCCGCTGAATCCACAGCTGCCGTCTTCCCTGCTGACGGCGCTGTTACCCACCCTCGATCTCCGCTACGCCCTGGAACTGAACGGCGAGCCGCTGGCGCGGGATTATCAGCCGCTGACGCTACATCGCGCTACGGGTGAACATGCGGCAGCCTGGTGCGCAGAGCGTCTGGCGTCGATGACGCTGACCTCTGGTTCCACCGGCCTGCCGAAAGCCGCCGTCCACAGCTGTCGTGCGCATCTGGCCAGCGCGCAGGGGGTTCTGGCGATGATGCCGTTGGCGCCTGAGGATGACTGGCTGCTGTCGCTGCCGCTGTTTCATGTCTCCGGGCAGGGCATCGTCTGGCGCTGGCTGCTGGCCGGAGCGCGCCTGACGGTACGGGAAAAACAGCCGCTGGAGCAGGCGTTACGGGGCTGCAGCCATGCTTCGCTGGTGCCGACGCAGCTGTGGCGGTTGCTCAACAGCGCGGCGGAGATCTCGTTGCAAGCGGTGCTGCTGGGCGGCGCGGCGATTCCCGTAGCGCTTACCGAACAGGCCCGCGAACGCGGGATCCGCTGCTGGTGCGGCTACGGCCTGACGGAGTTCGCCTCGACGGTGTGCGGAAAAGCGGCCGACGGCGCGCCGGATGTCGGGCGGCCGCTGCCGGGGCGAGCGCTGAAAGTTGTCGCGGGCGAAGTCTGGCTGCGTGCCGACAGCATGGCGGCGGGCTACTGGCGTGACGGCGGCGTTCAGCCGCTGGTGAACGAGCAGGGCTGGTTTGCCACCCGCGATCGCGGTGAGCTGCGCGACGGTAAACTGACGATCCTCGGGCGGATGGATAATCTCTTTTTCAGCGGCGGCGAAGGTATTCAGCCTGAAGAGGTGGAGCGGGTGATTGTGAACCATCCGCAGGTGCAGCAGGTGTTTATCGTCCCGCTGGCCGATCGCGAGTTTGGTCAACGCCCGGTGGCGGTGGTGGAGTGCGATGCGCAGTGCGACATCGCCAGTTTAGCGGCCTGGGCGGAGGATAAGCTGGCGCGCTTTCAGCAGCCGGTTCGCTGGTTGACGCTACCTGAAAGGTTGAAAACCGGCGGAATTAAAATCTCCCGCCGGGCGTTAAGTGAATGGGTCAATGCCACGTTGCGCGCGGCGGATTAGCCGACGCAGTCACAGCAGGCCCTTCAGGGTTAAGGTCTGACGGGTGGCGACATTCAGGTCATAACGCGATAAATCCTCGGGGCTAACCCAGGCATACTCCTGAAACTCTTCATTAATGGTGACGTCGCGATTGGCGCTGATGCAGTCGAAAATCAGGTAGATCATATAAATCTCTTCCCGGCGGCCGTCGGCATAGGTTTTGACCCGAATATCGTCTCTGAAGGTCCACGGGGTGATGCTCGTTAGCTGCAGGGCTTCCCCCAGCTCCTCGCGAACCTCCCGACGCAGCGCCGCCTCAATGCGCTCGCCAGGCTCCACGCCGCCGCCGGAAAGCGCCCACTGTCCGGGGAATACGCCGCGATCGTCGGCCATTTTGCACAGCAGGTAGTGGCCTTCGTTTTGAATCAGCGGGCAGACAATAGTCCTTTGACGCATGGTTATCTCCTTGAGTTGACGATCGACAAAATGTTCAGGAGAACCAGTTTGCGAGCCGCCTCGTTAAACTGCAAGCATCATTGCCACCCTCTGTGTCAGAACATTCGTAGCAACTGTTTACAATCACGCGAATAAAGGTCGTTTTAGTGCATTGATTCCTCAGCATTCGGCAGTACAATTCTGCGGTTTTTGGGACTTTTTTGATTCTTGTTTTCTGGATAGAGTAAAAATGAAAAAGAGCATGTTTTTAGGCCTGGCGGGCATGATGCTGGTCTCGACGGCGGCCAACGCGATCGGCGTGACCGGGCAGGTGGGCGAGCACTACACCAACCTTGGCGTCGGTTTTGGTACCGAATCAACCGGGCTGGCGGTCACCGGCAACTGGATGCACAGCGATAATGACGGTGATGCGGCAGGCTTAGGCCTCGGCCTGAATGTCCCGCTGGGTCCGTTCCTGGCTACGGTCGGCGGGAAGGGGGTTTATACCAACCCGAAGAGCGGCGATGAAGGTTACGCGGCGGCAGTCGGCGGCGGCCTGCAGTGGAAAATTGGCGACAGTTTCCGCCTGTTCGGCGAATACTATTATTCTCCGGACTCGCTCTCCAGCGGTATCCAGAGCTATCAGGAAGCCAATGCCGGCGCGAGCTGGACAATCATGCGTCCTCTGAGCATTCAAGCGGGCTATCGCTATCTGACCCTCGAAGGAAAAGACGGCAACAAAGACAATACGATCGCAGACGGCCCGTACGTCGGCGTCAGCGCCAGCTTCTGATCCTACCATGGCGCGGCCTGTCCGCGCCGTATCCTGCCCGCGCCGTCCGTACCACATCATTCCGGATGCATTAAGCTCGCCAACAACGAGGCAGCCGCGCGGATGACGTGTATAGTATTCCCACCTGGCAGGCAAGGAGTGAAAAATGTTAAATGTGGAAATGCTGTCCACCGGCGATGAAGTACTGCACGGACAAATTGTTGATACCAACGCCGCGTGGCTGGCAGATTTCTTTTTCAATCAGGGGTTACCGTTAACGCGCCGCAATACCGTCGGCGACGATCTTGACGCCCTGGTGGCGGTTTTACGCGAGCGTAGCGAGCAGGCGGATGTGCTGATCGTTAACGGCGGCCTGGGGCCGACCAGCGACGATCTGAGCGCGCTGGCCGCGGCGACCGCCAAGGGGGAAGGGCTGGTTCTGCACGCCGGATGGCTGGAGACGATGACCCGCTTCTTCGCTGAACGCGGGCGGCCGATGGCAGCAAGCAACCGCAAGCAGGCGGAAATCCCCGCCAGCGCGGAGATGATCAACAATCCGGTTGGCACGGCCTGCGGTTTTGCCGTGCAGCTCAATCGTTGCCTGATGTTTTTCACCCCCGGCGTACCGTCGGAATTTAAAGTGATGGTGGAGCAGGAGATTTTACCGCGTCTCCGCCAGCGCTTCCCGCTGTCTGCGCCGCCGTTGTGCCTGCGTCTGACCACCTTTGGCCGTTCGGAAAGCGAGCTGGCGCAAAGCCTCGAGCCGTTAGCGTTACCTCCCGGCGTGGTGATGGGCTACCGGTCTTCGATGCCAATTATTGAGCTGAAGCTCACCGGCCCGGATTCACAGCGGGAAGCGATGCTGGCGCTGTGGCCAGAAGTGAAAAAGGTGGCGGGGGAGAGCCTGATCTTTGAGGGCACCGAAGGGCTGCCGGCGCAGATCGCCCGTCGTTTACAGGAGCGTCAGCTGAGCCTGACGCTAAGCGAACAGTTTACCGGTGGTCTGCTGGCGCTCCAGCTTTCGCGGGCTAACGCGCCGCTGCTGGCAAGCGAAGTGGTGCCCTCCCAGGAAGAGTCGCTGGCCCAGTCGGCCCGCTGGACGGCGGAACGGCGGGTCAACCATTTCGCCGGCCTGGCGCTGGCGGTCAGCGGCCAGGAGGCCGATTTCCTGAACTTTGTGCTGTCGACGCCGCAGGGGACCCATGCGCTACGGGTTAAATTCAGCGTGACCCGCCATAGCGTAGCGGTTCGCCAGGAAGTCTGCGCGATGATGGCCCTCAACATGCTGCGCCGCTGGCTGAACGGCCAGCCGGTAGCCGGTGAACACGGGTGGATTAACGTCGTGGATACCTTGTTCATCGACTGATCTTTCCTCAGGCAGGCGCATCCAGCGCCTGCGCCAGTAAGGTGATCGGGTGTTCACAGCGTTTGCTGGTGGACATCTCGATTTGCCACTTGCAGGTTTCACAATCGGTGACCACAAGGTCGGCCCCGCTCTCCTCAATCTGGCGAAACAGCGGGGCGCCAATCGCCTGCGAAGAGGGATAATTCTCCGATTTAAAACCGTAGGTGCCGGCAATGCCGCAGCACTGTGAATCCAGCACCTCCAGCTGTAAGCCCGGGATCTGCCGCAGCAGTTCGAGGGTATACAGCGACCAGCCCATTTTCTCCATATGACACGGCGTGTGATAGACCACCTTAAGCGGCAGCGACCGTAGCGGCAGGGGGCGCCCGGCATCCAGCTGGCGCCAGATCCAGCGCGTCGCCAGTTCGACCCGATCGCGAATATCGCCGTTGTCGACGTCCAGCAGGTGCGGGTATTCATCCCGCAGGGTAAAGGTACAGGTCGATGAGGTGGCCACGATCGGCAGCGGCTTCTCCCGCATGGCGGCGACGTTGCTGAGCGCCTGCCTGCGGGCTTTGGCAAAAAAGCCGTTGGCGATGAGCGGCACGCCGCAGCATTTTTCTTTGCTTAACAGCTGCACGCCGGTACCCATAGCGTTAAGGACGCGGATCAGATCGTGACCGAGCTGCGGATGGTTGTAGTTGACGTAACAGCCGTGAAAGAACGCCACCTGTTCGCTGAACTGCGCCTGGCGGTCCGCCTGCTGACGGTACGCCCGGGGAAAAGTGCCGAAGCCATATTTCGGCAGGCTGCGGCGATGGTCAATCTTTAGCGTCGCATCCAGCAGCCGGCGCACCGGTTTGAGTCCCGTCGCGGCGTTGACCAGCGGAGCAAACGGCGTAGAAAGGGTACCCATCAGGTCGGTATGGCTGAGGATGGCATCGCGCAGCGTCGGCTTTTGCTGACTGTACTGCGCCCGTGCCCGCTGAATAATGTCGCCGATTTTGACGTCGGAGGGGCAGGCCACTTCGCAGCGCTTGCAGTTAATACAATATTTTAAGGCTTCGTCGTACAGCGCCCCGTCTTTCAGCCGCAGACGTTCGCCATCCGGCCCCGCCTGTTTCGGGCCGGGGTAGCGGGGATTGACCCGGCTGACCGGACAGGCGGTCGTACAGACGGTACATTTAATACAGCTCTCAAAGCGGGTATCGTTCATCGCGCGCCTCCGGCAAGGTCATTGATCTGTTTTGCGACGTGCAGCGCCGTCACCGCGCAAACGCCGCCGCCGCACCCCAGCTGAATGGCATCAAAACCGCCCAACAGCGAACCGATGGCAAACAGATTGCCCAGCGGCTGGCCGTGTAGCAGTGGACGCAGCCGCGCATCGGTTTTCAGACCAAAGCTCTGCCAGGGCTGCGAGGCGAAGAAGTCGCGTTGATACCAGCTCTCCCGCGGGGAGGTCTGCTGGAGATCGAGGCCGAGAATCGGTTCCCGCACCCGCTCTTTGTCGGCAATCAGGCCATTGCTGAAAAAACTGCCGCTGGCCAGGACCGCGAAGCGCGGGCGCAGCGCAACATCCCCGTGCTGACGGGTCCAGATGGCGGTGACCGCGCCATCCTGATGACCGATTTGCGTCACCTCGTCGCCCGCCAGCCAGGTTCCCCCGCCGCGGATAAAACGGCGCTGGAGCTGGTGGTGCAGACGCATGCCCGGCACCGAAGGCGGTAGCGTCGGCACCAGGCGCAGCGTACAGGGCAGCTGCGCCTGTAACCACGCGTATAGCGCACCGTCATTGAGGCCGAAACAGGCGGGCATGATCAGTAAATCGTACGCCAGCGCCAGCGGGCGTAATGCGGCGAGAAGGGAGGGCCAGTGGCGCTCTTCGTCGAGCATTCGGGCAATATTCGCGGCGCGAAATTCACTCGGGTTATCCCGCAGGATGTCCAGCAGCGGCAGGTCGATCTCCTCTGCCGTGGCGTTGACGCCTTGCTGATGGAGCGAGGCGGCGGCCAGATGCGGCTGGAAGTCGGCGAAACCGCTGATCCCGATCACGCCCACCCGGCCGGTGGTTAACGGGGCCACCGGCACTTCCTGCGGGGAAAGCCATGTCGGGCGCAGAGTGCCTAACGGCGTGACGCGCCAATGCGGCTGGTGCGCAGCGCCGTGCATCCGGATCCCGCTGGCCGCCAGCAGCGCTTCGGTTTGCGCGGCGTAGGCCATCACCAGGTCGGCGCCCAGCGTTGCGTAGGGATGAGCGGGAAGCTGCTCTGCCAGACGGGCGATCCCGTGGGCCACGTCGGTGACGACTTCGCCATCGGGAAGGGCGCAGAGCAGGTCCAGCGATGCGGAGGAGAAGTGCAGCGCGCTCTGGCCCCGGCTAACGATCGCGCAGCGCAGGCCGTGCTGGTTGAGACTCAGGCCGCAAAGCAGGCCGGCCAGCCCGCCGCCGATAATAACGCAATCAAATTTCATCCTGATGCTCCTTCTGCAGTCCGCACAGCCCGAGGTAGACCCAGCGGGTGAATTCGCTTTCGCGTAACGCATCGCCCCAGGCGACGGGCTGTACACCCCTCCAGCGTTCGTTGAGAAAGGCGGAAAGCTGGGTCAGCGACTGCGCCGGCGTGGTGATATTGAAGCGTTGTAGCAGCCCGGCCGCGCGGCAGGCGCACAGCTCCCCCTGGCAGGTACCCATTCCGATCCGCGTGCGGCGGCGCAAATCGAGCAGGCTGTTGACCGCTAAGTTTTCGACCGCGTACTGCACTTCCCCGGCGGTGACCATTTCGCATTCGCAGATCAGGCTGCGATGCTGGCGGGTATCCCCCAGCCAGGCGGGAGTCCGGTCGCCGTGGCGATAGATGGCGGAACCGCGCAGCGGGGCGGACAGGGAGATGATTTTTTTCACCGTGGTTTCGCTGGCTTCCTGTGAGCCCGGTAGCGGGATATCGGCGGTGGTACAGGGGGCGCCGTTGCCCAGTTTGCGACAGACGGCATCCGTCGCCCACTCCGCCATCAGACGGTAGGTCATCAGCTTGCCGCCGGTGATGGTGAGAAAACCCTCCATTCCGTCGCGCTCGGCGTGATCGAGCAGGACAATGCCGCGGCTGACGCTGCGTCCGCTGGGGTCATTATCGCTGGCCACCAGCGGACGCACGCCGGAATAGGCGCGGAGTACGCGGGTGCGGCCAAGTACCGGCGCCAGCTTTTCACCTTCCCGCAGCAGGATGTCGACTTCGGCGGCGGTGACCCGATTGTCGTCTATCTCGGCGTAGGGAATATGCTCAGAGGTGGTGCCAATCAGCGAAATGGTATCCCCGGGCACCAGAATATCGGCGTCGGCGGGTTTACGGCAGCGGTTGATCACCTGGCGATTAATACGATGGTCGAGGATCAGCAGCGAGCCTTTGGCCGGAAACATCGCAACGCGCAGATCGGCATATTCCGCGATCCGCTGGCCCCAGATCCCGGCGGCATTAACCACCATGCTGGCGCGCAGCGCGCGCGTTTCGCGTCGTTGATGATCGTAAAACTGTACGCCGCAAACGCGATCCGCGTGGCGGATCAGCGCGGTAATTTCGCAGCCGGTGAGAATGGTGGCGCCATGCTCGCGGGCGTCGAGCATGTTGGCGGCGGTGAGACGAAACGGGTCGATGGTGCCATCGGGAACCTGAACGGCGCCGAGCAGAGCCGGATTAACGGTCGGCTCAATGCGCAGCGCTTCCGCTGGCGACAGCTGGCGGGTCTCGATACCGGCCTGCTGACAGGCGCTGATAAAGGTCTGCTGCCAGGCCAGGTCGTCCTCGGGAAGGGTGATAAACAGTCCGTTAGTGGGTTCAATACAGTGGCGGGCGATGCGGCGCAGGATGCGGTTTTCACTGATGCATTCCCGGGCCGATTCGCCATCGGTTACGGCATAGCGCGCGCCGCTGTGCAACAGCCCATGATTGCGCCCGGTCGCCCCGGTGGCGATATCGTGGCGTTCCACTAACGTTACGCGCAGCCCGCGAAGCGCACAGTCGCGCGCGATCCCTGCGCCGGTTGCGCCGCCGCCAATGATGATGACATCACATTCACCGCTATCGGCCATCTTCAAGTCCCTCTATGTTCGTTTTGCGCCATTTAGCCATACAAACAGTGTGTGTTGTTTGATTTCGAGCATATTCGCGCGTTATTCGAGCGTGTTATGTGATTTCATGCTCACAATGGAATTTTTTGTCATATTTTTGTAACAAAACGTGCGATATTTCACAGTATCTGAGCCGGGCTTTGCCTACCATCCCGCAGCATCAGAAGTGGGTGATTAGATTAGATTTTTCTTATCGGTATCAGTAGAAAAGAAATGGCCACGGAGGCTGCTATGTTAACTATTTTTAAACCTGCGCCACATAAAGCGCGTTTGCCAGAGGCGGAAATCGACCCGCTATATCGCCGTCTGCGCTGGCAAATTTTTATCGGCATCTTCTTCGGATATGCCGCTTACTATCTGGTTCGTAAGAACTTTGCTTTGGCCATGCCCTACCTGGTTGAGCAAGGGTTTTCGCGCGGCGATCTCGGTTTCGCGCTCTCGGGTATTTCCATCGCCTATGGATTTTCGAAATTCATCATGGGGTCGGTATCCGATCGTTCGAATCCGCGCATTTTCCTGCCGGCAGGGTTGATCCTGGCCGCGCTGGTGATGCTGGTGATGGGGTTCGTGCCCTGGGCGACCTCCAGCATTATGGTGATGTTTGTTCTGCTGTTCCTGTGCGGCTGGTTCCAGGGGATGGGCTGGCCGCCGTGCGGCCGGACGATGGTGCACTGGTGGTCGCAGAAAGAGCGCGGCGGTATTGTCTCGGTGTGGAACTGCGCGCATAACGTTGGCGGCGGGATCCCGCCGCTGCTGTTCCTGCTGGGGATGGCCTGGTTTAACGACTGGCACGCGGCGCTGTATATGCCGGCTTTCGGCGCCATTCTGCTGGCGGTGTTTGCCTTTGCCATGATGCGTGATACCCCGCAGTCCTGCGGCCTGCCGCCGATTGAAGAGTACAAGAACGACTACCCGGACGATTACAGCGAAAAGCATGAAGAGGAGCTGACCGCCAGCCAGATCTTTAAGCAGTATATTCTGCCGAACAAGCTGCTGTGGTATATCGCCGTGGCGAACGTCTTTGTCTATCTGTTGCGCTACGGCATTCTCGACTGGTCGCCGACCTATCTGAAAGAGGTGAAGCACTTCGCGCTGGATAAATCCTCCTGGACCTACTTCTTATATGAGTATGCGGGTATTCCGGGAACGCTGATTTGCGGCTGGATGTCGGATAAGGTGTTTAAGGGGAATCGCGGGGCGACCGGGGTCTTCTTTATGACGTTGGTGACCATTGCGACCGTGGTTTACTGGCTTAACCCGCCGGGCAACCCGGGCATCGACATGACCTGTATGATCGTCATCGGCTTCCTGATTTATGGCCCAGTGATGCTGATTGGTCTGCACGCCCTGGAGCTGGCGCCGAAGAAAGCCGCCGGCACCGCCGCGGGCTTTACCGGTCTGTTTGGCTACCTCGGCGGTTCCGTCGCCGCCAGCGCGATTGTCGGCTACACCGTCGACTTCTTCGGCTGGGATGGCGGTTTCATGGTGATGATCGGCGGTAGCGTACTGGCGGTACTGCTGCTGCTGGTGGTGATGATCGGCGAAAAACGCCATCACCAGCAACTGAAACAGTCTTAAGGAATGCGTATGAAAACGGCAATAACGACCTTGATGACCGGGATTTTACTGGCAGGTTGCACGCTAAGCTTTGCCGCGCTGGCAGGGGATAAGATAGTCATCGCCCACCGCGGCGCCAGCGGCTATCTGCCCGAGCATACGCTGCCGGCGAAAGCGATGGCCTATGCCCAGGGAGCCGATTATCTCGAGCAGGACCTGGTGATGACCAAAGACGATCGGCTGGTGGTGCTGCATGACCACTATCTCGATCGGGTCACCGATGTGGCGGAGAAATTCCCGCAGCGCGCGCGTCAGGATGGCCGCTTTTACGCGATCGACTTCACCCTGGCGGAGATCAAATCGCTGCGGTTCAGCGAAGGGTTCGAGCCTAAAGACGGTAAGCATGTACAGACCTTCCCGGGACGCTTTCCGATGGGAAAATCGGATTTCCGCGTTCATACCTTTGAAGAGGAGATTGAGTTCGTTCAGGGGTTGAATCATTCCACGGGGAAAAATATCGGTATCTACCCGGAGATTAAAGCGCCGTGGTTCCACCATCAGGAAGGCAAGGATATCGCCGCCAGCGTTCTGCAGGTGCTGAAGAAGTATGGTTACACCAGCAAGCGGGATAAAGTGTATCTGCAATGCTTTGATGCTAACGAGCTCAAGCGCATCAAGAACGAGCTGGAGCCGAAGATGGGGATGAACCTGAATCTGGTGCAGCTGATCGCTTACACCGACTGGAACGAAACCCAGCAGCGCCAGGCGGACGGCAAATGGGTTAACTACAGCTACGACTGGATGTTTAAGCCCGGCGCGATGGGGCAGATCGCACAATACGCCGACGGTATTGGCCCGGACTACCATATGCTGGTGGCGGCACAGGCCAGACCGGGCGAGGTGGCGTTGACCAATATGGTGCAAGAGGCGCATCAGCAGCATCTGGTGGTACACCCGTATACCGTGCGCGCCGACCAGCTGCCGGATTACGTCACCAATGTCGATCAGCTGTTCGACCTGCTGTACAACAAGGCCGGTGTCGATGGGCTGTTCAGCGACTTCCCGGATAAGGCGGTGCAGTTCCTGCAACAAGAGGGGGAACACCGCTAACCCGCGGTGTGAGCGGAAAACCTGTCCGCGCCGGCCGGCGCGGATGGGATTTCGCTAAGCGGCTACATCTCTATTTCGATATCACCCTTCGCCCGGCAGCAGCAGGGCAAAATTTCTCCCGGTTGGATAAACGCCAGCGGCTCGGTCAGCCAGTCAACCTGACCGGAGACCAGCCGCGTGCGGCAGGAACCACAATAGCCCGCGCGGCACTGATACTCCACGTCGATGTTATGTGATTCCAGGGCGGCCAACAGGGAAGGGTGTTCATCCTGACACTCCAGGCGAGTGTCAGAAATTTTCAAAAAAATGCGTTTCATCAGAGCTGGAAGTTGCTCAGATCGTCGGCATCGACTTCGGAATCGATCTGGCCGACCAGGTAGGAGCTGACCTCTACTTCCTGCGGCGCCACCTGCACGTTATCGGACACCAGCCAGGTGTTGATCCACGGAATCGGGTTGGAGCGGGTCTGGAAGGGCAGGTCGAGGCCTACCGCCTGCATGCGGATATTGGTGATGTATTCGACATACTGACAGAGAATATCTTTGTTCAGGCCAATCATCGAACCATCGCGGAACAGGTAATCCGCCCACTCTTTCTCCTGCTGTGCGGCCAGTACGAACAGATCGTAGCACTCCTGCTTACACTCTTCGGCAATTTCCGCCATCTCCGGGTCGTCTACGCCGGAACGCAGCAGGTTCAGCATATGCTGGGTGCCGGTCAAGTGCAGCGCTTCGTCACGGGCGATCAGCCGGATGATTTTGGCGTTGCCTTCCATCAGCTTACGTTCGGCGAACGCGAAGGAGCAGGCGAAGCTGACGTAGAAGCGGATCGCTTCCAGCGCGTTAACGCTCATCAGGCACAGGTAGAGTTTCTTTTTCAGCTCGCGCAGGTTGACGGTGATGGTTTTACCGTTGACGGTGTGCGTGCCTTCCCCCAGCAGATGCCAGTAGCTGGTCAGTTCGATCAGCGTGTCGTAATAGTGGGAAATACCTTCCGCTCGTTTCTGAATCTGCTCGTTAGTGACGATATCGTCAAAAACCATCGCCGGATCGTTGACGATGTTACGGATGATATGGGTGTAGGAGCGAGAGTGAATCGTCTCAGAGAACGCCCAGGTTTCAACCCAGGTTTCCAGTTCCGGGATCGAGATCAGCGGCAGCAGCGCCACGTTCGGGCTACGCCCCTGGATGGAGTCCAGCAGCGTCTGATACTTCAGATTGCTGATGAAAATATGTTTTTCATGTTCTGGCAGCGCCTGGTAATCGATACGGTCGCGGGAGACGTCAACCTCTTCCGGACGCCAGAAAAAGGAGAGCTGCTTTTCGATCAGCTTTTCGAAGATGTCATATTTTTGCTGATCGTAACGGGCCACGTTAACCGGCTGGCCAAAAAACATCGGCTCAAGCAGCTGATCGTTTTTTGTCTGTGAAAAAGTGGTATATGCCATTAAATGTGAGTCCTGTGGTGTTATTGCCCCTCACCCCGACCCTCTCCCGGAGGAGAGGGGGAAAATCGTACGGAGCTTTTAGGTTTCCTCGCTCGCCAGAGCGAGGAGGGGATCAGATCTTACACGCGCCGCTTTCGCAGCCGTCGTCCTGGATGGACGGCGCCATATCGTCTTGCGCATCTTCCGCGCCATCACGGGTGTTGTGATAGTACAGAGTTTTCACGCCGAATTTATAGGCATTGAGCAAGTCTTTCAGCAACTGCTGCATCGGGACTTTCCCGGACTGGAAACGCGTCGGGTCGTAGTTGGTGTTGGCGGAAATCGACTGATCGATAAACTTCTGCATGATGCCGACCAGCTGCAGATAGCCGTCATTGTTCGGCATTTCCCACAGCAGCTCGTAGCTGTTCTGCAGTTTTTCATAGTCCGGCACCACCTGACGCAGAATGCCGTCTTTCGAGGCTTTGATGCTCACGTGGCCGCGCGGCGGCTCAATCCCGTTGGTGGCGTTAGAGATCTGCGAAGAGGTCTCGGACGGCATCAGTGCGGAGAGGGTCGAGTTACGCAGACCGTGGGTTTTAATCGACTCACGCAGCGCTTCCCAATCGTAATGCAGCGGCTCGCTGACGATAGCGTCGAGATCCTTTTTATAGGTATCGATCGGCAGCACACCTTTGGCATAGGTGGTTTCGTTGAACCACGGGCACGCGCCTTGCTCAATCGCCAGCTCGTTAGAAGCTTTCAGCAGGTAGTACTGGATGGCTTCAAAGGTTTTATGCGTCAGGTTGTTGGCGCTACCGTCGGAGTAGCGTTTACCGTGTCTCGCCAGGTAGTAAGCGAAGTTGATCACCCCAATACCTAGGGTACGACGGCCCATCGCGCCGCGCTTGGCCGCCAGAATCGGGTAGTCCTGGTAATCCAGCAGGGCATCCAGCGCACGCACCGCCAGCACCGCCAGCTCTTCCAGCTCATCCAGGCTCTCAATGGCGCCAAGGTTGAAGGCGGACAGCGTACACAGCGCGATTTCGCCGTTTTCATCGTTGACATCGTCCAGCGGTTTGGTCGGCAGAGCGATTTCCAGGCACAGGTTGGACTGGCGAACCGGAGCGATAACCGGGTCAAACGGGCTGTGGGTGTTGCAGTGGTCAACGTTCTGAATGTAGATACGGCCGGTGGAGGCGCGTTCCTGCATCATCAGGGAGAACAGTTCAACGGCTTTAATCCGCTGTTTGCGAATGCTGTCGTCTTTTTCATACAGAGTGTACAGACGCTCGAACTCGTCCTGATCGGCGAAGAAGGCATCATACAGGCCCGGGACGTCAGACGGGCTGAACAGGGTGATGTCTTCGCCTTTCAGCAGACGGGTGTACATCAGTTTGTTGATCTGTACGCCGTAATCCATGTGGCGAACGCGGTTTGCGTCGGTACCGCGGTTGTTTTTCAGCACCAGCAGGGTTTCAACTTCCAGGTGCCACATCGGGTAGAACAGCGTCGCCGCACCGCCGCGTACGCCGCCCTGCGAGCAGGACTTCACCGCGGTCTGGAAGTGCTTGTAGAACGGGATACAGCCGGTGTGGAACGCTTCACCGCCGCGAATCGGGCTGCCCAGCGCACGGATGCGGCCGGCGTTAATCCCGATACCGGCGCGCTGAGAAACGTATTTCACGATGGCGCTGGAGGTGGCGTTGATGGAGTCCAGGCTATCGCCGCACTCGATCAGCACGCAGGAGCTGAACTGACGGGTTGGGGTACGCACGCCGGACATAATCGGCGTCGGCAGCGAGATTTTGAACGTGGATACGGCGTCGTAGAAACGCTTGATGTAATCCAGGCGCGTCGCGCGCGGGTAGTTGGAGAACAGGCAGGCGGCGACCAGAAAATAGAGGAACTGGGCGCTTTCAGAAATTTCGCCGGTCACGCGGTTCTGCACCAGATATTTGCCTTCCAGCTGTTTAACGGCAGCGTAGGAGAAGCTCATATCGCGATCGTGCACGATGAACGAGTCCATCTGCTTGAACTCTTCTTCCGTGTAGTCTTCCAGCAGATGCGTGTCGTATTTACCGTTCTTCACCATTTTAGTGACGTGGTCATACAGTGCCGGCGGCTCAAACTGGCCGTAGGCTTTTTTACGCAGGTGGAAAATCGCCAGGCGCGCGGCAAGATACTGGTAATCCGGCGCATCGCGGGAGATCAGGTCCGCAGCCGCCTTAATGATGGTTTCGTGAATATCGGCGGTTTTGATACCGTCGTAGAACTGAATGTGGGAGCGCAGTTCTACCTGAGAAATCGAAACGTTATTCAGTCCTTCTGCCGCCCAATCCAGTACACGATGGATTTTGTCGAGATTAATGCGCTCGGTGCTACCGTCGCGCTTTGTCACCAGCAGACTCTGATTCATGTGGATTATACCTGTCCGTGAGAGAAAATATCCCCCGTTTATCCACAGACCGTCGTTGTGACTAACTCTGTGGATAAATACTATATATAGGGGGTTGTAGATAAAAGAAACGCTATATGGTGAGTATTTTAGTAAGGATTCTTTTGAGTACAAGGGTTGATTTTGACGTTAATTTGAGGTTGCACAAGCGTAATAATCGCCTGGCCCACGTCGCATAAGGCCTGGCGAAGATGTCAATAAACTGGAAAATAAAAATGAAAATTTGATCGAGTGCTGATTTCTTCAACGGATGTAAAAATTACGCGGCTTGATGCCGCGCAATCATCACCGGATCGTCATATGAAAAACTGCTGACGTTATGCGTTTTTCGCGGTTGTATGCAACATATAGTTAACATCAACGCCGGGCGCCAGCTTGAAAGTATTGGTCAACGGATTGTAATGCAGACCGGTAATATGCTGCTCTTTCAGATTAGTCTGATCAACCCAGCCGATCAGCTCTGACGGCTTAATAAACTTCTTCACGTCATGGGTGCCCTTCGGCACCATTTTCATCACGTACTCTGCGCCGACGACCGCCATCAGCCACGCTTTCCCGTTACGATTAATGGTGGAAAAGAACACCTGGCCGCCGGGCTTCACCAGCCGCGCGCAGGCATGCACCACCGATTGCGGGTCGGGAACGTGCTCGAGCATCTCCATACAGGTCACCACATCGTACTGCTGCGCGTGCTTCGCCGCGTGTTCTTCTACCGTCTCCTGGACGTATTCCACCTGTACGCCGCTTTCCAGCGCGTGGAGCTTTGCCACCTGCAGCGGTTCAAAGCCCATGTCGAGCCCGGTCACCGTCGCACCTTCGCGCGCCATGCTTTCTGCCAGGATGCCGCCGCCGCAGCCGACATCGAGCACCTTCTTGCCAAACAGACCGCCGGAACGCTCGGCAATATAGCCAAGACGCAGCGGGTTGATGCGATGTAATGGTTTGAACTCGCCCTCTAAATCCCACCAGCGCGAGGCGACGGCTTCAAATTTAGCGATTTCATGGTGATCAACGTTGTGGGCCACCGGCTGTTTTTCGGCATTCATGGGCGCTCTTACTCCTTTTCTGTTCAGACCGGCGAGTATATCAGTTGGCCGCCATGAATAAACCGTATATACCCATCGCCTTTCGCCGCGCCCGTTCATTAGCCCGGGAATCACTGACTAAAGTCAGCTCAGCAGGACTCCGGCATTTGCCGGCCTGACGCAGCGCGAAATTCATTGGGTATAGGTTTACCCGTATCACCGTGGCTGTGTTATAATTTGCGACCTTTGAATCCGGGATACAGTAGAGGGATAGCGGTTAGATGAGCGACCTTGCGAGAGAAATTACACCGGTCAACATTGAGGAAGAGCTTAAGAGCTCGTATCTGGATTATGCGATGTCGGTCATTGTTGGCCGTGCGCTGCCGGATGTCCGAGATGGCCTGAAACCGGTACACCGTCGCGTACTTTACGCCATGAACGTATTGGGCAATGACTGGAACAAAGCCTATAAAAAATCCGCCCGTGTCGTTGGTGACGTCATCGGTAAATACCACCCTCATGGTGATACCGCCGTTTATGACACCATTGTCCGTATGGCGCAGCCATTCTCCTTGCGTTATATGCTGGTCGATGGCCAGGGTAACTTCGGTTCTGTCGATGGCGACTCCGCCGCAGCGATGCGTTATACGGAAATCCGTATGTCGAAAATCGCCCACGAGCTGATGGCCGACCTGGAAAAAGAGACGGTTGATTTCGTTGATAACTATGACGGTACGGAGCGCATCCCTGACGTCATGCCGACCAAAATCCCTAACCTGCTGGTAAACGGTTCGTCCGGTATCGCAGTCGGGATGGCGACCAACATTCCGCCACACAACCTGACGGAAGTGATCAACGGCTGCCTGGCCTATATCGACGATGAAGATATCTCCGTCGAAGGGCTGATGGAACACATCCCGGGGCCGGACTTCCCGACCGCCGCCATTATTAATGGTCGTCGTGGTATTGAGGAAGCTTACCGTACCGGTCGCGGTAAAATTTATATCCGCGCCCGCGCTGAGGTGGAAACCGATGCCAAAACGGGTCGTGAAACCATCATCGTGCACGAAATTCCGTATCAGGTGAACAAAGCGCGCCTGATTGAGAAAATTGCCGAGCTGGTGAAAGACAAACGCGTTGAAGGTATCAGCGCGCTGCGTGACGAGTCTGATAAAGACGGGATGCGCATCGTGATTGAAGTGAAGCGCGATGCGGTGGGTGAAGTGGTTCTCAACAACCTCTATTCCCAGACGCAGCTGCAGGTCTCCTTCGGCATTAACATGGTTGCGTTGCACCATGGTCAGCCGAAAATCATGAACCTGAAAGATATCCTTTCAGCGTTCGTGCGCCACCGTCGTGAAGTGGTGACGCGTCGTACCATTTTCGAACTGCGTAAAGCTCGCGATCGTGCGCATATCCTGGAAGCGCTGGCGATTGCGCTGGCCAACATCGATCCGATCATCGAGCTTATCCGCCGTGCGCCAACGCCTGCGGAAGCCAAAGCCGGCCTGATTGCTCGCCCATGGGATCTGGGTAACGTGGCGGCGATGCTGGAACGCGCCGGTGATGATGCTGCGCGTCCGGAGTGGCTGGAGCCAGAGTTCGGCGTGCGCGACGGTCAATACTATCTGACCGAACAGCAGGCGCAGGCGATTCTGGATCTGCGTTTGCAGAAACTAACCGGCCTTGAGCACGAAAAACTGCTCGACGAATATAAAGAGCTGCTGGAACAGATTGCTGAGCTGCTGCATATCCTCGGCAGCGCCGATCGTCTGATGGAAGTGATTCGCGAAGAGCTGGAAGCCATGCGCGAGCAGTTCGGCGATCAGCGTCGTACCGAAATCACCGCCAACACCGCGGATATCAACATCGAAGATCTGATCAACCAGGAAGATGTGGTGGTCACCCTGTCTCACCAGGGCTATGTGAAGTATCAGCCGCTGACCGACTATGAGGCGCAGCGCCGCGGTGGCAAAGGTAAATCAGCCGCCCGTATTAAAGAAGAAGACTTTATCGACCGCCTGCTGGTGGCCAATACCCATGACACGATCCTCTGCTTCTCGAGCCGTGGTCGCCTGTACTGGATGAAGGTCTATCAGCTGCCGGAAGCCAGCCGTGGGGCGCGCGGGCGTCCAATCGTCAACCTGCTGCCGCTGGAAGCCAACGAACGTATCACCGCCATTCTGCCGGTACGCGAGTACGAAGAGGGCGTGAACGTCTTTATGGCGACCGCCAGCGGTACCGTGAAGAAAACCGCGCTGACCGAGTTCAGCCGTCCGCGTTCAGCCGGTATTATTGCCGTTAACCTGAATGAAGGCGATGAACTGATTGGCGTTGACCTGACTAACGGTAACGACGAAGCGATGCTGTTCTCCGCGGCCGGCAAAGTGGTGCGCTTTAAAGAGAGCGCGGTCCGCGCGATGGGCCGTACGGCAACCGGCGTTCGCGGTATTAAGCTGGCCGGTGAAGATAAAGTGGTCTCGCTGATTATTCCGCGCGGCGAAGGGGCGATCTTGACCGTTACGCAGAATGGTTACGGTAAACGTACGGCGGCGGAAGAGTATCCGACCAAGTCTCGTGCGACCCAGGGCGTTATCTCCATCAAGGTCACCGAACGTAATGGTTCCGTGGTCGGTGCGGTGCAGGTTGATGATTGCGATCAGATCATGATGATCACCGATGCTGGCACCCTGGTGCGTACTCGCGTATCGGAAGTTAGCATCGTCGGTCGTAACACTCAGGGCGTTATTCTGATTCGTACTGCGGAAGACGAAAACGTCGTGGGTCTGCAGCGCGTGGCTGAGCCGGTTGATGACGAAGAGCTGGATGCCATCGATGGCAGCGTTGCGGAAGGCGATGATGATATCGCGCCGGAAACCGACGCTGATGCCGATGATGACATCGCCGAAGATGAAGAATAATCTGCGGTAGCTGTGCGAAGAGGGCCGGGGGGATACCCCGGCCTTTTTTTAATTCATTCTTTCGACAATCATGGCAATTCCCTGGCCGCCGCCAATACACAGCGTTGCCAGCCCGAGCGTTTTATCCCGCGCAGAGAGGGCATGCAGCAGCGTCACCAGGATTCGCGCGCCGCTGGCGCCAATAGGGTGCCCAAGCGCGATAGCCCCGCCGTTGACGTTCACTTTCTGCCGATCAAAGCCGAGCGTTTTCCCGACGGCAAGGAACTGTGCCGCAAATGCCTCATTGGCTTCAATCAGATCGATATCAGAAAGCTGTAGTCCGCACTGTTGCAGCGCCTTTTGCGTGGCGGGAACCGGCCCCATGCCCATCAGCGCCGGAGCGACGCCGCAGCTGGCATAGGCTTTGATACGGGCAAGGGGTTTAAGCCCCGCCGCCAGCGCCGCCGCTTCCTCCATCACTACCAGGGCCGCCGCACCGTCGTTGATCCCTGAGGCGTTACCGGCGGTTACGGTACCTGCTTTATCGAAGGCCGGGCGCAACGCGGCGAGACCTTCCGTCGTGGAGTCGGCTTTGGGGAATTCATCGCGGTCAAAAACAACGGTTTTCTTGCGCGATACCACGTTGACGGGGACGATTTCCGCCTGAAATGCACCATTCTCGATAGCCGTGATCGCCTTAAGCTGCGATTGCAGTGAAAGTTCATCCTGCATCTCCCGGCTGATGCCGTACTCCCGGGCGACATTTTCGGCAGTGATGCCCATATGATAGCCGTGCGTAGCGCAGATCAGGCCGTCGCGGAGAATAACGTCGGATAGCTCTCCGTCGCCGAGACGATAGCCCCAGCGGGCTTTCGCGCCCAGCAGGTACGGCGCCAGGCTCATGTTCTCCATACCGCCCGCCACTATCGCCTGCGCCTGTCCAGCCTGAATCGCCTGGGCAACAAGCGCGACGCTTTTAAGACCGGAGCCGCAAACCTTGTTCACGGTAAAACCGCAGACCGTTTCGGCGAGACCGCTTTTCAACAGAGCCTGGCGCGCCGGGTTTTGTCCAAGCCCGGCCTGCAGCACGTTCCCCATAATGACTTCATCAACCCGCAGTGGATCGAGCTGGGCGCGTTCGAGAACGGCTTTAATCACGATTGCTCCAAGATCTATCGCGCTGGTGGTTGCTAGCGCGCCATTAAAGCTGCCGATGGCGGTACGTGCCGCACTGACGATGACACAATTTTTCATCTTCTGTTCCTTAAAGTGAGGGTTGCCGTCAGAACAAGGTCAAACCAATGACAAAAATGACGCCGGAGAAGAGCAGGGCGGTGATGCAGTACCCCATAATGTCGCGTACCCCCAGTCCGGCAATGGCCAGCGCAGGTAGCGCCCAGAACGGTTGCGCCATGTTCATCCACTGTTCGCCGTAGGCGATTGCCATCACCGATTTACCGAGATCGGCCCCTAGCGCCTGGGCCGCAGGCATAACGAACGGTCCCTGGATTACCCAGTGGCCGCCGCCCGAGGGAACGGCAAAGTTAATCAGCGCAGAGCTAAAGAAGGTCATTACCGGGAAGGTGTCTTTATTGGCAACGTTAATGAAGAATTCCGTGATAAGGCCGCCGAGACCGGAATGTTCCATCATCAGTTGGATCCCGGCATAAAAGGGAAACTGCACCAGAATTCCGGCGGTACTACGTACCGCGGCGCTGATGGCGCGCATATAGGCCATCGGCGTCTTGTGCAGCAGCAGGCCGGCAATCATAAACATCAGATTGACGGTATTGATGGTGATGTTAAATCCCTTCTCAGCGAAATAGAGTGCGAGGTAAGCAATGCCCAGCGCGCCAACGATCAATGCCAGGATACGGCTCTCCTCCAGCCGTTCCGATGGCGGAGCATCAGCCGGCAATTTCTTCTGAAAATCGGCCTCTTCCAGCAGCAATGCCGGATCGATACTGACCACGTCCGACGGTTTTGGCGTCATCATCCGGGTAATGAATGGCATCACCACGATCAGTCCGAGCGTGATAAAGATGTTGAATCTGGTGAACAGGGTATCGCCGACCGGGATTAATCCGGCGATATGTTCGACCGGGTTGCCCGGCGTGGCCGCCAGCAGAGGCATGGATCCAGAGAAGCCGCCGCCCCAGGTGAGAAACCCGATATAGGCGCAGGCAATCAGTAGCGGATAGTCGGAACCGGGCACCCGACGAGCGACTTCGCGGGCAAACATCGCCCCGACCACCAGGCCGAAGCCCCAGTTGATTACGCAGGCGACCGAGCCAAAGAAGGTGACCAGCATCACGCCCTGGGCCGGCGTTTTGGCTGCTGAGGCGGCGGTACGCAGCAGGCTTTTTACCGGTCCTGAGCTTGCCAGGGCATGACCTGTGACAATAATCAGCGCCATTTGCATACCGAAAGCCAGCAGATTCCAGAAACCGTCGCCCCATAGTTTCACCATGCTGACTGGCGTTTGCGGCGTGAGCCAGAGCGCAATGGCAAAGGTCAGCAGAGTTAACAGCATGGCAAAGATCAGAGGATCGGGAAGCCAGCGGCTGACGATACGCGTCATAAAACGCGAGATACGGCCAATCATGCGTCACCTCGTTGTATTAGCAGGTCCGCGGCGATGGCGAAATGTGCTTCGGTTTTTGCGTGCAGGGTGTCGAGGCCGCATCCTTCGACGATTTCGGTGAGCCACATCTTGCCGTCAATAAAGCGGAACACCGCAAGCTCGGTCACCAGCATGTGCACCGCATGTTGTGCGGTAAGCGGCATCGTACATTGGCGCAGAATCTTCGCCGAACCATCTTTGGCGCAATGTTCCATTGCGATAATGACTTTGCGTGCGCCGGTAACCAGATCCATTGCGCCGCCCATACCGGGCACCATTTTGCCGGGGACCACCCAGTTGGCGAGGTTAGCCTGCTCATCTACCTGCAGTCCGCCAAGAACGCAGGCATCAACATGACCGCCGCGAATTAGCGAGAAGGACATCGCGCTGTCGAACATCGCCGCGCCGGGCAAAATCCCGCAGGGTTGCCCGCCTGCGTTTACCAGATCGGGATGGACTGTGGTCACCGGCCCCAGACCCAGAAAACCGTTCTCGGATTGCAGCGTGATGTGAATGTCGTTCGGCAGGAAGTTTGCCACCATTGTTGGCAGGCCAATGCCGAGGTTAACGATGTCGCCATCGCGAAGTTCTTGCGCCACGCGGCGCGCGATACGTTGTTTAGCATCCATGATTATTTCTCCTGCGGCATGAGGATATGGTCGATAACGGCGCCAGGGGTCACGATCTGGTCAGGTTGGAGCGCGCCGGTGTCGACCAGTTCATCGGGTTCAGCCAGCGCAATGTCGGCTGCGAGAGCAATAAGCGGGTTGAAATTGCGGGCGCTGAGTCGGTAGGTGAGGTTGCCAGATGAGTCGGCTTGATGGGCGCGGATAAGCGCCAGATCCGCACGTAAAGGGCGTTCCAGGAGCCAGGTTTTGCCGTCAAGAGTGAGGGTCTGCTTACCCTCCTCTACGACGGTACCGACGCCGGTTGCCGTCAAAAAGCCGCCGAGGCCTGCGCCGCCGCAGCGGATTTGTTCAATCAGGGTACCTTGCGGAACCAGCTGAACCTCCATCTCTTCGGCAATCATGCGGCGACCCGTTTCGGGATTGGTGCCAATATGGGAAGCGATAACTTTGCTAACCCGGCCATTGACGATCAGTGGACCAATGCCGGTATCAACGAATGCAGTATCGTTGGCAATGAGGGTGAGATCTCTGACGCCGGATTCAAGTAACGCCGCGACAAGGCGGGGCGGGGTGCCAACCCCCATAAAGCCACCAACCATAATGGTCATGCCGTCACGAAAGAAGCCAGAGGCGTCCTGTAAGGTAATCAGTTTATTTTTCATTGTGTTTCCCTTTTGCATACTCCGTGTTGGGTACACCAAGGGGATAGCAAGCGGGGTGCCAGAGTTGGAATTTGAAGTGGTTTTTATTAATTGATTGAATTTAAAGGTTTGTTTGGCTTTTTTGTCGATGGTGACGGCGGAAACTATGCAGGATTTTGCGCACTGTGCAAAATCCTGCATAGCAGATTTTGGTATTAGATACCCGCCGGGTCGATATCGTACTCCTGCAGTTTATACATCAAGGCACGTCGGCTGATACCCAGCATTAATGCGGTGCGGGTGCGATTTCCCTCCTGCTGTTCGAGCACCTCAAGAATGATCCGTTTCTCTTCACGCTTGATCTCCTCTTTCAGATTTCGTTCTCCCGCCTGCGCCGGCTTCATTTCCGTCGTCGTGCTGATGGGATGACGGAACTGAGCGGGTAAGTCTTCGGCGAAAATGACCGCGCCGGTGCTCATCACCACCGCGCGTTCAATGACGTTGGATAGCTCGCGGATATTGCCCGGCCATGGCCAGGTGGCGAGCAGCGAGAGCGCCGCCGGGTCAATCTCAATGATATCGCGCTGATTTTCCGAACTGAATTTCTGCAGAAAATGGTTGGCCAGCAGGGCGATATCTTCTCGCCGCTCTCTTAGCGGCGGCAGCATCAGATGAATCACATTCAGGCGGTAAAACAGGTCTTCGCGAAAACGGCCTTCTTTCACCATCGCCTGTAGATCCCGGTTGGTGGCGGCGATAATGCGAATATCGACCTTAATGGTTTGATGTCCGCCAATGCGCTCAAATTCTCTTTCCTGCAGAATGCGCAGTAGTTTAGCCTGGAGGATCGGCGGCATTTCGCCAATCTCATCGAGTAACAGCGTTCCCCGATGCGCTCGTTCAAACAGTCCCTGACGTAGGGTCTGCGCGCCGGTAAAAGCGCCTTTTTCATGACCAAAGAGCTCGCTTTCCAGTAATGATTCCGGTAAAGCGGCGCAGTTAATCTTGATAAACGGGCCGTTTGAGCGGCGGGAATTATAGTGAATCGCGCGGGCGATCAGCTCTTTCCCGGTCCCGCTTTCGCCGCTAACCAGTACGCTGGCCTGCGAGAGGGCGATTTTGGCCGTGTCTTTGCAGATATCCATCATTGCCGGGCTGTTCGTCAGAATATGCCCCCACTGCCAGCTGGTGCTCAGCGCCTTATGCAGGCTGCGGATCTCTTGCTTCATCGCCTGAAGCTGTAGCGCTCGTTGAATCACTAAGGTTAGTTCGTCAAGATCGAAAGGTTTGATCACATAATCGAATGCTCCGCTGCGTAAGGCTTCTACTGCCGTCTCCACTTCCGCATAGGCGGTCATCAAAATGATGGGGATCCCTGGCTCCATCGCCCGCATGGCTTTCAGCGCCGCGATACCGTCCATTTCCGGCATCCGAATATCCATCAACACCACATCTGGCTGCGTTTGAGCAAAGGTTCGTAGCGCGTCCTGGCCATTACTAACGGAGTGCGTTTCGTGTCCCTGTAAGGAAAATGCCGTAGTCAACATTCGGCGAACGTTCTCTTCGTCATCAACGATGAGAATACGGTAGGTGGATTTCATACGCGCGGGTTCTCCCGGGGATTGAGCGGTAAAATAAGGGTGAAGGTTGTACCGCATCCTGGCGTGCTGGTAACGCGGATATCTCCTTGATGTGCATTGATGATCCGCTGGCTCAGCGCCAGCCCAAGACCGGTACCTGAGGCTTTGGTCGTGAAAAAGGGGTCAAATATCTTTTTTTGCAGTGCGAGATCAATACCGCAACCATCATCCTTAATCGCGACCGCCAGCTGCGTTGGCGTGTATTGCCACGTTCGAATGCGAATTTCCCCTCGTGCCCCTATTGCCTGTACCGCATTAATCAACAGATTGAGGAGTACCTGCTTAAGCAATTCACGATCCGCGACGATCGCGGGTTGGTTGGCGTCAAATTGCGTAACGAAGGTGATTCTGGCCTGCACGCCGGAGGTTTGTACCAGAATCAACGCCTCTTCAATCAGGGCGTTCAGATGGATTTTTTGCCATTGGCTTTGCCGGGGCCGGGAGAAAGCCAGCAGCTGTTGGATGACCTTATTGATTGAATCAATTTCATTGAGCACGATAGATAAATATTCTTGATGCACGGGCAGGGGAGTTTGCTGGAGGATGATTTGCACGTAGCCACGGATTGCCGTCAGCGGGTTCCGGACTTCATGAGCCACGCCGGCCATTAATTCGCCCAGGGTGGCGAGCCTCTCCGTTTGGGTCAGCCGGCGCTGCGCCTCTTTACGGGCCGTCAAATCAGAAAAAATAACCAGCGCGCCGATCAACTCGCCCCGCGCGTTGTGGATTCGGCTGGTCGTCACGCTAAGTTCAATAGTGCGGTCGCGCGCCGGAAAACTGACCTCCTGAGCGAGATGCTCAATGCCGTGCGCCAGCGTGTCGAGAACGGGGCTACGGAAATGCGGATCGGTAAACAGAGTGGCATACGGTTGCCCGACCAGTTCATGCTGCTTATAGCCGGTAATCTGTTCTGCTGCGGGATTGATCGTCGTGACATCGCCCTGTCTGTCGATGGCGATAACCCCGTCGGCGGCGTTTTCTATGATCAGATCGTTAAGGGTTTTGGTCTCGCGTAGCGTTTGCGCCAACGCATTTACGCTACGGCTAATTTGTCCCAGTTCGCCTGGCAGATTGGGTAATCGCGTAGGGTTATTCTGCGCAAGGGTGGAGAGACTGTCGGTGATAATATCAATGTTGGCACTGAATCGCCGTGAAAAGAGGACAATCAGCAGCAGGCTACTCATCAATCCCACCGCCAGGACTGCAATAATCCGGACGTCCATCTTCCATGCCTGCTGGCGAATATCTTCTGTCAGCTCATTGGCCCAGATATAGCCGATGACTTCACCATGCCGTTCGATTGGAATCATGGAGTTGAGAATATCGCCGCGAACCTGCTTGCCAGAAAATACCAGCGGAGCGTTGGTGTTCATGACCCTACGGCCAGGATGCTCTGCTGTAATGGTGATGCCGACGGTGTCCTGAAAAAGTTGTGCGGGAGCATACGTGATAATGGCATCCAGCGCCTTATTGTAATACCCTGCGCCGATACCGGGGAAGGCATCAGTAATACGTTCGGTAATGGGACCTAGCTCATGATTAAGAGCCCGGATGCGTTCATCACGGGGTAAATGGCTATAGTGATTAAAGCGATCGGCCAGAGCAGTATTCAGCAGGTTAACGACGGCTGAGAGTTTTTTCTCTTTTTCAGATAAGACTGCTGAACGGCCCTCTGTTTCTACGATATAACCAATAGCGATTATCGGTATGCAAACCATCAGTATAGCCATCAGAATCATTTGGTTTCGCAAACGCCGAGGATAGATCCGGCGTATTATCCCTTTTAGATAGCGCATGCTGATGTCCATGTTGAATGTTTTTCAGGCAAACGCCTATTATCGAGGGGGAGGCCGCAGGTTTCTCGGCGGTGTATCATATTCCCGTAAAGAGAGAGCATTGCGACGTCGGTCATTTACCGCTACCTTAACCCCATTCTGTTGAGTCCCTGACGGCCGAGTATCGCCACATTGAAATATCTTGCCTCTTTTCATACCACGCTAAAGGTTTCACGCTACCTGTTCCGGGCGCTGGCGGTACTGCTCTGGATGCTGATCGCTTTCGTCTCCGTGTTTTATATCGTCAATGCCCTGCATGATAGAGAGTCGGAAATCCGTCAGGAATTTAATCTCAATGCCGATCAGGCGCAACGCTATATCCAGCGGACCGCAGACGTTATTAAAGAGTTGAAATACGTCGCCGGTAACCGGCCGCTCAGCGGCGGTGAGAGCACGGCTTCGTCTGTGCCGAATGGCAGCATCGCCGTGCCCGATTTCGAACCGCTGTATCCCGATTCGGATTGTGGAACCATGGGCACCACCTGGCACAATTCTTTGCAGTCGCTGGCGTGGTTTATGCGCTACTGGCGCGATAATTTTTCCGCCGCCTATGATCTGAACCGCATCTTTTTGATCGGGAGCGATAATCTGTGTATGGCCAACTTTGGCCTGCGCGAAATGCCGCTCGAGCGCGATCAGGCGCTGAAGGTTCTGCACCAGCGCATCGAACAGTATCGCGATGCGCCGCAAAACGAGCGCGGCAGCAATCTGTTCTGGATAAGCCAGGGCGTGCGCCCGGGAGTGGGGTATTTTTACGCGCTGACGCCGGTGTATATGGCAAACCGTCTGCAGGCGATGTTGGGCATTGAGCAAACGATCCGGATGGAGAGCTTCTTCACGCCGGGCAGTCTGCCGATGAGCGTCACCATTCTCGACGACAACGGGCAGCCGTTAATTTCGCTTGCCGGGGCGGATAACAAAATTAAGAGTGAAGCCCGGTGGATGCAGGAGCGGGTCTGGTTTGGCTACACCGCCGGTTTTCGCGAGCTGGCGCTGAAGAAGAGCCTGCCGCCGTCGTCATTGAGCATTGTCTATTCGGTGTCGGTCGATCAGGTGCTCGAACGTATCCGGATGCTGATCATCAACGCGATTATCCTCAATATCCTGACCGGGGTGATTCTGTTCGCTCTGGCGCGGATGTATGAACGGCGGATCTTTATCCCGGCGGAAAACGACGCCCAGCGGCTGGAGGAGCATGAGCAGTTCAACCGTAAAATCGTCGCGTCGGCGCCGGTCGGCATTTGCATTCTGCGCACGCTCGATGGCACCAATATCCTGAGCAATGAGCTGGCGCATAACTACCTCAACATGTTGACCCATGAGGACCGACAGCGGCTAACGCAGATAATCTGCGGCCAGCAGGTTAACTTTGTGGATGTGTTGACCAGCAACAACACCAACCTGCAAATCAGCTTTGTGCATTCGCGCTATCGCAACGAAAACGTCGCTATCTGCGTGCTGGTGGACGTCAGCGCGCGCGTCAAAATGGAAGAGTCGTTGCAGGAAATGGCGCAGGCCGCGGAGCAGGCCAGCCAGTCGAAATCGATGTTCCTCGCCACCGTCAGCCATGAATTACGCACGCCGCTGTACGGGATTATCGGTAACCTCGATCTCCTGCAAACCAAAGAGTTACCGAAGGGCGTCGACAGGCTGGTAACGGCGATGAATAACTCTTCCAGCCTGCTGCTGAAGATCATCAGCGATATCCTCGACTTCTCGAAAATTGAGTCCGAGCAGCTGAAAATTGAACCCGGTGAGTTTTCTCCCCGCGAGGTGATGAACCATATCTCTGCCAACTATCTGCCGCTGGTGGTGCGTAAACAGCTGGGACTGTACTGCTTTATAGAGCCCGACGTCCCGCAGCTGATGTCCGGCGATCCGATGCGTCTGCAGCAGGTCATTTCTAACCTGCTCAGTAACGCCATCAAATTTACCGACACCGGTTGTATTATTCTGCATGTCCAGTGCGCCGGGGATTATCTGCAAATTAGCGTGCGTGATACCGGGGAAGGGATCCCGGCGAAAGAGGTGGTGCGCCTGTTTGATCCTTTCTTCCAGGTCGGGACCGGCGTACAGCGTAATTTCCAGGGGACCGGTCTGGGGCTGGCGATCTGCGAAAAGCTGATCAGCATGATGGATGGCGATATTGCCGTCGAAACCGAACCGGGGATGGGCAGCCGTTTCACCATTCGTATCCCGCTATATGGGGTGCAAAACCGCTCGCCGCTGATAGCGGAAGGGCTGGCGGAAAAATGCTGCTGGCTGGCGATACACAATACGTCGCTGGCGTTGTTTATTACGTCGCTACTCAGACACCACGGCATCCAGGCGCATGTCTATGACGGGCAGCCGTCGGGGGCGGATGATATTTTGCTGACCGATGATGAGCCGGACGCGCGCTGGCAGGGCGGTGCGGCGGTGATTTTCTGCCGCCGCCATATTGGTATTCCGCTGGAGCGCGCGCCGGGTGAATGGATCCATAGCGTGACCACGCCGCATGAGCTGTTGCCGCTGCTGGGACGCATCTTCAGTATTGCCGTGACGAGCCCCGAGCATGGGCCTGCGCTGTCGGCGCCGGAAACGCAGCTCGCCAATAATGATGACATGATGATCCTGGTGGTAGACGATCATCCGATCAACCGCCGGCTGCTGGCTGACCAGCTTGGTTCGCTGGGATACCAGTGCGTGACCGCCAACGATGGGGTCGATGCGCTGGGCGTGCTGAGTAAACAGCATATCGATATCGTATTGAGCGATGTCAACATGCCAAACATGGACGGCTATCGTCTGACGCAGCGTATCCGCCAGCTGGAGATGACGCTACCGGTTATCGGAGTGACCGCCAACGCGCTGGCCGAAGAGAAACAGCGCTGCCTGGAATCCGGAATGGATAGCTGTCTGTCGAAACCGGTGACCCTGGATATCCTTAAACAAACCCTGGCGCTGTATGCCGCGCGGGTGCGCAAGAGCAGGGAATAGACCGGGGAATTTCCCGGCGGCGCGGGGCGCGCTCGTCCGGGATCTCTTCTGGCCAGGATCGGGCGCGGGGCGCCGCCGTCCGGGCGGGAACGTTACTCTTTGTCGCTGGCGCTCAGAGAAACGGAAGAAAGGTAGTTCAGCAGGGCGATATCGTTTTCCACGCCCAGTTTCATCATCGCCGATTTCTTCTGGCTACTGATGGTTTTAATGCTGCGGTTGAGCTTTTTGGCAATCTCCGTCACCAGGAAACCTTCGGCGAACAGGCGCAGCACTTCGCTCTCTTTTGGCGACAGGCGTTTATCGCCGTAGCCACTGGCGCTGATTTTTTCCAGCAAGCGTGAGACGCTTTCCGGGGTGAATTTTTTGCCTTTCTGCAGCGCGGCCAGCGCTTTTGGCAGATCGGTCGGCGCGCCCTGTTTCAGCACGATCCCTTCGATATCCAGATCCAGCACCGCGCTGAGAATCGCCGGGTTGTTGTTCATTGTCAGAACGATGATCGACAGATCCGGGAAATGGCGCTTGATGTATTTGATCAAGGTGATCCCGTCGCCATATTTGTCGCCGGGCATCGACAGGTCGGTAATCAGAACGTGTGCGTCTAATTTAGGCAGATTGTTGATCAGGGCCGTGGAGTCTTCAAATTCGCCAACAACGTTTACCCACTCGATTTGCTCGAGTGATTTACGAATACCGAACAGTACGATCGGATGGTCATCGGCAATAATTACGTTCATAGTGTTCATGTATTAGGCTACCTTGCTACAGCAAGCTCTTGACGTAAACGTCAATGTCGCTGATATATTTTTCTATGCCTTGCGCATCTTTTTCGCGAATCAGATGCTCAAGCGTTTCACATAACTGTTTGCCGGGTGTCAGATTAAGCATAGCAAACGCCCCTTTAAGGCGGTGCGCTGTCTGCGCCAACGCAGCTAAATCGCTTGTGGCCAGTTCAGTATACAGCCTCTGAACATCATCCGGAACCGTATCGGCAAACAGTGCGTAATAGCCGCTGGCGTGGAGCTCGGCATTACTTTCGCTGCCTGGAGAGGCGGGCTGAACCTCTTCCTGCGCCAGCTGCTGCTCAATCAGTTGCAGAATCGCTTCCTGCATGGCTGCGCTGATATTAAAATTGACACGCAGCTGGCCTGGGCCAATTTTGCGTATCCCAACCTCATCATCGCTTAAAAGCAAGCCTGAAGCAGTAAGATTAGACGGATTATCCGTTAAAAAGAGATCGTATTCTTGATTTGTCAGCCTTTCGTCCGGGGTGATGCAGCTTGCCCCCCAGCTTTCAAGCTGGCGCACGACGATCCGTCGCACTTCATTGGCGGTAATATCCAGCATCGCCACGACATCATCCAGCAGATGCTCGCCAGCCTCGTGCTCTTCGCCACTGGCCGGCATTTTGAGATGCAGTGAATAGCGGGTGCCCAGCGACTCGCGCGCTTTGATATTCATCTGGCCGCCAAGCTTACGCGTCAGGCGATCGCAGAGCCAGAAGGTGAGGGCGTTAGCCTTACCATACAGGTCTGACTGAGTCTCGTTGAGGAACGGGAAGTGCATATTGTCAATTTCGTTGCCGGATACGCCGTTGCCGGTGTCCAGAATACGGAAGGTCAGGCGATCGTCTGCCGACTCGTCTTTACTCACTTCGAGGGTGATTTTACCGATTTGCGTCGTGGTCACCGAATATTGAATTAACAGCAGCAGGGTGCGGCGCAGGGCATCGCGATCGCCATAGCGTTGTTCACTCGCCGGTAGCGCGTTGTTAATCAGTAGCTGCAGGCCTTTACGTTTGATGAGCGGCAGCACCTCTGGCACCACTTCATCGATCAGCTCCTGGATGGAGAACAGCCCGGGGCTACTTTTCCAGCAATCGTTCTCCAGCAGGTTGGCGAGCTGAATTTCATCCACCAGCTGTACCAGCCGATCGGCATGCTGCGCCAGCTTACGGCTCTCGGCGATACCAAGCGCCGCGGCTTCTTCCGCCAGCGTCTGCGCCGGTTGCTTCAACGCGCTTCCGATATGCTGCATAAACGCGGCGCGACCGTACTGGTTTTTTTCATACAGCCGCTGCGCCTGCTTCAGCTTTTTACTGACCAGCACCTCCCGGTCCTGATCGCGAATAATGAAAATCTGCGTCCGCGGCGCTACCTGGCTACGATACTGACGAATTTCATACAGCTCGTTATTGATGGTGGCCTGAATGACCCCCTGATGCTGATCCGCCATATTGGTGATGTTCTGCAGGTTCAGATGCGGCAGAAGATGGTCGGCAATCGGGTTGCTGATAAGCGTCCGGTTGGCTTCCTGATCGTGGACCAGCAGCCCCAGCGGCAACAGCGATACGATCTCTTCATTAATGGCGCGCAGGGTGCGTAATTCACCGTTGGCGGCGGAAGAGACGCCGGTGCCGCTCTGACGGCTGCGGCCGCTGTAGTGGCGAAATGTCGTAAACCCGAACAGGGTCAATGCCAGCAAGCCGACGATCAGCAGCAGCGGCAGAAGAACGCTCTGCAGGGATTGCATCAGCAATGTGCTGAATGGAACGACCCAGATCAGGCGCATTCCGCTGGTACTGATGTTGGTGGTGATCTCGATTCGCGCGCCGTTAAAGTCGACGTTGACGTTATCAGCGGTTTCTTTATCCGGGCTGGTGGCCGCGCTTTGCGCCGGGTCGGGTTCAATCCGAAAATTATCCAGCGACATACCTGGCGGTATCAGGTCGTTAATCGGCAGATCGAAGGCGACAACGGTCGCCAGATGGCCCGGTTGGTTAAACGTGGTGCGCAGGGTGAAATAGTGCCCGTTTTGCCAGGAGAGGTGGCGCAGCGACGAAAAGGTTTCGCGCTCATCCAGGGTGTTGGCCTGCAACAGCATTTCCGCGCGGCGGGACTCTACGACGCTGGCGATCGTCGACTCTTTAAAACTTGATGACAGATCTTTCAGCGGCAGCGTCGAAACCAGAATCAGGCTGTTATCGAGGCCGTTCAGATAGTACATCGACCAGGGGATGGTTTCCGCGCCCCACAGAATGTCGAGGTAGCTGGAGATTTTTTGCGTCATTTCCAGCGTCGAGCTGTCATGAGAACCAAAAATCAGCGCTTCGGTTTTCCGCCGCGGCTTTTCCAGGTAGTAGACATCTTGTTTCAATCGCGTTTCTTGTAAGCCATCGCCGGCGGTGCTGGAAGAGGTGGCGGCAATATTGTCATAAATTTGCCAGGTCGCGTAGCGCCAGGCATCGATGCGTTTATGCAGCGCGTGGCTCACGTCGATGACCTGATAACTTTTATCTTTCAGCCAGGTATTGACCGCGCTTTGAATCATGACACCCATCGTCGCCAGCAGGACGATGACCATTAAAATGAAGAAGCGGGTGATGCTGCCTGGCATCAGGGAAAATTTTTTTTGGGTCATCGTGTGACGGAGCGACTCATCAGTGTGTAAGCAGGACGTTGCGCCAGATAGCTGGCAGCAGAGTGAATACTGTAAGCAGTATAAAGGCTAATTTATCAAATCCATACTACAGATTGCCGTTCTGCAATTTTTTTAATCCTGAGATTTATCTTAAAGAAGTGAGTGCGGAGAAGGTGTACAGCCCGGTGAATTTTGTACAATTATTTACCGATTTATTTTTGTGAATAGCACTAAATAACAAGAAATTACCGGAATAAGGATGTGCTCAATGGTGAGGTGTTTGATTAATAAACGTTATTTTTTTTCGCGCGCCAAACAGAGGGAATTAAAGTTGTGTAAAGAAGGGTAAAAAAAAACCGAATGCGAAGCATCCGGCTCAAATAGGGGTAAACAGACATTCAGAACTGAATGACGGTAATAAATAAAGTTAATGATGATAGCGAGGGTTATTCTAGTCGTCGGGGGGGATTTTGTTTTGTCATTCAGTGCTATAGATGTAGCTGTGTCTAACTTCATGATGTTGTTTGAGAAAAATTATTTTCTTGATTATTGGTGCTTATTTTCTTGATTCCCATTGGTGGGAAAAAGTTCCCCTTCGTTTACAAATTGAAACATCTTGTGCGCATTTTGAAACACCTTAGAAGTTTTCGTATCATATTCTTGTTGGATTATTCTGCATTTTACAGCACAATGAATATAGCCGACTGATTAGAAGGGTAATCAGTAAGCAGTGGCAATAATAAAAGGCATATAACAAACAGAGGGTTAATAACATGAAAGTTAAAGTACTGTCCCTCCTGGTACCGGCTCTGCTGGTAGCAGGCGCAGCAAATGCGGCTGAAATTTATAACAAAGACGGCAACAAATTAGACCTCTACGGTAAAATCGACGGTCTGCACTATTTCTCTGATGATAAGAGCGCTGACGGCGACCAGACCTACATGCGTATCGGCGTGAAAGGCGAAACTCAGATCAACGACCAGCTGACCGGTTACGGCCAGTGGGAATACAACGTTCAGGCGAACAACACTGAGAGCTCCAGCGATCAGGCATGGACCCGTCTGGCGTTTGCTGGTCTGAAATTCGGCGACGCGGGCTCTTTCGACTACGGTCGTAACTACGGCGTTGTTTACGACGTAACTTCCTGGACCGACGTTCTGCCAGAATTCGGCGGCGACACCTACGGTTCTGACAACTTCCTGCAGTCCCGTGCTAACGGCGTTGCAACCTATCGTAACTCTGACTTCTTCGGTCTGGTTGACGGCCTGAACTTTGCTCTGCAGTACCAGGGTAAAAACGGCAGCCCAAGTGGCGAAGGCGCTCTGTCTCCGACCAACAACGGTCGTAGCGCTCTGAAACAGAACGGCGACGGTTACGGTACCTCCCTGACCTATGACATCTGGGACGGCATCAGCGCTGGTTTCGCGTACTCTCACTCTAAACGTCTTGGCGATCAGAACCAGTTGGATCTGGGCCGCGGCGATAACGCTGAAACCTACACCGGCGGTCTGAAATACGACGCGAACAACATCTACCTGGCGGCTCAGTACACTCAGACCTACAACGCAACCCGCGCTGGCGGCCTGGGCTTTGCTAACAAAGCACAGAACTTCGAAGTGGCTGCACAGTACCAGTTCGATTTCGGTCTGCGTCCGTCCCTGGCTTACTCTCAGTCAAAAGGTAAGGATCTGGAAGGCTACGGCGACCAGGATATCCTGAAATATGTTGACGTAGGCGCGACCTACTACTTCAACAAAAACATGTCCACCTATGTTGACTACAAAATCAACCTGCTGGACGACAACAGCTTCACCCAACGCGCCGGTATCTCTACCGACGATATCGTTGCTCTGGGCCTGGTTTACCAGTTCTAAGCACGCTGAAGTCTCGAAAAAAGGCGCCTCTGGCGCCTTTTTTTATGCCTCGTTTAAACTGTCTGGTGTAACCTTGCTGGCTTAGCAAGAGGAACCCAATTTTATGGATATCACTTTTTTTCGTACCGCGCTGTTTGCCATCTGCGTACTCCTTTCCGGCTGCGATGCAGCCACTTCTCCTGGCATGCCAAAGAGTGCCGCTACCGTGCTGGACGGCAAGACGATGGGCACATTCTGGCGGGTCAGCGTGATTGGCGTGGATGAAAGCAAAGCTCAGGCGCTGCGACAGAAGGTGCAGGCACAGCTCGATGCCGACGATCGCCTGCTTTCCACCTGGAAAAACGATTCGGCATTGATGCAGTTTAACCATGCCGCCACCACCGGGCCATGGCCGGTGAGCGAGGCGATGGCCGATATTGTCTCAATGTCGCTGCGCATCGGCGCCAAAACCGATGGCGCGATGGATATTACGGTGGGTCCGCTGGTTAATCTCTGGGGCTTCGGCCCGGATAAGCAGCCGGTGAAAACGCCGGATCCGGCGCAGATCGCCGCCGCGAAAGCGCGTAGCGGATTGCAGCATCTGACGGTCATTAACCACGCGGATCGCCAGTATCTGCAGAAAGATATTGCGGATCTGTTTGTCGATCTCTCCACCGTCGGCGAGGGTTATGCCGCCGATCATCTGGCGCGCCTGATGGAGCAGGAGGGGATTTCCCGCTATCTGGTCTCGGTCGGCGGGGCGTTGGTCAGCCGGGGGATGAACGCCGACGGGCAACCGTGGCGGGTGGCTATTCAGAAACCGACCGATCGTGAAAACGCCGTTCAGGCAATAGTGGATATCAACGGTCATGGGATCAGCACTTCCGGCAGCTACCGCAATTACTATGAACTGGATGGTAAGCGGATCTCGCACGTGATCGACCCGCAAACCGGCCGGCCGATTGATCATAAGCTGGTCTCGGTTACGGTGATTGCGCCAACGGCGCTGGAAGCGGATGGCTGGGATACCGGGCTGATGGTGCTCGGGCCGCAAAAGGCGCAGGACGTCGTGCGCGAACAAGGCCTGGCGGTGTATATGATTATCAAAGAGGGCGACGGGTTTAAAACCTGGATGTCGCCGCAGTTCCGCACTTTCCTGGTCGGCGAAAAAAATTAAACAGCAAGATTGCGGGTTTTTTTCATCGGGCGCCGGGCCAGACTGGCGATACACTTAAAGCAGGAGCCCGCTATGAAACCGATTATTGCTGATACCGATGACCACCGCTGGCAGGCGGTTTGCGAACGTGATGTCCGCGCCGATGGTCAGTTCGTCTTTGCCGTACTGACTACCGGTATTTGCTGCCGCCCGTCCTGCCGTTCGCGGCGGGCGCTGCGGGAGAACGTGCGTTTTTACCCCACCGTTGAGGCTGCCACTGCCGCAGGTTTTCGCCCCTGCAAGCGCTGCCAGCCGGATAAAAACGCCCCGCATCAGCAAAAGATAGACAAAGTGGCCAGGGCCTGTCGCCTGCTGGAGCAGGAATCGCCCGTTACCCTGGCTGCGTTGGCTGAAGAGCTGGCGATCAGCCCCTACCATTTCCATCGTTTATTCAAATCCGTTACCGGGATGACGCCAAAGGCCTGGCAGCAGGCGTGGCGCGCGCGGCGTTTACGCGATGCGCTGGGGCAGGGCGAAAAGGTCACTCCCGCGGTGATGGCCGCCGGCTTCCCCGGGGGCAGCAGCTATTACCGTCAGGCGGATGCCGCGCTGGGCATGACCGCGCGGCAGTTTCGCCGCGGCGGTGAGGATATCGATATTGTCTATGCCTTCGGCGACTGTGCGGTCGGCCGCTGCCTGGTGGCGGAGAGTGAACGCGGGGTCTGCGCGGTGTTGCCTGGGGAAGATGATCCGTCGCTGCTCAATGAGCTACGCCGCCTGTTCCCCAACGCGCGGCTGATGCCCGGCGATGGGCTGTTTCATCAGCGGGTGGCGCAAATTTTCGCTCATCTGGACGATCACCGACACGCGGTCAACCTACCGCTGGACATTCGCGGCACCGCCTTCCAGCAGCGCGTCTGGCAGGCGTTGCGGCAGATTCCCGCCGGGGAAACCCGCAGCTATCGTCAGGTCGCGCAGAGCATCGGCCAGCCGCGTGCGGTCAGGGCCGTCGCCGGCGCCTGTGCGGCGAATAAGCTGGCGATCGTCATCCCTTGTCACCGGGTGGTGCGTGAGGGCGGAGCGCTCTCTGGCTACCGCTGGGGAACGGCGCGCAAAGCGCAGCTGCTGGCGCGCGAAGCGCAGAACGAGGAGAAGTGATGCTTGATTTATTCGCCGATACCCCGCCCTGGCAGGAGCCGCTGGCTCCGGGAGCGACGATTCTGCGGCGCTTCGCGCATCAGCGCGCCCCGGCTTTACTGCAGGCGATAGATCGGGTGGCCGGACGTTCGCCGTTTCGTCAGATGGTGACGCCCGGCGGCTATACCATGTCGGTGGCGATGACCAACTGCGGCAGCCTGGGCTGGACCACCGATATGCACGGCTACCTGTATGCCCCTGACGATCCGCTCACCGGCCAGCGCTGGCCAGCGATGCCGGCGATATTTCGCGAACTGGCGGCGGAGGCGGCGTTCGCCTGCGGCTACCCGGGTTTTACGCCCGATGCCTGTTTGCTTAACCGCTACTCGCCGGGCGCGAAGCTTTCGCTGCATCAGGATAAAGATGAACGCGATCTGCGGGCGCCTATCGTTTCGGTATCCCTGGGACTGCCCGCGGTCTTTCAGTTTGGCGGGCTGCAGCGTAGCGATCCCCTGCAGCGCGTGTTGCTGGAGCACGGCGATGTGGTGGTCTGGGGCGGGGAGTCACGCCTGGTGTATCACGGCGTTCAGCCGCTGAAAGAGGGGGACCATCCGCAGACCGGCGCCTGTCGTTACAACCTCACTTTCCGCCTCGCGGGTAATGCGGGTACTAAAGAACAAAAATAAGAATTATTCTTGCTGTCATCGGCGAGCAGTTTAAACTGCTGGCTGTTTTGCTTGTCCGGATTGCGTGTTTATGGAACTCCTCCTTCTTGTATGGCGCCAGTATCGCTGGCCGTTTATTTCCGTCATCGCCCTGAGCCTGCTCAGCGCGGCGCTGGGTATCGGGCTAATTGCTTTTATTAATCTGCGCCTGATGACCGTGGTCGATACGTCGCTGACGGTGCTGCCGGAGTTTCTCGGGTTATTGCTGCTGTTGATGGTGGTGACGCTCGGTTCCCAGCTGGCGCTGACCACTCTCGGGCACCATTTCGTTTTTCGTCTGCGCGGCGAATTTATTAAGCGTATCCTCGATACCCCCATCGAACAGGTCGAGAAGATCGGCAGCGCCTCGCTGCTCGCCGGGTTAACCAGCGACGTGCGTAATATCACCATCGCTTTCGTTCGCCTGCCGGAGCTGGTGCAGGGGATTATCCTGACCTTTGGCTCCGCCGCCTATCTGGCCTGGCTGTCGGGAAAAATGATGCTGGTCACCGCGCTGTGGATGGCGCTCACTATCTGGGGCGGGTTTGTGCTGGTCGCCCGCGTCTATAAGCATATGGCGACGCTGCGGGAAACCGAGGATCGGCTGTACCAGGACTATCAGACGGTGCTGGAAGGGCGCAAGGAGCTGACCCTCAACCGGGAACGCGCCGAATACGTGTTTAACCAGCTCTATCTGCCGGATGCCCGCGAATATCGTCACCATATTATTCGCGCCGACACCTTCCACCTCAGCGCGGTGAACTGGTCGAATATCATGATGCTCGGCGCTATCGGGCTGGTGTTCTGGATGGCGAACGGTCTCGGCTGGGCCAACACCGCCGTGGCGGCGACCTACTCGCTGACCCTGCTGTTCCTGCGCACGCCGCTGCTCTCGGCGGTTGGCGCGCTGCCGACGCTGCTGAGCGCGCAGGTGGCCTTCAATAAGCTGCATCGGTTTTCGCTGGCGCCCTATCGCGCCGACTTCCCGTCGCCGGATGCGCATCCCCACTGGCAAAGCCTGGAACTGCGCGATGTCTGCTTCCAGTATCCGGATAATACTTTCGCGGTAGGGCCGATTAACCTGACCCTGCAGCGCGGCGAGCTGGTCTTTTTAATTGGCGGTAACGGCAGCGGAAAATCGACGCTGGCGATGTTGCTGACCGGGCTGTACCAGCCGGCCTCCGGGCAGATCCTCGTGGATGGTCAGGCGCTGGCGGTGGACAAGCCGGAGGATTACCGCAAGCTTTTCTCGGCGGTGTTCACCGACGTCTGGCTGTTTGACCAACTGCTGGGGCCCGGCGGCAAAACGGCCGATCCGGCGCTGGTTGACCGGTGGATGGATTATCTGAAAATGACGCATAAGCTGCAGCTGGATAACGGCAGAATTGTCGATCTGAAACTGTCGAAGGGACAGAAGAAGCGCGTAGCGCTGCTGCTGGCGCTGGCTGAGGAACGGGATATCGTCCTGCTCGATGAGTGGGCTGCGGACCAGGACCCGCACTTCCGCCGCGAGTTTTATCAGGTGCTGTTGCCGCTGATGCAGCAGATGGGCAAAACCGTTTTCGCCATCAGCCACGACGATCACTACTTCCAGCATGCCGATCGCCTGCTGGAGATGCGCAGCGGTCAGCTGACGGAGCTGATCGGGGAAGAGCGCGAGCTGGCCAGCCGTGATGCGGTAGCACGCACGGCCTGATACTTCGCGCCTCCTGGTCGACGGGAGGCGCGGCTGGCGATTTTTCCGCCGTCTGAACTCGCCGACGGTTATTTTTTCTCCCTCCCCGCGCTATGCTTATGGCACCTGGCCTGCTGGTCCGCCACATGTTTTCACAAGGATTGCCTGACCGATGTCCGTTTTGCATAAAAAAAGCGCCAGATTGCGTGATGAAGAGCGTGCCCGCCTGATCTGGCTGCTGGCCACCGATAAAGCCGTCACCTCGGCATTGTTAGGCAAATTGACCCTCGCCGAACGCTACGACGACGGCACGCTGGCAGACGATCTGGCGGAGGTCGAGGTGCTGGTCTCCCACCTGCCGCCGCCGGACCTCGCCGATGCCCTGGAAGCGCTGCCGTACGACGGGCGTAATGCGCTCTGGCAGCTGGTCACCAATGATAAACGCGGGGAGGTGCTGCTCGAGGCATCGGAAAACGTCTGGGGCGATCTCATCGATAAGATGAGCGACCACGAGCTGCTGGACGCGCTACAAACGTTGGATATCGATGAGCAGGTCTATCTGGTCCAGCACCTGCCGCGTAATCTGACCGGCCGCCTGCTGGCGACGATGCCGCCGGATAAACGCGCGCGCGTGCGCCAGATGATGCGCTATGCCGACAATACCGTCGGGGCGATCATGGAGTTCGAGGTCATTATCGTGCGTCCGGACATGACGCTGGCGGCGGTGCAGCGCTATCTGCGGCGGCTGGGTAAAATGCCGGAGAATACCGATAAGCTGTTTGTCACCACCCGCAATAAGCTGTTGTTGGGGGAGCTGGAGCTACAGACTATTTTGCTCAATGACGCGCAAAAGCGGGTCGGCGAGGTAATGGAAGGGGATCCGGTCACCTTCCAGCCGCACGAAGAGGCGGAAAAGGTCGCGCGCACCTTCGAACGTGATGACCTGCTCAGCGCGGCGGTGATCGATGCGGAAGGTAAGCTGATGGGCCGTCTGACCATCGACGAAATCGTCGACGTGGTGTATGAAGAGACGGACAGCGACCTGCGTGGCATGGGCGGCCTAAGCAGCGATGAAGATGTCTTTGCCCCGGTCAGCAAAGCGGTAAAAACCCGCTGGGCGTGGCTGGCGGTCAATTTGTGTACCGCTTTTATCGCCTCACGGGTGATCGACGGTTTCGAACACACCATCTCACAGCTGGTGGCGCTCGCCTCGTTGATGCCGATCGTCGCCGGGATCGGCGGTAACACCGGTAACCAGACGATCACCATGATCGTCCGCGCCATGGCGTTACAGCACATTCAGCCCGGCAGCTTTTCGTTCTTGATTATGCGTGAAATGGGCGTGGCGCTGATTAACGGTCTGGTGTGGGGCGGCATTATGGGCGCCATCACCTGGTGGCTGTATAACGATCCGCAGCTGGGCGGGGTGATGACGCTGGCGATGATGCTGAATCTGCTGATGGCGGCGATGATGGGGGTGATTATCCCGATGGTGATGGTCAAGCTGGGGCGCGATCCGGCGGTCGGCTCCAGCGTGATGATCACCGCGATCACCGACACCGGCGGTTTCTTTATTTTTCTCGGTCTGGCGACGATATTTCTGATGTAATCTGCGGTTTGTTGCGCAGACGGCGGGGGATCAGCGCCATCACCACCAGGCCTGCCAGCACGCCGATCGCCAGATTGCTGGTGCCGACCGTGGCGCCGACGGTCACCAGCATGACCAGCGTTTCCGGCCATGGGGTTTGCGCCAGCTCCGCCGGACGGATGCTATGCCAGCTAAAGGTCTTTGCCGCCACAATTACCATCACCCCGGCGAGCACCACCATCGGAATTTTCGCCATCACCTCGCTCAGGGCGGTCACCAGCAGCAGCAGTACCAGGCCTGCGGCAATCGTTGAGACGCGGCTGCGGCCTTTCCCCATTTCCACGTTAACGATGGTTTGACCGATCATCGCGCAGCCGGCGATCCCGCCATACAGCCCGGCGAGAATATTGGCGATACCCAGCCCGGCGCTCTCCCGCGCTTTGCTGGAAGGCGTATGGGTCAGGTCATCCACCAGCTTTGCCGTCAGCAGGGACTCCATCAGACCGACGAAGGCGATACTTAACGCGCAGGGCCAGATAATGTGCAGGGTTTGCCGATCGAGCGGTACCAGCAGGGCGGTGAGTCCAGGTAATCCCCCGCCCATTGAACCTTCATCGCCGACGGTCGGCAGCAGCTGGCCGGTGGTGACGGTAAAGACGGTCAACAGGACGATGGCGATAAGCGGCGACGGGACGGCTTTAATGTAGCGCGGCGCCCACAGCACAATCAGCAGAGTCAGGACGAACAGGCCGAGAATCAGCGGCTGCTTGCTCCAGAAATGCGGGATCTGAGCAAAGAAGATGAGGATCCCCAGCGCATTGACGAAGCCGGTCATCACCGATTGCGGAATAAAGCGCATCAGTCGGGCCATACCGCACAAGCCAAACAAAATTTGAATAATACCCGCCAGAATAACAGCGGGCAGGATATACCCCACGCCGTGTTGCTGCACCATCGGGCCAATCACCAGCGCCACCGAGCCAGCGGCGGCGGTGACCATTGCCGGCCTGCCGCCGAGCACCGACATCGCCAGACACAGGACGACGGAGGCGATCAGGCTGACTTTCGGGTCCACGCCGGCAATTACCGAAAAGGAGATAACCTCCGGAATCAGCGCCAGGGCGGTCAGCACGCCGGCCAATGTTTCCCGCGTCAGCTGCGACGGAGAACGTAATACGTGGCGAACAGCGCCTGTTGAAGAGGACGAAACGTGGTTTGAGGGCTGGTGCATAAGAGATTCGCAGGTTAGTTAAAGCTGGATATATAAGCCTGAGCTTGTGTGCGGTCTGTCACAAAACAGGGGATGATAGCGCGGGAACTGTGCTTATACCAGTACAAAATATGATTTAGCGTACACATTTATTAAACATTTTTATAACAGATCTCAAAACTCAACTTAAATTTTAAACAATATTTAATTTTTTGATCTTCGGTGTTACCTTGATCTCCGATAATCGTTTCACCTGCGCTAAATACAAAAGCGAGTAAAGTAAGGCTCAAATCCGATGAAGAAAAAGATGGCCGTACCCAGCTCTCCGGCGGTTGGTTCAGAGACACCTCGGACCGACACCCGCCATGAGCAAGAGACGGATGTATTGTTGATTGGCGGTGGCATCATGAGCGCCACGTTGGGAACCTGGCTGCAGGAACTTGAGCCGGACTGGTCTATTACCATGGTCGAGCAGATGTCCAGCGTGGCTGAGGAAAGCTCGAACGGCTGGAACAATGCCGGTACCGGCCATGCGGCATTGATGGAGCTGAACTACACGCCGCAAACCGCCAGCGGGATTAATATCGATAAAGCGGTCGATATCAACGAGTCCTTCCATATCTCTCGTCAGTTTTGGGCTCATCAGGTGACGCGCGGCATACTCAGTAAGCCGAAATCATTTATCAATAGCGTGCCGCACATGAGCTTTGTGTGGGGCGAAGACAATGTGAATTTCCTGCGCGCGCGCTACGCGGCTCTGCAGCAGAGCGAGCTATTCCGCGGCATTCGCTACTCTGAAGATCATCAGCAGATCAAAGAGTGGGCGCCGCTGGTTATGGAAGGGCGCGACCCGCAGCAAAAAGTGGCGGCAACCCGCACTGAAGTTGGTACCGACGTTAACTACGGTGAAATCACCCGTCAGCTGATTGCCGGACTCCAGACCCACGACAATTTCTCCTTACAGCTTGGCACCGTCGTGCGTCGCTTTAAGCGCAACGCCGACAAGAGCTGGACGGTAACGCTGGCCGATGCGGATAACCGCCGCCAGAAGCGGGTCATTAAAGCCAAATTCATCTTTATTGGCGCCGGCGGCGCTGCGCTGACGCTGCTGCAGGAAACCGGTATTCCGCAGGCAAAAGAGTACGCCGGCTTCCCGGTTGGCGGCCAGTTCCTGGTTTGTGAAAATCCGGAAGTGGTTAATCACCATCTGGCTAAGGTATACGGTCAGGCTGAAGTGGGCGCGCCGCCGATGTCGGTTCCGCATATCGATACGCGGATTATCGACGGTAAACGCGTGGTGCTGTTCGGGCCGTTCGCCACCTTCTCCACCCGCTTTCTGAAAAACGGTTCGCTGTGGGATCTGCTGGCTTCAACCAATACCTCGAATATTCTGCCGATGCTCAACGTCGGTCTGGATAACTTCGATCTGGTGAAATACCTGATTAGCCAGGTGATGCAGAAAGATAACGATCGCCACGAAGCGCTGCGCGAATACTATCCTGAAGCGAGAAAAGAGGACTGGCGTCTCTGGCAGGCCGGTCAGCGGGTACAAATCATCAAACGTGACGGTAAGAAAGGGGTGCTGCGCCTCGGTACTGAAGTCGTCAGCGATGATGAAGGGACCGTTGCTGCACTGCTGGGGGCCTCGCCGGGAGCCTCTACGGCGGCGCCGATCATGCTGCAGCTGCTGGAGAAGGTCTTTAAGGACAAGGTTCAGTCAGCCGCCTGGCAGGCGAAGCTGAAAGAGATCGTCCCGTCCTACGGCCTGCGTCTGGATGGTAATCCATCGGCGATTGAACAGGCGCTGGCGTGGACCAGTGAAGTGCTGCAACTGCACTATGAGCCGGTTGCGGTGGTTGACCAGGTGCCGCTCGCCGAGCTGAAACCCCTGTCCGGCGATAAGCCGATGGCGGATATCGCGCTGTAAAACGTTGTACCCGGCAGCGCTGGCCGCCGGGTTTTTACCTTCTCGCCTTAGCGCTCGACGGCATTGCCAATCGTTTCGTCGGCTTTCCAGATCCGGTATTTCACTTCGACGTTAGCTGGCGTGTAGACCACGATAGGCAGCTTGCTGTTATAGCGCAGCATACCGGCGTCACCTAATCCTGCGGTGATGAACTTACGCTCTTTTTTACCGTCCGGGCAGGCCATCATCGTGGAAACCGGGGCGGTCACGTTATCAAATACGTAGTAATCGTAGCCCCAGCCTTGCAGGGTTTTGCTTTCCAGCTGGCCGCCGAGGCGATGGCGATTACAGTCGACTTCCAGCGTTTGACCAATCATCAGCTCAACTTTTAAGGCGGATTCGTCCTGCTGTTCCGGCAGCTGAATCACCTGACGCTTCATGCCCTTCTCGGCCTTCGGGTAAGGGGCGACCTTTTCCAGAGGCTGTTCCGCGGCCAGCGCGCCGGTGGAAACGCAGGCAACCGCCAGCAGGGAAACAGCAAGCGTAGAGATTTTTTTCACGATTCGTCATCCTTTGTTATCGATCTTCAACGGCCAAAGACTAACACTCTTTAGTTAAATGGTAAGAATAATTTACCATTATTTTCATACTCCATAGTCTTATTAACTGGGTTTGTTGATTTATTTGCGTGCATTCACTGCCGTGTTGCGCTCTCTGAGCGTAAGATTCTTTTGGTTATCCCTGAGGGAATATTGCCACCAACAGAAACCGGCGATCCAACGTTAATAATCAGCAAACGAAGTTGTTTTTAGAGGCACTGATTCCAGCCTGACGGGTCAATACCTGTGAATGACAAGGCGTTATCAGGGACATGAATGGAAACAGAAGGTCTTTCGGGGGAAGCGGGCGGCTTCCCCCGGAAGATTACTCATCCCGACTGATTTTCCCTTCTTCGATAAAATCTTCATCAATCTCATCGGTGTTACCGGCATGCTCGCGGCCGGAGAGCAAATTCCAGCAGGCGATAAACAGCGCGGCGATCAGCGGACCAATGACAAAACCGTTGATCCCGTAAATCTCCATTCCGCCAAGGGTGGCGATCAGGATCAGATAATCCGGCATTTTGGTATCTTTACCCACCAGCAGCGGGCGCAGAATGTTGTCTACCAGACCGATGACGACGACGAAGAAGCCGACGATAAACGCCCCTTGCCATATCTGATCGGTCGCGAAGAGGAAGATGGCGGCCGGTACCCAGATAATGGCCGAGCCCACCGCCGGAATCAGCGACAGAAACGCCATGATGGCTCCCCACAGAATACTGCCATCAATCCCGGCGATAGAAAATGCAATCCCGCCCAGGATACCCTGCGCCAGAGCCACCGCCACGGTGCCTTTAACGGTGGCTCGCGATACGGCGGCGAACTTGGCGAACAGATGCTGCTTAACGTAGTTAGACAGCGGCAGAGCCTCGAGGAACAGCATCACCAGATACGGGCCATCTTTAAGCAGGAAAAACAGCAGATAGAGCATGATGCCGAAGCTGACGGTAAAGCCAAAGGTCCCCTTACCAATCAAAAACGCGCTGCCGGCCAGATACTGTCCGCCTTTCAGCGCAGCGTCTGAGAGCTGTTTCTGAATCTGCTCGGCACTGTCAAGGTCATGCTCAGAGAGGAAACTTCTGGCCCACTCAGGGAGATGGCCAAACAGGCTCGCTACCACCGCGGGGAACTGTGTGTCATTGTGCTGAAGCTTGGTGTACACCACGTTCAGTTCGAAGGCCAGCGACGAAATAATAATCGCCAACGGCGTAAAGACAATCAGGCAGATAATCACCACGGTCAACAGCGAAGCCAGACCGTTACGCTCGCCGAGGCGGGCGCGCAGGTTATTCTTAATCGGGTTAAAAATCACCGACAGAATCGCCGCCCACAGGATGGCGGAGTAATAAGGGGAGAGAACATTAAAAAAGGCGAGGCTGACCATCAGCAAAATCAGGATAAAAAATCCCTTCGTAAGTCCATTAACTCTCATATTCAGTGTTCCGGTATACAGGCAAGTAGCTCGAATAATAGAAGCTATTCTTCGATTTACAATCACTATTGATCGTAGTTTCTTCGTCAGCAGCCGAAATGGCGGCTGCCACCTGTGGCTGGCATGGCGATTACTGGCCGCCGCGGCCGGGCAGAATCGGGCATTAAAAAACCCGCAAACTCAGAGAGAATGCGGGTTCTTAAGGGGTTACCGGTCGTTGCAATAACTTACCGGTGAATGATTTGGTCGGCACGAGAGGATTTGAACCTCCGACCCCCGACACCCCATGACGCCGTTTATAAAACGCTGCGAGCCGCGTCATTACTGGTGGCAGGGGGTATTCGTATGTATAAACAAACAGCGCTTTTTTAGCAAAATCCGCTCTATATACATCAATGCGTTAGGGGGTGGTTTCTCCCCATGGTTCTTCTTGTATTTGTCCTTCGTATCATAGGTCCCATCATAATCGACAGATTTTTTACAATTTGGGACAGGCTCAATTATGTGAGTAAAATGGAGTTATCCACAGACTTACTAGTAATCTAAACTGTAATGACTTACAGTTTGTTGATAGAATAGTGTTTTTGTTAAAGTCAATACTTGACATATGGCTTTATTCATATTTCATGTTGGATTTTGTGATTGGTGTGCTGTAACCTTAGCCAACAAAAGAAGATTGCTGTACACGGAAGCAACCAAAAAGAATCCATAGCGAAGGAAACATTGATGCCAAAGGCTGCTCCTAAGTCAAATAAAATAGCCAGTGAACTCATAGATGTACTGAGAGCGAAGACTAAGATCGACGAATTTACTTTTCGCAAGTACCTACGAGACATCGACAGGTTAAATGATCGTTTTTCAGAAGACTATCTGAAAGCTTTGGCTTTTGCTGCGCGTGGCCACAAAGATGATGCTGTGCAGTTTTTTGAGTCTTCGTTAAGCTGTGGCGTTGATACCTATGCTACCAATTATGCAATTTATTTGTCTGAGGTAGGTACACACAAGGAATTACGAGATCTCGTTAAGCGTCTTATTAGCAAATATGGCTCTAAGACAATGCTTACCTTTGGGTGGGAAACTAATCTTTTTACTGGAAATATAGAAACTGCGTTATACTATGCAGATCGTTTCATTGCAATCGCTGATGAGAAGGACGCTGAAGCCATGAAGAACGATGCTTACGGTATTGCGATTGAATCAGAAAAATTCAGGAATAAATCGGGTCTTACCGAAGACGAATACAAAGATATTACTCAGAGAATGGTTGATGTCGCTGACAATTATGGTGTTCGTGCATCGTCTATATCATTTTATTTTGTGCCAGAAGAAAAAACAGCTGCTTATATTTTAACGTTAAAAACAGATGATGTTGATCTTATTGCTGATATGAATATTGATATAGCTTTTTCTCTTGCCGAAAATGAAAGCTTGGCAGGTAAAAGATTCAGTGTTTGGTATCGCGGTACTCAGGGAGATGCAAATGCCTGTAACTAGTAATGACTTTATCAGCTTCGCGAAGGATTGTTCATCGCGTAAAGATGAAATTGGTTATAGGAATGCTATTGCTAGGGCGTACTATGGTGCATACCATCATGTGCTTCCCTATATGAAACATGGGCCTAAAGACAATCATCAAGGATTGATTGACTACCTTTCAACAATGGCTTGGAAAGATGGCGCTGAAGCATATCCAAAAACAACATTAATGGCTTTAGGTTATGCATTACAGTCATTAAAAGATCAGCGAATAATTTGCGATTACCGGTTAGAAGTGACTGTTGAAGAGCTTGAGGCAAATGTTGCTGTAAGAACAGCTGAAAAACTTTTGCAAAGATGTGAAGAAATGGCAAAAAGCAAAGCATCATAATTAACGCCCCTTGAGGGGCGTTTTGTTCCTTATATCATTGTAAAATTTCTCTCTATATATGAAATTTAGAGCCGATTTATATGGGTGTAAATGTCATGTTACCCTGCCTTGATTTCTCCATGGGGCACTAGAACCCAATCAATATGGTTTTGCGTGTAAATTTTGGTCGACTTAGCATCGCTGTGTGCCATTCGTCCTTGAGGATCGATGCCCTGTTGATCGAAAAGGTGAGCGGCAAGCGCTCGGATTTCGTGAAAGGTTGGTCTTTCGTCCATCGCCAGTTTGTCGCATACACCTAGTTTGTCGCGCACAGCGGAAAAGGACCGGCTAAGATAATCCGGTGCAACCTGTGTTGGGTGTGAAACCTCTTTACTACGTTTAACCTGCCGTTCTGGAATCCGGTGAACAATAAATGGGCTGGCCACGTTATCGCGGCTTTCGTCAATAATCCGCTTCAACTCTTCCCCGATCGGGATTGCGACATGCGAGGCCTCTTTCTTCTGTACTTTCTGGCGATGTATGTACAGAGTGCCATAAATCCCATTTTCCGGCTTAGCCAACCATACACATCCGCAGATGCCGTCTTTGGGTTCACTTATAGAGTAACGGATTCGCGAAACCTCAAGGCGAGCGTGTGTTGTCTGCAATGCTAAATCCATCGCGGTGCGTAGCCATGGTTCGGCTGCACGCCTGATGGCTATAAAGTTATTTAGTGACAGTCGCTGACGTTTTTTCTCCTCAGTTCTGCGCATTTTTTTACGGCTGGCAGGGTTATCGAACATCAATGATTCATCGATCGCATAGGAGAATAGCTTTTTAAGGAAGCTAACTTTCCTGTTTTGTACGTTCGCCGATGCATCGGAATGGTAATGGTTTATATATGCGTTCACATGCTCCAGCTCAATATCGCAAGCCGGTATGTTGCTAAAGAATTCTTTCACCCTCAGTGCATCATTGTTCCAGTCATCGAGCGTATTTTGCGACGGACGTTCATTTTCGATCGCACGCGCCATGATGTGATCAACGTGCTCGGCAAATGGTTTAGCCTCACCCGACACACCGCCAGAATCGCGAATAAGCAATTCAACTGACGGAACATTTACCTGCCGCATTCTGAGGTTGTATTCGCGCGCAATAGCAATGGCCACAGCCCGATCTTTCCCGATGTTCTTTTTCTTCCCAGTAATTAAGGTGAATTTATAAACGCCGCGCTCTTTATCAAATATTAGATAATCAGGTAGATGGCGGTATTCTCTTTTTCTTGGCCTGGCTGCCATGGTTAACCCTCATTGATAAGTTGGCGAACCGCATGATTAACCATCGAGTCGACCCCCCATTTTTCAGACTCGAAGACGAAAACAGAGCCGTCGACGATTTTTCCTGTGAGGAGGCCATTTTCGACCCAACGTTTAATGGTTCGATTATCCGGAATAGAGTCTTTGGTAAATTCGCGTTTTCCCCATTGACTCGCTTTCATTAGTTTTGCCATGACAGGATCTCCATACACCGGCTGCACCCGGTTATCTCACGTTATATGCACAAGACGAACACCCACCTCGGAGGCCGTCATTGCAGGTTTTACATAATGGGTGATCTATGTGTTTACCTCTATTTAGTTGGTTAATAATTTCAACAGGAACAAGTACTGGCAGCGGTATGTGAATCGGATGCCGGCGAAGAACTGATAGTTCAGCAGCATGCTCAAAGGCAATGGTTTTCCAGTCATTGGCTTCTGCTTTATACCAGGCCAAGTCCTCTCGCATCCGCCGCCATCGGCGCCGTTTTAGTTTGCTGGGCATCAGTCGTCATCCTCGTCGTCGATATCCGTCCACTCCGCATCATCCACAATTCCCGGGCATAGCAGCGGGTTAGTTGCAGCCAGCATTTCGCCAGCTGCGCCACTGCGCTGAACGCGCCTCAGAACTTCATAGATTTCGAAAGCCTCCGTGCGCTCATCACCAATATCAAGCTCACAGGCCAGCGTGTGGCATTCAGTAGCGAGCGCCGATATCTTCTCAAGCAGTTCGACCTTATTCACCTTTCACCTCCTGCGGGGCGGCTTCGACCATTGCGGCGTAGATGTTGTCGAAATTAACGCAGAATGTTTCGTCGCTATTGAACTCCACATCGTCGCAGTTCATAGCTGCGGCTATCATTTCCGCTGTCGGCTCCTTCGGCACCATCACATAACCATCCGGAATTACCGGATAGTTGCCAACCTGTAGCGTGGCGGCGCGGCAGGCGCTTTCAGCAATATCTGCGCATTCCTCAACGATATCGCGGACGCTTTCGGGGAACTCAGATAGGCACGCACGTATTGCAGTCGCGGCATCCGGCACTACCGGCGCTGGCTGCGGGGCGGTGTAGAGGTAATTAATCCCGTCCGGTAGCAGGACTAAATCCGGGCGATTTTTCCCTTCAATCCTCCCCGCGTTTATCCAGTCGTCTCCCTCTACCTCAATGAAAAATACCGGCTCGCTTGCTGGCGCTGGCTGCGCGTGGCGATAGAGCGGCATAACCTTGACGCAATCCCACGCCAAATCTCGTGCGCGCTCCTCGTCATTAGTGACATGCCACTGGTCGAGATGTTGCCAAGTCCACGCCGCCGGCTCGCTGTCCTTCTCGGCCTTGCGGCGTTCCTGTAGCTCACGCACGATACTCAGAACAGCGCTACCGGTTGCCAGACTTTCAAATCCAATCTGGTAATTCTGGTCCGGATGGCACGTTGACTCGCCAGCATAAAACGCAAGTTCTGCCAATTCTTCGTCAGTGAGTCGGGTTAATTTGCTGGTCATTGGTTGGCTCCTTCTGCCTGATATTTTTCGAACCAGAACACTACCGGCGCGTTAGTCGGCTGGACCAGCCCGAACGATTCCGCAGTGCGGTAACTTCTCGACGCCCGGCGCGTCACATCAACCTGAGTCGCGATGCGGCTGCGAAAGTCATCAACGGTGCTGCACATTTTGAACAGGTTGCAGGGAATACAGGCTGGCACCATATTATTGATGGTGTCGTTTTCAGGCCTGTCCATCGCGTAACCCTTACTGATATTTCTGCGCACAGCTTCAACGTGGTCAGCGTGCCATTTATCGCCAAGCTCACAGCCACAGTAAGCGCAGCGACCGCCAAATTTCATACGCAGCTCAGAGCGCTGTTTTTTTGTCAGTGCCATCACTCAGCCTCCACCTTGATGCCAGCGGCGGCGGATTCTGCGTGGGCGCGCTTAACGAATGTGAGAATTGCACTTACTGATGTGCTGGCACCATCAGCGCAAATAGCGTTGTAAATCGCCGCCATGCCTTCCTGGAGTTTTTTGTGGCTGGACTCCAGTATTCCCAGTTCAAGCTTGAGATGGGCATTATCAGCTAATGCTGCCTGCTTCAGTTCGAGCGAGGTGTTGCTTTGTACCTTCAGGTCTTCAATGGCTTGCAAAATAGACTCGTTGTCGCCAGCGCAACCCAGCTCCTCTGCAAACTCGCGCTGCACTTTGTCAGCACTGGTACGGATGAACTCAAGCTCGGCGATGCGCTGGCGCAGTGCGGCAATCTCCATCTCTGCAGCGTCGGCATAATGGACATTCTCATGTTCCAGCGGCGGCAGGTCTGGAGTATTCACGCCGAACAGCGCCGCCAGTGCGCGATAGTTCAGCTCGCTGTGATAACGACCTTTGCAGCGGACCAGTTTTTCGGCTGCTGCACGGATGGTCTCCAACTCAGCGATGCTCTCTTTCAGGTCGATAATTTCGTGAGTGCGAGG
>NZ_JBJDNH010000033.1:41693-68041 GCF_044900465.1 Klebsiella sp. NPDC088457 | reverse complement strand
AAGACCAGCAGAACATCCCAACTTAGCAGTAGACCCAGTCCCCGGTTCTTCCCCACAGCACGCGGTCCATCATGAACGGACCTTTTACTTCCTGATACTGGTACTCTTTCAGCTTAGAACGCACGAAAGTTTCCAGTTCGCGGAAGATAGTCCAGCCGTCGTTGTGCCAGAACACCATACCCGGCGCTTCTTCCTGCATATGGTACAGGTCAAGCTGCTTACCGATCTTACGATGGTCGCGCCTGGAGGCTTCTTCCAGACGCACCAGGTACGCGTTCAGCGCTTTTTTATCGGCCCACGCGGTACCGTAAATACGCTGCAACATCTTATTGTTGCTATCGCCACGCCAGTAGGCTCCCGCGGTCTTCATCAGTTTAAAGTGATGACAGAAACGCATGTTCGGCACGTGCGGCCCGCGGCACATATCGACATATTCTTCGTGATGATACAAGCCTGGCTTGTCATCATGGGCGATGTTTTCATCAAGAATCGAAACTTTGTAGGTTTCACCGCGCTTGACGAAGGTTTCACGCGCTTCGTGCCAGCTGACTTTTTTCTTGATGACGTCATAATTCTTTTCGGCGAGCTCGTGCATACGTTTTTCGAGCGCGTCGATATCTTCCTGGGTCAGCGTATGATCGAGATCGACATCATAATAGAAGCCGTTATCGATAACCGGGCCGATAGCCATCTTAGTATTTGGCCACAGTTGCTTAATCGCGTGACCTAACAGGTGCGCGCAGGAGTGACGAATAATCTCCAGACCGTCTTCATCTTTAGCGGTGATGATAGAGAGCGTAGCATCGTTTTCGATGGGATCGCAGGCATCAACCAGCTCACCATTCACACGTCCGGCGATAGTGGCTTTCGCCAGGCCAGGACCGATATCCAGAGCGACATCCAGCGGGCTAACTGCGTGGTCGAAATGGCGTTGGCTGCCATCAGGAAGCGTAATTACAGGCATTTTATGTCCTTATTTGCAGTGGTGCCCCACACGAAAGAGCACATACAAAACAATATAATAATAATTATCAACAAGTTATGACCCAGTTCCCGCTTCACTCTGCGAAATATGAGGACGCCCGTTCACCGAACCGCTCCCACCTGTGACCGCCTGCTGATAACACCGGCCTTTAGTTTACACATCATTAGTGCGTGTTAAAAGTCAGAACAAGATAAATGGCGGCGATGATGGAAAAAGCAAGGAGGAGATGCAGCGGAAATCCGCTGTAATTTGTGTCAGAGGATAAACATCGCCGAAAGAACGGCGAAATGAAGCGCCCGTACCGCAATACTCTGATGCGTGAATTAGCATCCAACAAATCGCGGTATATGACGTTCAATTCAGCAAGCAAACCGGTACATCTTTACCCGGTTTTCAATTGTTGAAATTAAAAATAAGCAACAGATGCCGACGAAATATCAGGACCACTCGCCAGCAACCAGCGTATGAACATTAAAGGCATCATTCATTGATTGACCCGTCGATTGCGAACCCGGCGCGATATTAGAACCTGCTTCGACATCGGTCGCTTTGGCAATGCCGACCTGCGTATAGTCGGTGTTACCCGGCTGCGGGAGCGGACTGGCGGCGAAAGCGCCAAATGACAATGTGCACAGCATCACGGCCGCGATTGCGATTTTGCTATTTTTCATGATGATGATTCTCTTATTTACTTGAAGTTGTCTGGCAAAGATCTCATCTCTACCGATGAGTTCGAGTATAGATCCAGATCACACTTTTGTCCGACTAAATATTTAGCTATTTGTGTCAAATTAGCTGATTTATTGTCAGCAAAAAATGAATTATGAGGAAATTATGGAGATGATTTCTTTTTATAAAAAATAAAACAAAAGACCAGAAATAATAATGTCGCTTATTGCTAAATTTAAAACAATCAGGCCGGATGCACCGGCCTGAAATACATTACATCTTATAGCCAAGCGACAGCGTCGTGCGACGATCGGTATGATCCGGCGCCGATGCCGGCGGCTGGGAGTTCCAGGTCAGGTTATAGGCAACCCGCAGCGCAAAATGCGCATTGATGGCGACGTTTAACGCACTTTCCGAATTCAGCGTGGTGTCTTCCGCACCAAACACCGAGACCCCTTGGGTGAACTTAGTATTATCGGTCATCTGCCAGGCCCAGGTGCCGGAAGCGTAGCCCAGCGGCTGGGTTTCATTGTCCCCATCGGTGTACTCGTCGTAGCGCACGCCTGGACCAAATTCAACGCGCAGGCTGTGAACCGGCCCATTGAGGATCTGGCGACCGTAACCGGCGGTTAATACGTCGCGCTGCTGATAGCCGTTATAGCGGTCGGTCAGCCAGCTGGCCTGGCCAAACAGGTAATTGCTGTCGGTCAGGTTATAACGGCTACGGCCACCTACGGCATATTTCTCTGAGGAGCGCTGGTCGTTAGATGATGTGTTGCTGGCATTGCCCCACAGCGACCACGCCGTCGTATCACCATACCAGGTGAGGGTAGAATCCGCGGTCATTGAAGAACTTTTCGTATTTCCGGACTGCGCCAGATAACCGGCGTTAACAGTACCTTCGAAAGGTTTTTTGGCAGTGGAAGGGTCATCCATAACAGTAAAAACGGAATCATCGGCCAATGCGTGCGCAGACGCAAAGAGCCCCCCCGCCAGCAATGCCGCTGCGGGTACTGTCTTCAAAAGCTTCATTTAATTTAGAGTCCGTACAACAAAAAGAGAGACCCAGTTGGTCCCGGAAACTTTCGCGAGGATCGCTATACGCGTCATCCTTCAGACTACCTCTTTGTTGGCGTGATGCAGAAATCCCTGTCACAGCGCTTACTGTGCTCCCCGGGCTCTCTTCCCTTGCCACCTCGACGCATCTTGAATGATTTTTTGTATATTGCAGGTCCAATGAAAGGCAAAGAATTATAAAAAAGCACGATTAACATAGCAATCAATTACTATTTCATTTTTTGAATAAGACGGCTCCCGGAACAATCTTTATTTCATAATGATAAAAATAAATGGCGCTTTGCCGATCTTTGTCGGGTCGCTTCCCCTTCCCGGTAAGAAGTGCCATGCTAAAAAAGAACGGCCTGATACGTATCATGGAGGAAATTGGATGACCAAAATTTATACGCTAACGCTGGCTCCTTCGCTCGACAGCGCAACGCTCACCCCGCAGATGTACCCTGAAGGTAAACTTCGCTGCAGTACGCCGGTTTTCGAACCCGGAGGCGGCGGGATTAATGTCGCGCGGGCCATCACCTTTCTGGGGGGCGAGGCGACGGCAATCTTTCCCGTGGGCGGCGCGACCGGCCAGCATCTCACCGCCTTGCTCGCCGCTGAGCATGTCCCGGTTGAAACCATTGAGGCCGAGGACTGGACGCGACAAAATCTGCATGTCCACGTGGGCGCCAGCGGCGAACAATACCGTTTTGTTATGCCCGGCGCCGCGTTAACGGAGGACGAATTCCGGCGCCTTGAAGAGAAAGTCCTGGCTATCCCCCCCGGCTCGCTGCTGGTGGTGAGCGGCAGCCTTCCTCCAGGGATCGGCGTTGATAACCTGACCCTGCTGGTCAAAAACGCGCAGCAACATGGCCTGCGCTGCATCATCGACAGCTCCGGCGAAGCGCTGGCGGCGGCCCTTGAGGTCGGTAATATTGAGCTCGTCAAACCCAACCAGAAGGAGCTGAGTGCGCTGGTACAGCGCGATCTGAGCCAGCCTGATGACGTACGTCGGGCTGCGCAGGCGCTGATTCACTCGGGTAAAGTCCGTCGGGTGGTGGTTTCTCTGGGGCCGCAGGGCGCCCTCGGCGTCGATGCTAACGGCAGCGTGCAGGTCGTACCGCCACCGATGAAAAGTCAAAGTACCGTCGGCGCCGGTGACAGCATGGTGGGTGCGATGACCCTACGTCTGGCGGAAAACGCCGGCCTTGAAGATATGGTCCGCTTTGGTGTCGCCGCAGGTAGCGCCGCGACCATTAACCAGGGCACCCGCCTGTGCTCGCGGGAAAACACGCAAAAAATTTACGCTTATCTCTGTGGACGCTAATTCCCCTTCCCTCTGTTAACACAGAGGGAGTCGCCAAATCATCACCATGGTCTATGCTAAAAATTCCATGGATAACAACGGGGTGAAAAATGAGTACAGAAATTGTTACCCACGTCGTGACGGTTCACTTTCAGGAGGAGACGCTGACCGAAATTAACGAACTCAGTAATCACCTCACCCGGGTCGGATTCACGCTGGTGCTGAATGACGATCAAGGAAAGGTCCATGAGCTGGGGACCAATACCTTTGGCCTGCTCTCCCCGCAAAGCGCGGACGAGGTCCAGGCGCTATGCGCTGGGCTGGCGGAAACCGCGCTAGGTCGCCCGGTTGACGTCACCGTCAGCACATTCGCGGAGTGGCTGGAAGCTCAATAAGTGCGATTAGCGCAGCGGAAGGCGTCAGTTGTGCGTCAGTTCGAATTTTACACCGGGGTTATGGGCTAACCTTATGAAATGGTGGAAAACAAGGGGAGAGACAGCATGTGGCAAGCTATCAGCACTTTGTTAAGCGATTGGCACACTGAAGCAGCTGAAATCGAACTGCGCAACGAACTGCCCGGCGGAGAAATTCACGCGGCCTGGCATTTACGCTTCGGTGGGCGGGACTACTTTGTCAAATGTGATGAACGTGAGCTTCTGCCTGTCTTCACCGCTGAAGCGGATCAACTTGAGCTTCTTTCGCGGAGTAAAACCGTCAGCGTGCCGCAGGTTTACGCCGTCGGCAGCGATCGCGACTACAGTTTCCTGGTCGTGGAATACCTGCCGCCTCGCCCGCTGGACGCGCACAACGCCTTCTTACTTGGCCAGCACATCGCGCATCTGCATCAGTGGAGCGATCAGCCGCAGTTCGGGCTGGATTTTGATAACCACCTTTCCACCACGCCGCAGCCTAATGCCTGGCAACGCCGCTGGTCGACCTTCTTTGCCGAGCAGCGTATCGGCTGGCAGCTGGAGCTGGCGGCCGAAAAAGGGCTAAACTTCGGCAACATCGACAGCATTGTCGATAATGTGCAGCAGCGCCTCAGCAGCCACCAGCCTCAGCCATCCTTACTGCACGGTGATTTGTGGTCCGGCAACTGCGCGCTGGGGCCAAACGGGCCCTATATCTTCGATCCCGCCTGTTACTGGGGAGACAGAGAGTGCGATCTCGCCATGCTGCCGCTGCATCCGGAGCAGCCGCCGCAAATATACGACGGTTATCAGTCCGTCTCGCCGCTCCCGTCCGGATTCCTCGAGCGCCAGCCGGTTTATCAGCTGTACACGTTGTTGAACCGGGCTATTTTGTTCGGCGGCCAGCATCTGGTGACGGCGCAGAAAGCGCTGGATGAGGTCTTAATGGAAAAGGCTCCCTGAGGAGCCTTTTGTCAGCAATTAGCTAATCTGTACGCCTTTCAGGCGGAACTGAATATTCATGGTGATACCGTTCCCCGGTTTGCCGGGTTCGTAGCGCCATTTGCGCAGCGCGTTTTTCACTTCCCGCTCAAACATGTTGGCCGGCTGGGCAGAGAGAATCACCACGTTGTCCACCCGGCCATCCGGCGTCACATCAAATTTGACGCGCACATTCCCTTCGATACGCAGCGCCTGAGCGCGAGGCGGGTAGCTCGGCTCACCGCGGCTCAGCGCCCGCGGGCCGCTCGGCGCGGTTACCGTTGGCTTCGCGGTAGCCGTTGAGGTGCTGGGTGCCGTCCGCGCAGGCTGCGTATTGGTCGTTTCAAACGGCGAGGCCGGCCGCGGTTCCGCCGGTCTGACTTCACGTTTCGGCTGTTCGACCTTTTTCTCCGGCTTCGGTTTCGGTTTGGGCTTCGGCTTCGGTTTGGGCTCGGGTTTATGAATCACGACCGGCGCTTCTTTTGGCGGCTCCGGTTCGGGTACCACTTCCGGCTCAGGCTCCGGCTCAACAACGGGTTCAACGACCGGCTGCGCCGCCTGAGGAGGTTCCAGATCTGCCGGGGCCACCATGGTAACCTCGATAGGCTGAGAGGGAGACGGTCGTTCAATAACCTGATGTACCGAGGTATAAAGCAACCCCGCCACAACGGCACCGTGGATAGCCACGGACAGCAGCGTCGGCCACGGGAAGCGGCGAGGTAAATCAAGGGTCATTGCGCTCATAGTCGTTTCTGTTGAAAAATGATGCCCCGATTTTAAATGCAAATAGCAATCATATTCAATAAGCCTTGTTCGCTTGCAGCAAAATTTGCTGCGTTTTGTGGGAAAAACTCCCCAAAACAGGGCATTTTAAGCCGATGAGCATCTTTGCGTTGCAGTCCACGGCGGATTCACTTAACGTGATTCGCCTGTTTATTGATAAGGAGCCTTGCCGTGCTTTACGTTATCTACGCTGAAGACATCGCCGATTCCCTGGAAAAGCGCTTGTCGGTACGCCCCGCCCACCTGGCACGTTTACAACTATTACATGATGAAGGCCGTCTGCTGACCGCCGGGCCCATGCCTGCCGTCGACAGCAATGAGCCTGGCGCTGCAGGATTTACCGGTTCAACGGTGATTGCGGAGTTCGAATCACTGGAAGTGGCGCAGGCATGGGCAAATGATGACCCTTACATTGCCGCGGGCGTTTATCAGAACGTCTCCGTGAAGCCTTACAAAAAGGTATTCTGAGGCCACCCGGCAGCAAAATAACAGAGGCACCATAGACGGTGCCTTTTATATCAGTACTCAGTGAAGACAAACAGCAGGGAACCACGTTGTCGTTTCACCAGTTCCTTCCGGATGGAAAGGATGCGCATATTGCGGCGCGACTGGGCTTCCAGCCAGCGCGATTTACGGCGACTCACCTGTCTTAGCATGCGCCAGCGCCCTACTTCCGTTCTACTACGCTTCATTGCTACTACTCTACGAGTGAAAACAGACCACATTATAAACCGATGCATCTGGCTGACCAACGCTTTCGCTGCGTTTTTATTTGCCAGATGAATGTTGATGCGTAAACTCATGACATAAAGTCATTCAAAAGGATTTTTCATTTATGACAACCTTTTACACGGTGGTGAACTGGCTGGTCATCCTCGGTTACTGGTTACTCATCGCCGGTGTAACGTTACGCATACTCATGAAACGGCGCGCCGTCCCCTCAGCAATGGCATGGCTGCTGATTATCTATATTCTCCCGCTGGTCGGTATTATTGCCTATCTCTCCTTTGGCGAACTGCACCTCGGCAAACGCCGGGCGGAACGAGCCCGCGCGATGTGGCCTTCGACGGCCAAATGGCTCAATGACCTCAAAGCCTGCAAACATATTTTTGCCGATGACAACAGCCCGGTAGCCGAGTCGCTGTTCAAACTTTGTGAACTTCGCCAGGGGATCGCCGGCGTCAAAGGCAACCAGCTGCAGCTGCTCACCGAATCTGACGACGTCATGCAGGCGCTGATTCGCGATATCCAGCTGGCCCGCCACAATATCGAGATGGTGTTTTACATCTGGCAGCCGGGCGGAATGGCCGATCAGGTCGCAGAGTCACTGATGGCCGCGGCGCGGCGCGGCGTCCACTGCCGCCTGATGCTGGACTCCGCCGGCAGCGTCGCCTTTTTCCGCAGCCCGTGGGCGGCGATGATGCGTAATGCCGGCATCGAAGTCGTCGAGGCGCTGAAGGTCAATCTGATGCGTGTTTTCCTGCGCCGGATGGACCTGCGCCAGCATCGTAAAATGGTGATGATTGATAACTATATTGCCTATACCGGCAGTATGAACCTGGTTGACCCGCGCTTCTTTAAGCAGGATTCTGGCGTGGGCCAGTGGATTGATTTGATGGCGCGGATGGAAGGCCCGGTCGCGACCGCGATGGGTATCGTTTACTCCTGCGACTGGGAAATTGAAACCGGTAAGCGTATTTTACCGCCGCCGCCGGATGTCAATATTATGCCCTTTGAGGAAGCCAGCGGACACACCATCCACACTATCGCCTCCGGCCCCGGTTTCCCGGAAGACCTGATTCATCAGGCGCTGCTGACCGCAGCCTATTCGGCCAAAGAATATCTGATCATGACCACCCCCTACTTCGTGCCCAGCGACGATCTGCTCCATGCGATTTGTACTGCGGCCCAGCGCGGTGTCGACGTCAGCATTATTTTACCGCGTAAGAATGACTCGCTGCTGGTCGGCTGGGCCAGCCGCGCCTTCTTTACCGAACTGCTGGCCGCCGGGGTGAAAATTTACCAGTTCGAAGGCGGCCTGCTTCATACCAAAAGCGTGCTGGTGGACGGCGAGCTTAGCCTGGTCGGTACCGTGAATCTCGATATGCGCAGCCTGTGGCTCAATTTCGAAATCACCCTGGTGATCGACGATGTCGGGTTCGGCGGCGATCTGGCGGCCGTGCAGGATGATTATATTTCCCGTTCGCGCCTGCTGGATGCCCGCCTGTGGTTAAAACGTCCGCTCTGGCAGCGGATCACCGAGCGACTGTTTTACTTCTTCAGTCCGTTGCTGTAAAACGTGCCAATCAGATGTTTAACGGGTAGCAATCATGGATATGGATTTAAACAATCGCCTGACCGAAGATGAAACGCTTGAGCAGGCTTACGATATCTTTCTCGAGCTGGCGGCGGATAACCTCGACCCGGCCGATATCATTCTTTTCAACCTGCAGTTTGAAGAACGCGGCGGCGCCGAGCTGTTTGACCCGGCGGCGGACTGGCAAGAACATGTCGACTATGACCTCAACCCGGACTTTTTCGCTGAAGTGGTGATTGGCCTGGCCGATACCGATGGCGGCGAGATTAACGATATCTTTGCTCGCGTGCTGCTGTGCCGTGAAAAAGATCATAAGCTGTGCCACATTCTGTGGCGTGAATAAGCTTCCGCTTCAGTATCGCTGCATATAAACAATGGCTGCCGCTCATCGCCCCGGCAGCCATTTTATTTTCCTTCTCGCGCCGGCTTCGACAATTCACCGCCGCGGGCGTTGCCAAAAGCGACAACCACGTTAATCTCGCAGAAAAAAGGGCCGACCTACGTCAGCCCCGGAGATTATAACGGGTCTACCTTGAGGCAGGAAACCGCATGACGGAAACTGCCCTCCAGCACCGGCCGCGTTTTAGCGCATTCCGGCCCGGCTATCGGGCAGCGCGTGCGGAAAACGCATCCCGAGGGCGGGTTAATCGGCGAAGGCAACTCGCCTTCCAGCAGCTGGATGATTTTGTTTTTTTCCAGATCCGGGTCCGGCACCGGCACCGCGGACATCAGCGCTTTGGTATAAGGGTGCAGCGGGTTGTGGTACACCTCATCGTAGGTGCCCAGCTCCACGGCGTGGCCCAGATACATCACCAGAACACGATCGGAAATATGCTTCACCACCGCCAGGTCGTGGGCGATGAAAATCAGCGACAGCCCCATTTCGCGTTGCAGCTGTTGCAGCAGGTTGACCACCTGAGCCTGAATCGAGACGTCCAGCGCCGAGACCGGCTCATCACAGATAATCAGCTTCGGCTCAAGGATCAGCGCGCGGGCAATCCCGATACGCTGACATTGTCCGCCGGAGAACTCGTGCGGATAGCGGTTAATCAGGTTCGGCAGCAGGCCGACTTTCATCATCATCGCTTTGACCCGGTCACGGACCTCCTGACGCGCCATTTTCGGATGATAGGTGCGCAGCGGCTCGGCAATAATTTCACCGATGGTCATTCGTGGATTCAGCGAGGCCAGAGGATCCTGGAAGATCATCTGGATATCGCTGCGCACGGCGCGCCACTCTTCCTGCTTCATACCTAACAGATCTTTACCAAGCCAGGCCACTTTGCCGTCGGTCGCTTTGACCAGACCAATAATCGCGCGGGCAAAGGTCGATTTACCACAGCCGGATTCCCCAACCACGCCCAGGGTTTCCCCTTCGTAGAGGCGCAGCGTCACCCCATCCACCGCTTTCAGCGTTTTAGCAGGCTGCCAGAACCACTGTTTACCGTCCTTGATATCGAAATGGACTTTCAAATCGGCGATTTCGAGCAGGACTTTTCTTTGTTCCGTTACGGCGTTCATAGCAGATCCCCTACTGGTTGAAAGCAGGCGCGCAAGCGGCCCGGTGCAAACTCCTCAAGAGGTGGAGCGCTATGACAAATCTCCATCGCATGCGGACAACGCGGCTGGAACGGGCAGCCTTTTGGCAAACGCAGCAGGTTTGGCGGGTTGCCGGGAATGGTCAACAGCGACTCACCTTCCGCATCCAGACGCGGAACCGCATTCAGCAGGCCGATAGAATACGGATGCGAAGGATGATAAAAGACATCCCGCGCCAGGCCGTATTCCATGGTGCGCCCGGCGTACATCACCAGTACCTTGTCGCAGATCCCGGCCACCACGCCGAGATCGTGGGTAATCATCACGATCGCGGTATTGAATTCGCGTTTTAGCTCGTTCAACAACGTCATGATTTGCGCCTGGACCGTGACATCCAGGGCGGTGGTCGGTTCATCGGCAATCAGCAACTTAGGCCGGCACAACAAGGCCATGGCGATCATCACACGCTGGCGCATGCCGCCGGAAAACTCGTGCGGGTACATTTTCATACGCTTCCGCGCTTCCGGCATTTTCACCGCATCCAGCATCTTCACCGACTCTTCAAACGCTTCGGCTTTGCCCAGATTTTTATGCAGCATCAGGACCTCCATGAGCTGCTCGCCGACTCGCATATACGGGTTCAGGGAGGTCATCGGATCCTGGAATATCATTGAAATTTGCTCGGCGCGCAGCTTATTCAGCTCATGTTCCGGCAGATTGAGGATCTGGCGGCCGTTAAACAGAGCCGACCCGCCGATATGGCCGTTGGAGGCCAGCAGCCCCATCAGGGCGAAAGCGGTCTGCGACTTGCCGGATCCCGACTCGCCGACGATACCCAGCGTTTCTCCCGCCCGCAGGCTAAAGTTGAGATCGTTTACCGCCGTGACATCGCCATCTGGCGTGGTAAAGGTTACGCGCAGATCTTTGACATCCAGCAGCAGCCCGGATTGTTGCTGCGCCTGCGGCGCTTTTGCCGTTTCAATTATGCTCATGACGGCGCTCCTTAGCGATCTTTCGGGTCGAGGGCATCACGCAGGCCATCGCCGATAAAGTTAAAACAAAATAGCGTCACCACCAGGAACCCCGCGGGAAATAGCAGCAGCCATGGCGAGACTTCCATCGAGTTCGCGCCATCGCTGAGTAACGCCCCCCAGCTGCTCAGCGGTTCCTGAGTCCCCAGGCCAAGGAAGCTTAAGAAGGATTCGAACAGGATCATGCTCGGCACCAGCAGCGAGGCGTAGACCACCACCACACCCAGTACGTTAGGCACGATATGGCGCACCACAATACTGAACGTTGACACCCCACCGACCTGCGCCGCTTCAATAAACTCTTTGCGCTTCAGGCTCAGCGTCTGGCCACGAACGATACGCGCCATATCGAGCCAGGAGACCATCCCGATAGCGACGAAAATCAGCAGGATATTCTGCCCAAAGAAGGTGACAAGGAGGATGACGAAGAACATGAACGGGAAGGAGTTGAGGATCTCCAGCAGACGCATCATCACCGAATCCACTTTGCCGCCCAGATAGCCGGAGAGCGAACCGTAGAGCGTACCGAGAATCACCGCCACCAGCGCGGCGGCGACGCCGACCATCAGCGAGATACGTCCGCCGATAGCCACACGGACCAGCAGGTCGCGGCCGGAAGAGTCGGTACCAAAGTAGTGACCGGACTCCATATCCGGCGCGCTGGACATCATGCCCCAGTCGGTATCGAAATAGGAAAACTGCGACACCATGGGCGCAATGGTCACGAACAGCGCGATAATCACCAGCACAATCAGGCTGGCAACGGCGGCGCGGTTATGCATAAAGCGACGGCGGGCATCCTGCCACAGGCTACGTCCTTCAACTTCCAGTTTTTCACTGAAGTTCTCCAGCGCCTCGTTGTTTTTCTTACTTAACATCATGGCGAACCCCAGCTTCAATAGCGAATCTTCGGATCGATAACGGCATACAGCACGTCGACGATCGCGTTAAACAGAATAGTCAGCGCGCCGACCAGGATAGTCAGGCTCAGCACCAGTGAATAGTCGCGGTTAAGCGCGCCATTGACGAACAGCTGACCGATACCTGGAAGACCGTAGATGGTTTCGATGACCATTGAGCCGGTGATGATCCCCACAAATGCCGGGCCCATATAAGACAGGACGGGCAGCAGCGCCGGTTTCAGCGCATGACGGAAAATAATGCGCCGCATCGGCAACCCTTTTGCCCGCGCGGTGCGGATAAAGTTGGAATGCAGGACTTCAATCATCGAGCCGCGGGTAATACGCGCGATGCTGGCGATATAGGCGAGCGACAGCGCCACCATCGGCAGAATCATAAATTTCAGCGCCCCGCCGTTCCAGCCGCCACCGGGTAACCAGTGCAGGGTGATGGCGAATATCAGTACCAGCAGCGGTGCGACGACAAAGCTGGGTATCACCACCCCGGTCATCGCCACCCCCATCACCGCATAATCCCATTTCGTGTTTTGCTTCAGCGCCGCAATTACCCCGGCAGTAACGCCGAAAATCACCGCCAGAAAAAATGCCGCGGCGCCTAATTTTGCCGAAACGGGAAAGCTCCCCGCCACCAGATCATTAACGGAATAATCTTTGTATTTAAACGACGGTCCAAAATCACCATGCGCAAGCTGTTTCAGATAGCTGAAATATTGCGTGGAAATAGGATCGTTCAGATGATATTTCGCTTCGATGTTCGCCATCACTTCCGGCGGGAGCTGTCGCTCTCCGGTAAACGGACTTCCCGGAGCCAGGCGCATCATAAAGAAGGAAATCGTAATAAGAATAAATAGCGTCGGAATCGCTTCCAGACAACGACGTAGAATAAATTTTAACATTGCCCGTACCTTCTGGCGTGTGCCTTTGCACTGCTCTCAAATAAGACACTGTGGGGCAGTCACTGACTGCCCCACCTGTTGCCATTAATGCTTAATAATATAAAGATCTTTGGTATAGACGTTATCCATCGGATCTTTACCGGTGTAGCCGCCAACCCACGGTTTCACCAGACGGGCGTTCACGTAGTAATAAACTGGAACGATGGCTGAATCTTTATCCAACTGCTGCTCGGCTTTATCATACAGGGCCGTACGCTGAGCCTCGTCCGTTGCCTTAGTGCTTTCTGTCATGATCTTATCGAACGCCGGGCTCTTATAGTGCGCGGTGTTCATCGAGCTGTCGGACAGCATGGTATTCAGGAAGGAGGTTGGTTCGTTATAGTCTGCACACCAGCCCGCGCGCGCCACGTCATAGGTCCCCTGATGACGCGTGTCGAGGAAGGTTTTCCATTCCTGGTTTTCCAGCTTGACGTCTACACCAAGATTTTTCTTCCAGATGGAGGCGGCGGCGATCGCCAGCTTTTTGTGCAGATCGGACGTGTTGTACAGCAGGTTGAAGGACAACGGTTTGTCAGCCGTGTAGCCAGCTTCAGCCAGCAGTTTTTTCGCCTCTTCGTTGCGTTTTTCCTGCGACCATTTAAACCACTCAGGAACGGTCAGCTTCGCGCTGTCGGTATACGGCGGCGTATAGCCATAGGCCGGAATATCCCCCTGACCTTTTACTTTATTCGCAATAATATCGCGGTCGAGGCCCATCTTGAGCGCGGTACGCACGCGCGGATCGGTAAATGGCGCTTTCTGGTTATTAATCTCGTAATAGTAGGTGCACAGATACGGATCCACGTGCAGTTCATTTGGAATTTCTTTTTTCAGCTTCTGGAACAGCTCAATAGGCAGCTGGTTATAAGTCATATCCAGTTCGCCACTGCGGTAGCGGTTAACGTAGGTCACTTCGGAAGAGGTCGGCAGCCAGGTCACTTCATCAATAACCGTTTTGCTGTTGTTCCAGTAGTGAGTATTACGTTCCATAACGATACGTTCGTTAACGACCCAATCTTTCAGTTTATAAGCGCCGTTGGATACGATATTGGCAGGCTGAGTCCACTTCTCGCCAAACTTCTCGATGGCAGGTTTATAAACCGGAGACATGGATGAGTTGACCAGCAGCTTATAGAAATAAGGGACGGCTTCGCTGAGGGTGACCTCCAGCGTGTGATCGTCAATAGCCTTCACGCCCAGTTCGGTCGGTGCCTTTTTACCGTCGATAATCTCATCGACGTTGACAATATGGCCATACTGCGGATAGCTCGCATACAGAGAGGCGGTTTTCGGATCCACCAGACGTTGCCAGCTATAAACAAAATCCTGCGCCGTTACCGGCTCGCCATTGGACCATTTCGCGTCTTTACGCAGATGGAAGGTCCACACTTTAAAATCTTTATTGTCCCAGCTCTCAGCGACACCCGGAACCGGATGTCCATCGACTGGCGACGTTACCAGCAGACCTTCAAACAGGTCGCGGCTGATATTGGATTCCGGCACCCCTTCGATTTTATCGGGGTCCAGCGACTGCGGCTCTGCGCCGCTGTTACGCACAATGGTCTGCTTTGCTGCTAACGAGACACCTGCTGGCACATCTGCCGCCGCTGCGTTTCCTGCAATAAATGCAGCGAGAACACCTGCTGCAATAAGGCTTTTTCTTGTGATGATGGTCATTGCGTTGTTACTCCATTCATTATAATTACTGGCTATATAACCAGCCTGTTTTTTCCCCTTGCGGGATTCTGTACAGTGCAGGAGTTTATGCTGCTGTCAGACTTTAGTGCTTGCTATCACCGACTTATTTATTACGGCTGCTCAAACGGCAACCTTGACGTCGATTCTTTCTCCCCGCGGTCGGGGTTTTTTATTCGCAACGAGTTATTTAATAATAATTCTCATTTACGCGTATTATTCGGTTATCGAACACGCCGGAAAGTACCAAAAGGCTTTCGCCTCCGCCAATGCAATTTGCAAATATGTTACCGGATTCTCTTTTATGGCGCTTTCCGCGCCGGGATTTTGTCCACTTCTGACGCGGAAAAATCTTTAAAATCAATATTTTTCATGCAGATACGATTACCCTGTCGTTCTACATCCCGCGATATGGCATTAAGATGCTTTTTTGTACGAAAATTTAACAATAGGTTATTTTTTAGCACATTCATCTACACCGATAGTGAAATTACTAATATCATTTCAATTATCCAACGGCAAGCGCCAGAGAATGATGTGAAGAAAATAACAATGGCTGGGATGTGAGGCGCAGACAGCAGAAAGCAGGAAAACGACATAAGGAATTGATTAATAATGTTTTTTAAAACCATTACTAAAAGTTATCTTTCGCGGCTATATCACCTTTGTTAATATCTTTTGCTAATAATGAAGCAAACGCGGAGCGCTAAGCTCCGCATCGTATTCATTGGTTTAAGCCAGCAGACCAGGAAACAGCGCTTTTATTCCGGTGACGATAAACTCAATCCCCAGCGCCATCAGCAGCAGCCCCATAATACGCGTAATGACGTTGATTCCCGTTTGCCCCAGCAGACGGACCAGCCATGGCGCGATGCGGAAAATCCCCCAGCAGCACAAGGCAAAAAGAGCGATCGCCACTGAGAAGCCCAAAAGATTCGCGACCGTGTGGTAACGCGTCCCCCAGACGATAGTTGAACTGATCGCTCCCGGCCCCGCCATTAAAGGCAGCGCCAGGGGAACCACGCCAATACTTTCACGAATCGCCGTTTCTGATTTCTCCTGCTTATTTTGCTTATCTTCCCCCAGCTTGCCGCTAATCATCGACATCGCGATGGTAACCACCAGGATCCCGCCGGCAATGCGGAATGAATCAATAGAAATGCCGAAGATTTGCAAAATCGCATCACCCAGAAAGAGGGAAGTCAGCAGAATGATCGCCACCGAGAGATTGGCAGTCAGGTTAGTCTTATTGCGGATCGCTGCCGTCTGGTAGCTGGTCATACTAATGAAGACGGGTATGATGCCCACCGGGTTAACCAGCGCAAATAACCCAATGAAAAACTTGAAATAAGCTGAAAAATCAAACAACGGTTGAGTCACAGTGCGCTCCGCAGCATCATTAAAAATGGCTGTTGACAGTTAATAGCATAAAATATTCGCGCAGAAGATACGCTTTTTAATAGCATAATTCATCTCAAATATGCATATCGCTGTGACAAAATCGCATGTTATAGCGTTGCTTAACGATCGCTACCTATTCACTTATTTTGCATATCTATCGCCACACTTGATTTGATCGGTTAAAAAATAGACTGCTGAAAGGTGTCAGCTTCACGCAAACTTGATCTAAATCAGTAAATCGTACTCAGAAGTGAGTAATCTTGTTCACACCAAGAGAGTGCAATACAGCGGTACCTGAGAATTACAGATCTCAAGCTTAGTTAGTAAATCAATGAAGTCAGCGGGGCCAAAATCGATACGTTAACATTAAGATGCAAGCTGTTAACACCCTGTCTATACTGACAAATCGAGCTACTGATTTACTAAAAAAGTTTAACATTATCAGGAGAGCATTATGGCTGTTACTAATGTCGCTGAACTTAACGCACTTGTAGAGCGCGTAAAAAAAGCCCAGCGTGAATATGCCAGTTTCACTCAAGAACAAGTTGATAAGATCTTCCGTGCCGCCGCTTTGGCCGCCGCAGATGCTCGAATCCCTCTCGCAAAAATGGCCGTTGCCGAATCTGGCATGGGCATTGTCGAAGACAAAGTGATCAAAAACCACTTCGCTTCCGAATACATTTACAACGCTTATAAAGATGAAAAAACCTGCGGTGTTCTCTCTGAAGACGACACTTTCGGTACCATTACCATCGCTGAACCTATCGGTATTATTTGCGGTATCGTACCGACAACCAACCCGACTTCTACAGCAATCTTTAAATCACTGATCAGCCTGAAGACCCGCAACGCGATCATCTTCTCCCCACACCCGCGTGCGAAAGATGCAACGAATAAAGCGGCTGATATCGTTCTGCAGGCGGCGATCGCTGCCGGTGCGCCGAAAGATCTGATCGGCTGGATCGACCAACCGTCCGTTGAGCTGTCCAACGCGCTGATGCATCACCCGGATATTAACCTGATCCTTGCGACCGGTGGTCCAGGCATGGTTAAAGCGGCCTATAGCTCCGGTAAACCGGCCATCGGCGTTGGCGCAGGTAATACTCCGGTGGTGATCGACGAAACCGCGGACGTTAAACGAGCGGTCGCTTCCGTGCTGATGTCTAAAACCTTCGATAACGGCGTTATCTGTGCTTCCGAGCAGTCCGTGGTCGTTGTTGACTCGGTTTATGACGCGGTTCGCGAGCGTTTCGCCAGCCACGGCGGCTACCTGCTGCAGGGTAAAGAGCTGAAAGCGGTTCAGGACATCATTCTGAAGAACGGCGCGCTGAACGCCGCGATCGTGGGTCAGCCGGCATACAAAATTGCTGAACTGGCAGGCTTCACCGTCCCGGCTACCACCAAGATCCTGATTGGCGAAGTCACCGACGTTGACGAAAGCGAGCCGTTTGCTCACGAAAAACTGTCTCCGACCCTGGCGATGTACCGTGCGAAGAACTTCGAAGACGCAGTGGATAAAGCGGAAAAACTGGTGGCGATGGGCGGGATCGGCCATACCTCTTGCCTGTACACCGACCAGGACAACCAGCCGGCTCGCGTCGCGTACTTCGGCCAGATGATGAAAACCGCACGTATCCTGATTAACACCCCGGCTTCTCAGGGTGGTATCGGTGACCTGTACAACTTTAAACTCGCGCCTTCCCTGACTCTGGGTTGTGGTTCCTGGGGTGGTAACTCCATCTCTGAAAACGTTGGTCCAAAACACCTGATCAACAAGAAAACCGTTGCTAAGCGAGCTGAAAACATGTTGTGGCACAAACTTCCGAAATCTATCTACTTCCGTCGAGGCTCACTGCCAATCGCACTGGATGAAGTGATTACTGATGGTCACAAACGTGCGCTGATTGTGACTGACCGCTTCCTGTTCAACAACGGTTACGCTGACCAGATCACCTCGGTGCTGAAAGCATCCGGTGTTGAAACCGAAGTCTTCTTTGAAGTTGAAGCAGACCCGACGCTGACCGTTGTGCGTAAAGGCGCAGACCTGGCGAACTCCTTCAAGCCGGACGTTATCATCGCCCTGGGCGGTGGTTCCCCGATGGATGCTGCGAAAATCATGTGGGTGATGTACGAACATCCGGAAACCCACTTCGAGGACCTGGCGCTGCGCTTTATGGACATCCGTAAACGTATCTACAAGTTCCCGAAAATGGGCGTGAAAGCGAAAATGATCGCCGTCACCACCACTTCCGGTACCGGTTCTGAAGTGACTCCGTTCGCGGTCGTCACCGACGACGCGACTGGGCAGAAATATCCGCTGGCAGACTACGCGCTGACTCCGGATGTCGCAATTGTCGATGCGAACCTCGTCATGGATATGCCGAAGTCCCTGTGTGCTTTCGGTGGTCTTGATGCGGTTACTCACGCCCTGGAAGCCTATGTTTCGGTACTGGCATCTGAGTTCTCCGATGGGCAGGCCCTGCAGGCACTGAAACTGCTGAAAGAGTACCTGCCAGCGTCCTACCACGAAGGTTCGAAGAACCCGGTAGCACGTGAACGCGTGCACAGTGCAGCGACTATTGCCGGTATCGCGTTTGCTAACGCCTTCCTCGGGGTATGTCACTCCATGGCGCACAAGCTGGGTTCTCAGTTCCACATTCCGCATGGTCTGGCCAACGCCCTGCTGATTTGTAACGTTATTCGTTACAACGCGAACGATAACCCGACGAAACAGACTGCATTCAGCCAGTATGACCGTCCGCAGGCTCGCCGTCGTTACGCTGAGATTGCCGACCACCTGGGGCTGAGCGCGCCGGGCGACCGTACCGCAGCGAAAATTGAAAAACTGCTGGCATGGCTGGAAAGCCTGAAAGCTGAACTGGGTATTCCTAAATCTATCCGTGAAGCTGGCGTACAGGAAGCTGACTTCCTGGCCCACGTTGACAAGCTGTCTGAAGATGCATTCGATGACCAGTGCACCGGCGCTAACCCGCGCTACCCACTGATCTCCGAGCTGAAACAGATTCTGCTGGATACCTTCTACGGTAACGAGTTCAGCGAAGGCGAGGCTGCCGCGAAAAAAGAAACGATAGCAGCACCGAAAGCCGATAAAAAAGCGAAAAAATCCGCTTAATCGACCCAGGTAACCACCATAAAAGCCTCATCTCCGGATGGGGCTTTTTTTATTCATCGTCTGCTGACGTGAATTTGTTTCCAGCGTTATCCCGGAGAAAAACGGGCGACGCTTTAAACACCCCATACCATTCATCCGCGATGGCGATGAGCCGATTCACCGTGGAAAGAGCCTTATGCGGCACCGGCAGCAAGAGCGCGGCATAAACGCCACAGAGAGGTGTGTCGATTGAGGAAGTGTGGGGAGTGCTACCCGGGCCTCAACAGGCGCCGTGAATGCGCCTGAGAGCCGCTGAGCGGGAAGAATTCAGCCCAGGCGGTGCTTACTCTGCACGCGCGTTAAAGAGCCTTCACTTAGCGCTTCTTTATAATGCTTACGACAGACGGACACATAGCGCTCATTACCGCCAATCACCACCTGTTCGCCTTCATTGTAAGGCCGACCTTCCTGATCGAGACGCAAAACCATACTGGCTTTACGGCCGCAGAAGCAGATGGTTTTTAATTCAACCAGCTTATCGGACCACGCCAATAAATACTGGCTGCCGCTAAACAATTCCCCGCGGAAATCCGTTCGCAGACCGTAACACAACACCGGAATATCCAGCTGGTCGACAACCTCTGACAATTCGTGCACCTGCTCACGAGTCAGAAACTGGCTTTCATCCACCAGAACGCAATGCACAGGCTGCTGCGCATGCTCAGCCGCAATATCGGTAAACAGTGCTGTTTGAGGGTTAAACAGTCTCGCCGGCGATGAGAGGCCGATTCGTGAACTGACCTTGCCGGAGCCAAAGCGATCGTCAATTTCAGCGGTATAAACCAAGGCACGCATGCCGCGCTCTTGATAATTGTACGAAGACTGCAACAAGGCGGTCGACTTGCCTGCGTTCATTGCAGAATAGTAGAAATAAAGTTGAGCCATCGGCTGCATAACCCCAATCAATGTGTTTTATCGCGGCAAAATTGTAGCATATTTTCTGTTGTTATCCGCGCTTTCAAAGGGGAGATCGCGCTGAATGTTAGCCCACCGGTGGGGCGATAGATTAAGGTTCTTTATTGAATGGCGGTGGCTGCAATTTGTCCAGCTGACATATCCTCGCCACCGGCGCTGATTGTCCTTTTGTGCGAATCATGGCATTTTTCCGGCGGCTATAACGGTTGTGGCTCCGTGCGTTATATTAAACATCATCGTAACGCTACCCTAAATAATTCGAGTTGCCGTAAGCCGACAAGTGCGCGAGCGTCGATGAGTTTACTCTGGTCAGTGATTCGGGTGAACGAAGGTAGTCAACGCAGTGGTAACCTGAAGTATGACGGGTATAATACGCTAATACTGAAGGGGGATATTTATCCCTGCAAAGTATAATTTTACTCCCGCCCCGCATAGAAAAGCATACTATCTCAGGGTTTTAGCTTAAGGTTGCCACTCATCTATAAGCGAAAAAGATGTGAGGTCGCACGAAAAATTTAACTTAAATTAATTAATTGCCGCGACAAATAACAAGTAATTTTGAATTCCTTACATTCTACCCTATTGCACATCTGATTATATCGCTCTATTATTAGTTCAACAAACCACCCCACAATATAAGTTTGAGATTACTACAATGAGCGAAGCACTTAAAATTTTGAACAACATCCGTACTCTTCGTGCGCAGGCAAGAGAATGCACCCTTGAAACGCTAGAAGAAATGCTGGAAAAATTAGAAGTTGTCGTTAACGAACGTCGCGAAGAAGAAAGCGCTGCGGCTGCTGAAATTGAAGAGCGTACCCGTAAACTGCAACAATACCGTGAAATGCTGATTGCTGATGGCATCGATCCAAATGAACTGCTGAGCACAATGGCGGCAGTAAAAGCGGGTACCAAAGCTAAACGCGCTGCGCGTCCGGCTAAATACAGCTACGTTGATGAAAACGGCGAAACCAAAACCTGGACGGGTCAAGGCCGCACTCCGGCAGTGATCAAAAAAGCAATGGACGAGCAGGGTAAAACCCTCGACGATTTCCTGCTTTAATCGATCTGTATTTGAAAAAAATCCCGCCGCGGCGGGATTTTCTTTATCTACGACTCAGGCATAAAAAAACCGGGAAACGATACTCGCTCCCCGGCTATCATGGCTATTGAAAACGATTACTTCGCTACCGCTTTTTCCAGCCAGGCTTTAAAATCCGGGCCGAGGGATTTATGACGAATGCCATATTCCACGAAAGCCTGCATATAACCCAGTTTATTACCGCAGTCATGGCTCTTGCCTTTCATATGATAGGCTTCAACCGTTTCCTTCTCGATCAGCATATCGATAGCGTCGGTCAGCTGGATTTCATCACCGGCTCCCGGAGGCGTTTTTGCCAGCAGCGGCCAAATATCCGCGCTCAGCACATAGCGGCCAACGACGGCAAGATTAGACGGCGCAACATCCGCTTTCGGCTTCTCGACCACGCCAACCATCGGCACGCTTTCACCCGGCTGCAGTGACTCGCCTTTGCAGTCAACCACGCCATACGCGGTCACGTCAGCGACAGGCTCAACCATGATCTGGCTGGATCCCGTTTCATCAAAGCGCGCGATCATTTCCGCCAGGTTATCGCGGGAAAGATCGGATTCGAATTCATCCAGAATAACGTCTGGCAGAATAACCGCAACCGGCTCATCGCCCACCACCGGATGCGCGCAGAGAACCGCGTGGCCGAGACCTTTCGCCAGCCCCTGACGAACCTGCATAATGGTGACATGCGGCGGGCAAATAGATTGTACTTCTTCCAGCAGCTGGCGTTTAACACGTTTTTCCAGCATCGCTTCCAGTTCAAAACTGGTATCAAAATGGTTTTCGATAGAGTTTTTTGAAGAGTGGGTCACCAGGACAATTTCAGTAATCCCGGCCGCAATACATTCGTTAACAACGTACTGAATTAAAGGCTTATCTACCAGTGGCAGCATTTCTTTCGGAATAGCCTTGGTGGCGGGTAGCATCCTGGTGCCTAATCCCGCAACCGGGATAACAGCTTTTCTTACTTTAGAATTAAGGGCAGCCATTGAAATCTCCTGGACTGTTCGTTTTTTAAACTTTCCGTTAATATTAACGCATCGAGTATATCAGCCCACTCAGGCAAACCTGGTCTGAAAAGGTTTGGATGCCCGCGAATTAGGACTTTTACTTATAAATCTCAACGATAGTACCACTGCAAAACAGAGGCTGGTAATCCTACCAGCGTAAAAATAACCCCCAACTGTTCATTCCGCAGACAACATCAGGCGTAAACGCCCGCCTCCCCCCCAAATTTGGCACTGCCATGATGCGCAGCGTTGACTAATTTGATTGAGATAGGCATTACCCAATGTGCCTAACGGAACGCCATTGCTAATCTGCACCTGATGTTCCCCGGTATTGAGGGTGCCATTCAGGCCCGCAGAAACCAATATCAAATTTTTCAAACCGCTATGGTAATAGCCCACCAGCAACGGAAATTGCCCGGGTAAATTCGCCTGGCGCAGTAATTGGTTGACCTGTTTTAACAGGTTGCCCATTTCAGGTAAACGCTGCCCCTGATGGGCGAGCTGTTCTTGCAACAAACCATTAAACAGCGCCCGCAGCAATAACGCGGCAAGCACCCCATTATCACCGGCGCGTGTGACATCCAGACAATAAAAGGCCAGATCGTTTTCTGATAATGGCGCAATATCCAGCACCAGGCCGGGCTTATCGGCTGACACCAGCTGGCGATAATGAATCCGGCACTTCGATATTTCCTGCTGTACCGGGGGCTGTAGTTCCTGCAGCAGTCTCGACGCGGCCTTCGGGTCGCTCACCAGTGCATCCCAGTCCTCAAACAACCGCTCTTCTTCTTCTACCCGCGAATTGAACATATTGGGGTACAAACAGGCATACACCGTTTCGCGCAGGCGATTAAAATCCTTTACCGGTTTTAACAGCACATCCTGAACGCCAAGACGCAGCGCTTTGGCGATGTCCGCCATATTTTCCGTCGCCGAAATCATCAGAATCGGCAGCTGTTCGCCCTGGCTACGCAGATACTCCACCAGCTGGAGGCCATTCATTCGCGGCATCGATATGTCGCAGATCATCAGGTCGGGTTTTGACTCGGCCATCTTCTGGAGAGCTTCAACGCCGTCCTCCGCCTGCACGGTTGTCGCACCCAGCGAAGTGAGCCAGGAGTGCAAGAGCGAGCGGAAAACGGCTTCGTCTTCAACTATCAGAATCTGTTTTCCCGCCAATGGCTGCGTCATGGTCTCTCCTCTGGCTGACGATAATTAAATAGTGGCATGCAATTCACACTATCGCCCGTCAGAATTTACTTAAGTCTCAGACAAAGGGTGTCACACCGCGGTGCGCACCAGAGGTAATAGTTCATCCATTTTCTTTTCAACCGCCAGATGCCCGGCAGCAATGGCCTCACCGGCCCGATGAAAATCAAGCGTGGAGATCTGTGGGCAAAAGGGTTGTAGCAGAATGTCGGGGGGATCGCCCGCCATGCGATTGCGTTTCAGGCGATTTTCCAGGACCTGAATAGAGGTCGACATAATCTCCATCGCCGTCGGCGTCGCCGCACGCCGGGAGGTCATGCCGGTCAGGCGCGCGCGAATTCGCGAATGCCAGGAGAAATCTTTGTCCTCTTCGGGCTGTGGCTTTTCAATGGACCACATATCCTGCTGCATCAGATGCGCGTCATGCTGCAGGTCTACGGCGATGACGATATCCGCGCCCAGCGCACGCGCCAGAGAAACCGGAACGGGATTCACCACCGCGCCGTCAACCAACCAGTAGCCATTGTGCATCACCGGCGACATCAGTCCGGGCATACTGCAGGAAGCGCGTACGGCCTGGTGCAAATCGCCCTCGGTAAACCACAGCTCCCGGCCGGTACTTAAATTGGTTGCCACCGCGGCAAAGCGCCGGTCGCAGTGTTCAATCCCGGAGATGGGTAATACCTGCCGGTACTGATTGAAGACGCGCTCACCGCGCAGCAAACCACCGCGACGCCAGGAGAGATCCATCAATCGCAGTACATCCCAGTTACTAAAAGAGGAGACCCATTTCTCAAGAACCGGAAGACGATTACAGGCAAAAGCGGCGCCAACCAGCGCCCCAATAGAACATCCGGCGACGATATCAACTTCAATCCCCGCGCGTTGTAGCGCTTTGATCGCACCGATATGCGACCACCCGCGGGCGGCGCCCGCACCTAACGCCAGGCCAATCTTAAGCTTTCTCATTATTACCGATATACTTCCTTCCACTGCGAACATAGCATCATTGCCACAGCTCAGTTAACATAAAACACTTTGGCGCCAAGGCGCCGTGATACATTTTCCATGGAGGCCAACTTGTCGCCATTATGCCCCTGTGGCAGCGCTCTGGAGTATAGCTCATGTTGCCAGCGATATCTGAACGGCGCGCTGCTTGCGCCGGATCCGTCACACCTGATGCGCTCCCGCTACAGCGCGTTTGTCATGAAAGACGCCGATTACCTGCTCAAAACCTGGCACCCCTCTTGCCAGGCGCCGCAGTTTCGTGCCGATCTGGAAAAGGGTTTCGTGAAAACGCAATGGCAAGGCTTAACCGTATTTGCCACCGATGCGGGCAGTCATCCAGACGAGGGCTTTGTCAGTTTCGTCGCGCGATTTAGCGACGATAACCGCCCCGGCGTGATTATTGAACGTTCCAGATTCTTAAAAGAAAACGGACGGTGGTACTATATCGACGGCACGCGACCGACAATCGGTCGTAACGACCCCTGCCCTTGCGGCTCAGGTAAAAAATTTAAAAAATGCTGCGGCCAATAAAACGGCGCCAGCAACTGCAAACACTACAGGATTTTCCTCGCGATGCATTCATTACAACGTAAAGTACTACGCACCATTTGCCCTGACCAAAAAGGACTCATCGCGCGTATCACCAATATTTGTTACAAGCACGAACTGAATATTGTGCAAAACAACGAGTTCGTCGACCATCGAACCGGCCGCTTCTTTATGCGTACCGAGCTCGAAGGTATTTTCAATGACGCCATCCTGCTGGCCGACCTTGATAGCGCCCTCCCCGAGGGTTCCATTCGCGAACTGACGCCAGCCGGTCGCCGTCGGGTGGTTATTCTGGTGACGAAAGAAGCGCACTGCCTTGGCGATCTGCTGATGAAAGCCAACTACGGCGGCCTGGATGTCGAGATTGCTGCCGTCATCGGCAACCATGAAACGCTGCGTTCGCTGGTTGAGCGTTTTGATATTCCGTTCCAGCTGGTCAGTCACGAAGGGTTAACGCGCGAAGAGCACGATAAACAGATGGCCGATGCGATTGAATCCTATACGCCGGATTATGTGGTACTGGCGAAGTACATGCGCGTGCTGACGCCGGAGTTTGTTTCCCGCTTCCCGAATCAAATCATCAATATTCACCACTCATTCCTGCCGGCCTTTATTGGCGCCCGCCCTTATCATCAGGCCTACGAACGCGGCGTAAAGATTATCGGTGCGACCGCCCACTACGTTAACGATAACCTGGATGAAGGTCCGATCATTATGCAGGATGTGATTCATGTCGATCACACCTACACCGCGGAAGATATGATGCGGGCGGGTCGTGACGTTGAGAAAAATGTACTGAGCCGCGCGCTGTATCAGGTCCTCGCCCAGCGGGTATTCGTCTACGGCAACCGGACGATTATTCTTTAATCGATAGAGAAATGAACTGGTTAGGTTTACGCCTTTACGCGTAAAATTCAGGCAACCAGTTTATTTTTATCAACTGAATGCTTTACAGGGGCGCGTCATTTGATATGATGCGCCCCGCTTCCCCAGAAGGAAGCAGGCCAGTACGAAGCATTGCCCCGTGGTGGGGTTCCCGAGCGGCCAAAGGGAGCAGACTGTAAATCTGCCGTCATCGACTTCGAAGGTTCGAATCCTTCCCCCACCACCATTCATTTTACTGAATGACCTACAATTTGATTCTACCCCTGGTGGGGTTCCCGAGCGGCCAAAGGGAGCAGACTGTAAATCTGCCGTCATCGACTTCGAAGGTTCGAATCCTTCCCCCACCACCATCCTTTTTTGATTACCCGTTACTCCCCAAAAATTCCGCCATCTTATATTCTGCCCATACAGGGAAGGATGAGAAGCTTCGACCAGGGTTCGGCTCGAGCGACAGCGAGAGAACGTTGCCGCAGGCAACGGCC
>NZ_JBJDNH010000033.1:0-41596 GCF_044900465.1 Klebsiella sp. NPDC088457 | reverse complement strand
GCCCGAAGGGTGAGGAGCTTCAGCTCCGAATAATCCTTCCCCCACCACCATCCTTTTTTGATTACCCGTTACTCCCCAAAAATTCCGCCATCTTATATTCTGCCCATACGGGGAAGGATGAGAAGCTTCGACCAGGGTTCGGCTCGAGCGACAGCGAGAGAACGTTGCCGCAGGCAACGGCCCGAAGGGTGAGGAGCTTCAGCTCCGAATAATCCTTCCCCCACCACCATCCTTTTTTGATTACCCGTTACTCCCCAAAAATTCCGCCATCTTATACTCTGCCCATACAGGGAAGGATGAGAAGCTTCGACCAGGGGTAGCCCGGATAAGGCGTTTACGCCGCCATCCGGGGCAGTTACATCGGCGGCAGGCGCCGCGCTACCGGCGAGCTTTTGACCACCGAGGTATTACACTGGGCATGTTCCGCCAGACCATCCAGCAGCGTATCGAGCTGGGCGATATCGCGCACCACCAGCCGCATCACGAAGCAATCCTCCCCCGTGACCTTGTCACATTCAATGCATTCCGGCAGCGCCTGAATATATTTATCGACCTTCTGCAGCAGTCCCGGCAAGGGTTTGACGCGCACCAGCGCCTGCAGGGTATAGCCCAGCGCCGCCAGATTAACCCGGGCGCCGTATCCCTGAATGACCCCACGCTCCTCCAGCCGTTTCACCCGCTCGGCGGTACCCGGAGAGCTCAATCCCACCCGCGCGCTCAGTACCTTGAGCGAAATCCGCGCGTCTTCCGTCAGACAGGCCAGAATGGCGCGGTCGATATTGTCAATTAAGCATTCCATCCTCTTTACCTTATAAATAAAAGCAATATGGCTATTTTATCTTAGATCATGCATTTAAACCTGTCATCTGATTAACGACAATATCGGCATAACACTGGAGGGGAAAAATGACACACAAGCTGACAGGCGTCTGGCAAATGAGCCTGGCGATGATCATTTCCGGTTCGGTTGGCGTATTCGTCTTGCTTTCCGGTTTGCCGGTTATCGATGTGGTATTCTGGCGCTGCCTGATTGGCGCCCTGAGTTTATTCGGCTTTATCTCTCTCGGCCGGCGGCCTTTCGCCCCGTTAACCCGCCTGACGTTGCTGCTGGCGGTACTGGGCGGGATGGCCCTGGTCATCAACTGGCTGCTGCTGTTTGCGGCCTACGCGCGCATCTCCATCGGCATGGCTACCGTGGTCTACAACACGCAGCCGTTTATGCTGGTATTAATGGGCATATTAACTGGCGAACGGGTCAAGCCAATCAAATGGGCGTGGCTGGGGTTAGCGTTTATCGGCGTGGTGGTTCTGTTGTCGAGCGAGCTGGCGCAGCCGCACGGCGCTCAGCTGCTGGCGGGGATTGTTTTAGCCCTCGGCGCCGCCTTTTTCTATGCGTTGACGGCGATAATCACCCGGAAGCTGCACCCTCTTCCACCGCAGCATATTGCCTTTATTCAGGTGGTCGTCGGGACGATAATGCTGCTGCCGCTAGCGCACGTCCCGGATTTTTCTACCGCCTTCCCCTGGCACTATCTGTTGATTCTCGGCGTGGTCCATACCGGTATCATGTACCAGCTGCTGTATAGCGCGATTCAGAAACTCCCCACGCCCGTGACCGGCTCGCTCTCATTTATCTATCCGATAGTGGCGATTGTCGTCGATTATCTGGTCTTTGACCATGCGCTGGCGCCGGTGCAGTTCGCCGGCGGCGCGTTGATCCTGTTGGCGGCGGCGGGAAATAACCTGAGCTGGGGGGAAACGCTCTCGTTAAGTCACAAAAAACCCCGCCGTAGCGGGGTTTGATCGCCTGCAAGCGGCGCCATTAGCGGCGGGCGCGCACAATCTGGTATTTACGCGTCAGGTATTCTACCGGCGCGCTCCAGATGTGGACCAGGCGGGAGAACGGGAACAGCAGAAACAGCGTCATCCCCAGCACCAGGTGCACGCGGAAGATAAACGCCACGCCATCCAGATGCTGCGACGCCCCGCCGTGGAAGGTCACCACAGATTGCGCCCAGCCGACAAGTTTCATCATTTCACTGCCGTCCATATGCTGGGCAGAGAACGGAATCGTCAACAGGCCCAGCGCACACTGCACCATCAGCAGAGAGAGGATCAGGATATCCGCGCCGGTGGTCGTTGCGCGAACGCGCGGGCTGAACAGACGGCGTTTCAGCAGCAGCAAACCGCCCACCAGCGTCATCACGCCGCAGGCGCCGCCGGCAAACATCGCCATCTTCTGCTTAACATCGATCGGCAGGAACGATTCATACATCCAGTGCGGCGTCAGCATCCCAAGGAAGTGGCCGGCGAAAATACCCAAAATCCCGATGTGGAACAGATTAGACGCCAGGTTCATCCCTTTGCGGTCCAGCATCTGGCTGGAGGCCGCGCGCCAGGTATACTGGCCGTAGTCATACCGCAGCCAGCTGCCAATCAGGAACACCGACCCGGCAATGTACGGATAGATGTCAAAGAAGAACATATTCAGGAAGTGCATTATTGCTGTCCTCCGTTAGAGATATCTAAATATTGCGGGGCAACGGCTCCGGCAAAACGACGCTGGTGAGCGGCGATTTCTGACTCGCCGCAGCCCTTATCGGCAAAGAATTTCACCTGTTCTTCTTCCCACACCGCATCCAGCGCCTGCGGCGTATCGTCGCGGACCTCGTCGGCGATTTTTTCCGCCACTTTCTGGCTGTCGACCTGCGTCCTCGCCAGCTTCAGCAGCAGCTCAAACAGCACCGCATAGCGGCTGGCACGCTGCTGCAAACGCGCGCTGAGCAGACCGAGGATCGGCGCCACATCCTGCAGCCCGGCGATGGCTTCGCCCTCCGGCAGCTGCGCCAGATATTCCAGATACAGCGGCAGATGGTCCGGCAGTTCGCGGCTGTCGAGTTCTAAACCGTGGCGCTGGTATTGCGCCATCAGATCCACCATCGCCTGGCCGCGATCGCGAGATTCACCGTGGACGTGTTCAAACAGCAGCAGCGAGGTGGCGCGTCCGCGATCGAACAGTTCGCTGTAGGATGACTGGGCGTCGAGAATGTCCAGAGCGGTCAAATCGCGCAGGAAAACGCCCAGGCTCTGAGCATCTTCTTTGCTCAGCCTTTCCGATGTTGCCAGCGCCTCGAACATCTCCTGTTGATGCTGCCATAAGGCAGCATCAGGATACTCAAGCAGGCGCGACACGATGACGAGTTCAATCATGGGTGCGGCTCCGTTTTGCTGGTGACGTCGATAGCATCGATACGACGGCTGTTGAACAGGTTGAACTGGCTATCCGACCCGTGACACCCATCGCCAAAGGTAAAGCCGCAACCGCTTTTTTCCGGGAAGGCGTCGCGGGCCTGTTCGCGATGGCTGCTCGGTACCACGAAACGATCTTCGTAGTTGGCAATCGCCAGGTAGCGGTACATCTCCTGCGCCTGGGCTTCGGTCAGACCGACCTCCTCCAGCGCGCGGGTATCCACGACGCCATCAACGGTTTCCGCACGCTTAAAGTGACGCATCGCCAGCATACGTTTCAGCGCCAGCAGTACCGGCTGGGTATCCCCTGCGGTCAGCAGGTTCGCCAGGTACTGTACCGGAATACGCAGGCTTTCCACGTCCGGCAGGATCCCGTTGCTCCCCAGTTCCCCGGCATCCGCGGCCGACTGAATCGGTGACAGCGGCGGCACATACCAGACCATCGGCAACGTGCGGTATTCCGGGTGCAGCGGCAGCGCCAGCTTCCAGTCCATCGCCATTTTGTAAACCGGCGACTGCTGGGCGGCTTCGATAACCCCCTGCGGAACGCCGTCTTTCAGCGCCTGCTCGATAACTTTCGGATCATGCGGGTCAAGGAACACATCCAGCTGACGCTGGTACAGGTCTTTCTCATTTTCGGTACTTGCCGCATGTTCAATCGCATCCGCGTCATACAGCAGGACGCCGAGGTAACGAATACGACCGACGCAGGTTTCAGAGCAGACGGTCGGCATCCCGGACTCGATGCGCGGGTAGCAGAAAATGCACTTCTCGGACTTGCCGCTCTTCCAGTTGAAGTAGATCTTTTTGTACGGACAGCCGGTAATACACATCCGCCAGCCGCGGCACTTATCCTGGTCAATCAGGACGATCCCGTCTTCTTCCCGCTTGTAGATCGCCCCGCTTGGGCAGGTGGCGACACACGCCGGGTTCAGGCAATGTTCACACAGCCGCGGCAGATACATCATGAAGGTGTTTTCGAACTGGCCGTACATCGCTTTCTGCATGTTTTCGAAGTTCTGGTCTTTGGCGCGTTTTTCAAACTCGCCGCCCAGAATCTCTTCCCAGTTCGGACCGCTGGTGATCTTATCCATGCGCTGGCCGGTGATCAGCGATCGCGGACGGGCGATCGGCTGATGCTTGCTTTCCGGCGCGGTGTGCAGGTTCTGGTAGTCGTAGTCAAACGGCTCGTAGTAATCATCGATCCCCGGCAGATGCGGGTTGGCGAAGATTTTACCCAGCAGCATCGCCCGGTTCCCCATGCGCGGCTGCAGCTTGCCGTTGATTTTACGGATCCAGCCGCCCTTCCATTTTTGCTGGTTTTCCCAGTCGTTCGGGAACCCCACGCCGGGCTTACTTTCAACGTTGTTGAACCAGGCGTATTCCATCCCTTCACGACTGGTCCAGACGTTTTTACAGGTGACTGAGCAGGTGTGACAGCCGATGCATTTATCGAGATTCAGCACCATGCCGACTTGTGAACGAATTTTCATTTTACGCTCTCCTGTACCTGGTCATTACCTTCGCCGTCTAACCAGTTAATGTTCTTCATCTTCCGCACCACCACGAACTCATCACGGTTAGAGCCGACGGTGCCGTAATAGTTAAAGCCGTAAGCCAGCTGCGCATAGCCGCCGATCATATGCGTCGGTTTCGGCGTAATGCGGGTGACCGAGTTATGGATCCCGCCGCGCTGGCCGGTAATTTCCGATCCCGGCAGGTTCACGATACGTTCCTGGGCGTGGTACATCATGGTCATACCGGCCGGAACGCGCTGGCTGACGACGGCACGCGCGGTCAGGGCGCCGTTGCTGTTAAAGACCTCGATCCAGTCGTTATCCTCAATCCCCAGATCGTTAGCATCGGCTTCGCTCATCCAGACAATCGGCCCGCCGCGCGACAGCGTCAGCATCAGCAGGTTATCGCTGTAGGTCGAGTGGATCCCCCATTTCTGGTGCGGCGTCAGGAAGTTCAGCGCCTTCTCCGGGTTGCCGTTGGACTTCTCGCCCATGACCGCTTTCACCGAACGGGTATCGATCGGCGGACGGTAAACCAGCAGGCTTTCACCGAAGTCGCGCATCCACTGGTGATCCTGATACAGCGACTGGCGACCGGACAGGGTGCGCCACGGGATCAGCTCATGTACGTTGGTATAACCGGCGTTATAGGAGACGTGCTCATCTTCGAGGCCAGACCAGGTCGGGCTGGAGATGATTTTGCGCGGCTGAGCCTGAATATCGCGGAAGCGGATTTTTTCCTCTTCTTTGTTTTTCGCCAGATGGGTGTGATCGCGGCCGGTAAACTCGCTCAACGCCGCCCAGGCTTTCACCGCCACCTTACCGTTGGTTTCCGGCGCCAGGGTCAGGATCATCTCGGCGGCATCAATCGCCGTATTCAGCATCGGCTGGCCTTTCGCCGGGCCGTCCGCTTTGGTGTAGTTGAGCTTACGCAGCAGATCCATTTCGCTCTGGGTATTCCAGGCGATGCCTTTACCGCCGTTGCCGATGGTGTCCAGCAGCGGGCCAATCGAGGTAAAGCGTTCCCAGGTTGCCGGGTAGTCACGTTCAACCGGAATGATGTGCGGCGCGGTTTTCCCTGGGATCAGGTCGCATTCGCCTTTCTTCCAGTCGACAACGCCCATCGGCTGCGCCAGCTCTGCCGCCGAGTCGTGCTGAATCGGCAGCGTCACGACATCGGTCTCTTTCCCCAGATGGCCGACACAGACTTCGGAGAATTTCTTCGCGATGTCTTTATAGATTTCCCAGTCGCTTTTCGAATCCCACGCCGGGTCTACGGCAGCAGACAGCGGATGAATAAACGGATGCATATCCGAGGTATTCATGTCGTCTTTTTCATACCAGGTGGCGGTCGGCAGCACGATGTCGGAATAGAGGCAGGTGCTCGACAGACGGAAGTCCAGGGTCACCACCAGATCCAGCTTACCTTCCAGGCCATTATCGCGCCATTCCACCTCTTCCGGCTTCAGGCCGCCCTGCTCGCCCAGATCTTTGCCCTGAATACCGTGCTCGGTACCCAGCAGGTACTTCAGCATGTATTCGTGACCTTTACCGGAAGAGCCCAGCAGGTTGGAGCGCCAGATAAACAGGTTACGCGGATGGTTTTTGCCGTTCTCCGGCTGTTCGGCCGCAAAACGAATCGCGCCTTCTTTCAGCGCTTTAACGGTGTAATCCACCACGCTCATGCCCGCTTTCTTCGCCTCTTGTGCAATCCGCAGCGGGTTGGTCCCCAGCTGCGGCGCAGACGGCAGCCAGCCCATTCGTTCAGCACGGACGTTGAAGTCCAGCATATGGCCGCTGTAGCGCGATTTATCGGCCATCGGCGACAGCAGCTCCTGCGCGGTCACGGTCTCGTAACGCCACTGGCTGGAGTGGTTATAGAAGTAGGAGGTGCTGTTCATGTGGCGCGCCGGGCGCTGCCAGTCAAGGGCAAACGCCAGCGGCTGCCAGCCGGTCTGCGGACGCAGTTTTTCCTGGCCGACATAGTGCGCCCAGCCGCCGCCGCTCTGCCCCACGCAGCCGCAGAAGATCAGCATGTTGATCAGGCCGCGGTAGTTCATGTCCATGTGATACCAGTGGTTCAGACCGGCGCCGACGATGATCATCGAACGACCGTGGGTCTTATCGGCGTTATCGGCAAATTCACGCGCGGTACGGATGATGTGGGCGCGGGAAACGCCGGTAATCTGCTCCGCCCAGGCCGGCGTGTAGGCTTTCACATCATCGTAGCTGGCGGCGCAGTTCTCATCACCCAGGCCACGATCCAGGCCGTAGTTAGCCATGGTCAGATCGTAAATGGTGGTCACCAGGGCGGAAGACCCGTCGGCCAGCTGCAGGCGTTTGACCGGCAGTTTGTGCAGCAGAACATTTTCCAGCTCGACCTTATTGAAGTGCTCGCTACCGTCGCCGCCAAAGTATGGGAAGCCGACGTTGGCGATATCATCATGGCTGCCCAGCAGGCTCAGACGCAGCTCGATATCTTCGCCGGTTTTACCGTCGCGCTGCTCGAGGTTCCACTTACCTTTATCGCCCCAGCGGAAACCAATCGACCCGTTCGGTACGGTCATTGCGCCCTGCTCATCAAAGGCGACGGTTTTCCATTCCGGATTCTGCTCCTGGCCCAGCGCATCCACCAGATCGGCGGCGCGCACCATGCGGCCGGCGGCATAATAGCCGTCACGCTCTTCGAGCATAACCAGCATCGGCATGTCGGTGTAGCGGCGTACGTAGTCGGTAAAATAGTGGCTCGGTTTGTCGAGGTGGAACTCGCGCAGCATCACGTGGCCCATCGCCAGCGCCATCGCCGAGTCGGTCCCCTGCTTCGGCGCCAGCCACAGATCGCACAGCTTGGCGATTTCCGCGTAATCCGGCGTTACGGCCACGGTTTTGGTGCCTTTGTAGCGCACCTCGGTAAAGAAGTGGGCGTCCGGCGTACGGGTTTGCGGGACGTTGGAACCCCAGGCGATGATGTAGCTGGAGTTATACCAGTCGGCCGATTCCGGCACGTCGGTCTGCTCGCCCCAGGTCATCGGCGAGGCCGGCGGCAGATCGCAATACCAGTCGTAGAAGCTCAGGCAGGTGCCGCCAATCAGCGACAGGTAGCGCGCGCCGGAAGCGTAGGACACCATCGACATCGCCGGGATCGGCGAGAAGCCGGCAACGCGGTCCGGGCCATAGGTTTTCACGGTATAGACGTTGGATGCCGCAATCAGCTCATTGACTTCCTGCCAGGAAGAACGCACGAAGCCGCCGCGGCCACGCGCCTGCTTAAAGCTTTTGGCTTTATCGGCATCTTCAATAATGGAGGCCCATGCGGCAACCGGATCGCGATGCTGGACTTTCGCTTCACGCCACATTTTCATCAGGCGTTTACGCATCAGCGGATACTTGAGGCGGTTAGCGCTGTACAGGTACCAGGAGTAGCTGGCGCCGCGCGGGCAGCCGCGCGGTTCGTGATTGGGCATATCCGGGCGCGTACGCGGGTAGTCCGTCTGCTGGGTTTCCCAGGTGACGAGACCATTCTTAACATAAATTTTCCAGCTGCATGAGCCGGTGCAGTTTACACCGTGAGTGGAGCGCACAACTTTGTCGTGCTGCCAACGCTGGCGGTATCCATCCTCCCAGTCCCGGTTGGTTTTTAGAAGCTGGCCGTGCCCATCGGCAAAGGTTTCACCCTTCTGTTTGAAGTAGCGAAACCGGTCCAGGAATTTACTCATCGGGTTTCTCCTGTGTGGAGCCTGACGGCTCTCTGATAAATCGACATTGCTGGATTTGCAGCGAAGGTAACGCTATGAAAGAGGGCGAGAATTGATAACGATCAATGCGCTATGGCTTATAAAAAGCGGGAGAAATAGCAAATACCACCGAAGTGGTAGTGATTTATATTTTTTATCATTTTGTTTTTAAAGGAATTTCATGAATTACCGGCAAATAAGATGCGTCTTAGAGGCTCACCAAGGTATTAAGGGGTAGATATCCTTGTCGGTAGATAATTTCGCTACATGTCGGCGGCTGCCCGCTGAGCCTGTGGTGACTGATTAATGGGGCAAAACGTTTATCGCATTCAGCGCTAAAGCGATAAAAAAGGGCGCAATAAAAATTGCGCCCTGATATGGCTAAGGGTGCTGCTTAAGCGTTCTGTTTACGCCCGTAAACCGCCCAGGTGATGATCACGCAGGCGACGTAAAAAACGAAGAAAACCTTCATCGCGCCGGCCGGAGAACCGGTCAGATCCAGCGAAATACCGAACGCTTTCGGGATAAAGAAGCCGCCGATGGCGCCAATCGCCGAGATAAAGCCCAGCGCTGCCGCCGTATCGGTCGCCGCTTCACGCATCGCCTGCTCTTCGCTCCCTCCCTGCGCCTTGACGCGATCCAGCGTCATTTTACGGAAGATGACGGAAATCATCTGGAAGGTTGAAGCGCTCCCCAGACCGGCGGTCAGGAACAGCACCATAAACACGCCGAAGAAGGCGATAAAATTCCCCCCCACGCCATGCGTCGGCAGGGTCAGGAACAGCAGGCCGCTGAAGATAGCCATGACCACGAAGTTCACCAGCGTCACGCGGGTGCCGCCCAGACGGTCGGAGATAGTGCCGCCCATGGAACGCGCCAGCGCGCCGATAAACGGGCCGAAGAAGGCGAAATGCAGGATCTGGACGTCCGGGAACTGGGTTTTCGACAGCATGGCGAAGCCCGCGGAGAAACCAATAAACGAACCAAAGGTCGCCAGATACAGCAGGGCCATGATCCACAGGTGCGCGCGTTTCAGGACCGGCAGCTGTTCGCTCAGCGAGGCTTTAGAGGCCGAGAGATCGTTCATAAAGAACCACGCGGCCAGCGTCAGAACAACCAGGAACGGTACCCAAATCCAGGCGGCGTTTTCCAGATACAGAACGGAGCCGTCCGGCTGCACGGTGCCGGTGCCGCCGAAGACGGCAAAAATTGACAGCGAAACCACCAGCGGCGCAACCAGCTGCATCACGCTGACGCCCATGTTGCCGAGGCCGCCGTTAATGCCCAGAGCGCCCCCCTGCTTCTGCTTAGGGAAGAAGAAGCTGATGTTGGCCATGCTGGAGGCAAAATTGGCCCCGGCAAAGCCGCAAAGCAAAGAGATAATGACAAAGGTGCTAAACGGCGTCGAGGTATCCTGCACCGCGAAGCCCAGCCATACGCAAGGTACGATCATGATGCCGGTACTGAATGCGGTCCAGCGACGGCCGCCAAACAGCGGTACCATAAAGGCATAAGGAACGCGCAATAACGCCCCCGACAGCGCCGGGAGCGCCGTCAGCATAAACAGCTGGTCAGTGGTAAACTGAAAGCCGACCTTATTCAGGTTAACCGCCACCGCACTGAACAACATCCAGACGCAGAACGCCAGCAAAAGACAGGGAACGGAGATCCACAGATTTCGGCTCGCCACGCGGTGGCCGCGCTGTTGCCAAAACTCGGGATCTTCAGGACGCCAGTCGGTAATGACTGAAGTACTGGCCTTCTCCGGTAGGGAAGATTGACGCATAAATACCTCTGATTATTCATATATCCTGCCGCTACATTAGGGGTTACCGGTGGCGGTAAGTTGATATAAATCAAAGGAAAAGGGGTCATTAAATTGCTTAAAAAAAAATCATTATCCGAAGTGAGTAGTCTTTTTCGCCAAAAAAAGTGTGGTTTTTCACATGGCTGCCGGGTTTAGACGATCGCCGCCTGCTCAACTACCCACCACCGACAATTAAGGGGTAATCCCTTATGGGTATGGGTATACTCCATGGGATATCCGAGAATAGTCGCCACTCCCGGATGGTTTGCCGGTCAGGAGCCACGCATTGTATGTTAAAACGTCTTTTTACCCCGCTTACGTTGGTCAATCAACTGGCGTTAATCGTGCTGCTATCGACGGCGATTGGCGTAGCAGGCATCGGTATCTCCGCCCGCCTGGTGCACGGCGTGCAGGGCAGCGCCCATGCGATCAATAAAGCCGGGTCGCTAAGGATGCAAAGCTATCGTCTGCTGGCAGCCGTCCCCCTTAAGGCGGGCGACAGCAGATTACTCGATGAGATGACCGCCACCGTATTCAGCGAAGAGCTGCAAAATGCCGCCCTGAGGGACGGCCAGCAGAACCAGCTTAAATCCCTGCAGCAATACTGGCAGCAGGAGCTGGCTCCGGGCATGAAGCGCGCGCAGAATCAGGCCAGCGTGGCGACCGATGTCGCCGGTTTTGTCAATCGGATAGACCACCTGGTCACCTCTTTTGACCATACCACCGAGCAGCGCATCCGCTACGTCGTCTGGCTGCAGCGGGTGATGGCTATCGGCATGGCGCTGCTGTTCCTGTTTACCATCGTCTGGCTGCGAGCGCGGCTGTTGCGCCCGTGGAAACAGCTGCTGGCGATGGCTCGGGCGGTCAGCCATCGTGATTTTACCCAGCGCGTCCATATCAGCGGCCGCAATGAGATGGCCAGCCTCGGTATGGCGCTGAATAACATGTCGGAAGAGCTGGCGGAAAGCTATTCCGTGCTCGAACGGCGGGTGCAGGAGAAAACCGCCGGGCTGGAGCAGAAAAACGAAATCCTCGCCTTTTTGTGGCAGGCTAACCGTCGCCTGCACTCCAGCGCGCCGCTGTGCGAGCGCATTTCGCCGGTGCTCAACGGCCTGCAGGGATTGACCCTGCTGCGTGATATCGAAGTTCGGGTTTATGACTGCGAAGATGAAGACAATCACCAGGAGTTTGCCTGTCATTCGGACATCCAGTGCGATGACAAAGGCTGCTATCTCTGCCCGCGCGATCTGCCGCCGCTGCCGGACGCCGGCGCCACGCTGAAATGGCGGCTGTCCGATGCCCACAATCAGTATGGGATCCTGCTGGCCACGCTGCCGGCGGGTCGCCACCTGAGCCACGATCAGCAGCAGCTGGTCGATACACTGGTCGAACAGCTGACCTCCACGCTCGCGCTGGACAGACATCAGGAGCATCAGCAGCAGCTGATCGTGATGGAGGAACGCGCGACCATCGCCCGCGAACTGCACGATTCCATCGCCCAGTCGCTCTCCTGCATGAAGATGCAGGTCAGCTGTCTGCAGATGCAGGGCGAAAATCTGCCGCCGGAGAGCCGCGAACTGCTGGGCCAGATCCGCAACGAGCTGAACACCTCCTGGGCGCAGCTGCGGGAGCTGCTGACCACCTTCCGGCTGCAGTTAACCGAAGCGGGGCTGCGCCCGGCGCTGGAAGCCAGCTGCCAGGAATATAGCGCGCATTTCGGCTTTACGGTACAGCTGGATTACCAGCTGCCGCCGCGTTTTGTCCCGTCTCATCAGGCGATCCACGTGCTGCAAATCGCCCGTGAGGCGCTGAGCAATGCGTTAAAGCATGCGCAGGCAACGGAAGTCACCGTCACCGTCTCGCTGCGGGATAATCAGGTCCGGATGGTGGTGGCGGATAACGGCCGCGGCGTGCCGGACCATGCTGAACGCAGTAACCATTACGGCTTAATCATTATGCGGGATCGCGCCCAGAGTTTGCGCGGAGACTGCCAGGTCCGTCGCCGGGAAACGGGCGGCAGCGAAGTGGTCGTCACCTTTATCCCGGAAAAAACGTTTTCAATCCAATAAGGAGAACCCTATGAGTCAACAGGAACGGGCAACCATCCTTCTCATTGACGATCACCCGATGCTGCGCACCGGGGTCAAACAGCTCGTTAGCATGGCCAATGATATTCAGGTCATTGGCGAGGCCAGCAATGGCGAACAAGGCATCGCGCTGGCGGAGACGCTGGATCCCGACCTGATCCTGCTGGATCTCAACATGCCGGGGATGAACGGGCTGGAGACTCTCGATAAGCTGCGGGAGAAATCACTCTCTGGCCGGGTGGTCGTCTTCAGCGTCTCCAACCACGAAGAGGACGTGGTTACGGCGTTAAAACGCGGCGCCGACGGCTACCTGCTGAAGGATATGGAGCCGGAAGATCTGTTAAAAGCGCTGCAGCAGGCGGCCGCGGGCGAGATGGTGCTCAGCGAAGCCTTAACGCCGGTGCTGGCGGCCAGCCTGCGCGCCAACCGCGCCACCTCCGATCGCGATATCAGCCAGCTGACGCCGCGCGAGCGCGATATTCTCAAGCTGATTGCCCAGGGGCTGCCGAACAAAATGATCGCCCGTCGTCTGGAGATCACCGAAAGTACCGTGAAGGTGCACGTGAAGCATATGCTGAAGAAAATGAAGCTCAAATCGCGGGTTGAAGCCGCGGTATGGGTACATCAGGAGCGGATTTTCTAAGGCGTCCCCTGCCAGGTGACGCCGTCGGCCGAGAATTTTACCAGCGGCTCGGTCAGCGCCAGGGCGATCTCATTGGATGAGACGCGCTGACCCGTTTTATCTTCCACCACCACCGACAGATGCCACACGTTGCTTGCGCCCGGCTCGCTGTTCCACACCGGTAGAATCACGCTCCAGCCGTCCGGGCTATTGGCATCCACCGGCGATGTTAAGCTCAGCTGCCGGGTATCGCCCTGCCATTTCAGCGACTTTATGCCATGCAGACTGCGAATTTGCAGCTTCAGCTGTACCGTTTCCCCTGACTGCAAATCCCACGGCGGCGTCGCCAGATAGACCGAGAGCGATTTACGCTGACGATATTCGACCACCGGCAGATTATCGCGTTCCGGGCTGTCGTAACGGCTGCCGCGCAGAGAGCGGCTGATCGCCACCTCATCGGCCGCCAGTTGCTGCTTGAGCGGCACGCCAAAGCGGTAATTCAAATTCAGACCGACGTTGTTCTGACTCAGCCCGCTTTCACCCTGCTTATGCTTGGCCGTGACCGTCACCAGCGGGACCGGCGTGTAGTTCAGCCCTACCGAGACCGCAACCGGGTTATGGTAGCCGGTACCCGAGTGGAACAGATCGACGCTATCGCCAAAATATTGCTCAACGCTGACGCTGGTATTGATATGCTGGTAGAACGGCAGTCGCGCCTGGGCGGTGACATCGTAACCGGTCGCCATACGCTGCTCCTGGGTCAGGCTATCGCCGCGTTGCCAGCTCCCCAGAGGATGGTAATAGTTGGCCGACAGACGCAAATACTCGCCCCACGCCTCGGCGCCGAGACTACCCCGCGCCAGGCTCTCGTCCAGCACTTTGTCGTAGAACGAGTTGTAGCCAAGCAGCCACTCCCCCATCCGCCAGCGCTGCCCCAGGCCGATATTCCCCACCAGGTCTTTTTCCCGCTGGGTCACCGAATACTGATTCCAGGTCAGATAATCGCCGTTATCCTGTAACGGGACAAACCAGCTGCCTTTGCTGCCGGTAAAGTTACCCGCTTTATCGACCAGCAGATCGACATTGGCGTTGCCCCACGGCGATAGCCAGCTTTCCAGCTGGTGGCTCACCTCGCTGCCAAGCTTGCCAATCGCCAACATCCGCGCCTGTTCACCGGTGGTCAGGCCATTATCGCTCATACTGGCCTCACCAAATTTTTTGGCCATTTCGGCAAAATGCCGGGCGTCGTCGTCAACCTGCGGAGCGATACCGAGATCCGGCAGCGCCGCCTGTTTTTCACTGAACGCATTGCTGTCCTGCAGGGCACGTACGGGTCCCCCTGCCAGCAGCAAGAGGAGGGGAAGGGTTGGAATAACGCGGGACGACAAAAACATTAAATGGGTTACGTTAACTCACGACGAATGGTCACAAACGCTAAGTTTACCGTTTTTTGCCCGCCCCCGCAGTCCTTGGGCCAATTCCAGGAATATACCGAACGTTACACCCGCGCGTTGTTCTCCGCCAGCAGCGCCTTCAGTTCCGGGATACAGGAGCCGCAGTTGGTCCCGCATTTGAGCGCTGCCCCCAGCTCGCCTGGCGTGCGACAGCCGCCGGCGATAGCCTCGCTGATGGCCCGTTCACCGATGCTAAAGCAGCTACAGATAATCCGCCCGGCCGGGACGACGTCGCCGCCCTTCCTGCCGCTCAGCAGCGCGTGACGAAGCGCCGGGTTTGGCGGCGGCGTACGAAACGCGTCGGCGATCCACTCCGCGTCGATCGTCGGTGCGCAGGCGTCGCTCCACCAGCCCAGCATCAGCGTCCCCTGGCGCCAGGCCAGCAGGTTCCACACCGCTCCAGCCTGCGCGACCTGAAGTTGCCACCCCTGCTGCTGACACCAGGCGGTGAGCCATTCGCGTGGATTTTTCTCTCCGGCTAAAGAGAGATGGCTCACTCCCGCCGCCGCCCGACGCCGCCAGTGGACCGAGGCGGGCAGCGGAACCGGCTGGCGACAAAACAGCTCCCCCTGCCAGGCGGGGCGCCACGGCGCGATCGCCACCGCCACCTGTTTGCTCTCCGGCTGCCCGGACCAGGGATCGGTCACCGCGGTCAGCAGGTCGTTTACCCGCCCCTGGCGAGCAAACTGATTATTCCAGTGCATCGGTACAAACAGCGAACCGGGACGCTGTCCGCTGGCAACGATCACTTTAGCCACCATCACCCCGTTAGGCGACCAGATCCGCGCCAGCGCCCCCTCCTGCAGCTGCAGGCGCCGGGCGTCCGTGGGGGCGACTTCCACCACCGGTTCGGCGATATGCTGCATCAGACGCGGAACGGCGCCGGTACGGGTCATGGTGTGCCATTGATCGCGGATGCGGCCGCTGTTGAGGATCAGCGGGTAAAAAGCATCGGGTACGGCCCGCGTCCCCTGCGGGGTTACCGGCACCATGCGTAATTGGCCATCGCCATGCCAGCCTCGCTGTAAATTGAGCTCCGCGCCGCTGCGGCTGACCGGCCAGCGTACCGGCGCCAGCCGATCCCACGCCTCGCGGCTGAGCTCCGCCAGCCCGCCGATATCAAACGCCCGCTGGCCGTGGTTTTCAAACCCCGAGAGCGCCGCATGTTCGCTGAACACATCGTGCGGGTGCTGCCAGGCAAAGGCCGCGCCGAAGCCCAGCTGTCGGGCGACGCGGGAGATAATCCACCAGTCGGCTTTCGCCTCCCCCGGCGGCGGTAGAAAGCTGCGCTGGCGGGAGATACGTCGCTCGGAATTGGTCACGGTGCCGTTTTTTTCGCCCCACGCCAGCGCCGGAAAGCGAATATGTGCGAAACGCCCGGTATCCGTTGCGGCGGTAACATCGGAGACCATCACCAGCGGGCAGGCGGCCAGCGCCTGGCTCACCGCGTGGCTGTCCGGCAGAGAGACCACCGGATTGGTCCCCATTATCCATACCGCTTTCACTTCGCCGCGACCGATGGCGGCAAACAGATCCACCGCCGTCAGCCCCGGCGTCTGCGCCAGCCGTTCGGTACCCCAGAAACGCGCGAGGCGCTGCAGATCCTGCGGCTCAAAATTCATATGGGCGGCGAGCATCGTCGCCAGCCCCCCCACCTCACGGCCGCCCATGGCATTTGGCTGTCCGGTCAGCGAAAACGGCCCGCAGCCCGCGCGGCCATATTTGCCGCTGGCAAGATGGACATTAATGATGGCATTGCACTTGTCGCTGCCGCTGGCCGACTGATTGATCCCCATGGTGTACAGGGTGATGGCGCGCGGCGCGGCGATAAAGTCGCGGTAGAACGCCGCAACCTGATGCGCCTCAAGGCCGCAAAACTCCGCCACTTTGTCGATGCTCCATTCCCCCGCCGCCGCCAGCGCCTGCTGCTGGTCGCGAAAGCCGCGGGTCAGCTCGCCCGCGCCGGCGATAGCGTGGAGTAAGCCGACAAACAGCCCGCCATCGCTGCCGGGCGCCAGCGCCAGATGGGTATCGGCAATATCGCAGGTGGCGGTCCGCCGGGGGTCAATCACCACCACCTTCAGCTGCGGATTATCCCGCTTTGCCTGCACCAGCCGCTGGTAGAGCACCGGATGGGCCCAGGCGGCGTTCGACCCCACCAGCACCACCAGATCGCTGTTTTCCACATCCTCATAGCTGCACGGCACCACATCGGCGCCGAAGGCGCGCTTGTAGCCGGTGACCGCCGAGGACATACACAGTCGAGAGTTGGTATCGATATTGGCCGCGCCGATAAACCCCTTCATCAGCTTATTCGCCGCGTAATAGTCCTCGGTTAACAGCTGACCGGAGGCATAAAACGCCACCGCCTGCGGCCCGTACCGATCGATAATCTCCCGCAGCCGCGAACCGGCAGCCGCCAGCGCCTGCGGCCAGCTGACCGCCACGCCATCCAGCTCAGGCATCAGCAGGCGTCCTTCCAGAGCGGTGGTTTCCCCGAGCGCCGCGCCTTTAACGCACAGGCGACCAAGGTTCGCCGGATGCTGCCCATCGCCCCGAACGCTGACCTGACCGTCGGCCTCCACGCGCGCCAGCACGCCACAGCCCACCCCACAGTAGGGGCACGTGGTCCGGGTTTCCGTCATCAGGAAGCCTCCGCCCGCGCCAGCAGCGCCTGGTTGCCGACCCACACCTTGCCGTTTTCCACCTTCACCGGCCAGGCGCGTACCGCCGGTTCACCGCCGTCACACGGGCGGCCATCGCGCAGGCGGATGCGGTGTTTATACAGCGGGGAGATCACAATCGGCTCGCCGCCGGCATCGCCCAGAATACCGCGCGACAGCACGTTGGCCTCGCTGCCCGGCTCCAGGTTATCGAGGGCGTAGACCTGCTCGCCAAAGCGAAACAGCGCAATCTGGCGTTCGCCGAGCCGGGCGCCGATCCCTGCCTGCGCGGGAATCGACTCAAGATCGCAAATGGCCTGCCACGGGCGATTTGATGGTGCGGCATCATGATTCGGGGACGCGGCGATGAGCTGCGGCTGACCGCGTAAGGTTTGCCGCTGTACCGCTTCGTCCGGCTGCTCGCTGTTGACATAGGAGCGGAACAGCGCCAGCCGCTGCGGATCGTTAAGAGTGGTCTGCCATTCGCACTGGTAGCTCGCCACCACCCGCGCCATCTCCTGCTCCAGCTCCTCGCCGATCCCGAGGCGGTCTTCAAGGATCACCTCACGCAGATAGTCGAGCCCGCCTTCGAGATTATCCATCCAGGTGCTGGTGCGCTGCAGACGGTCGGCGGTGCGGATATAAAACATCAGCAGGCGGTCGACGGTGCGGATCAGCGTCGCCTCATCCAGATCGCTGGCGAACAGATCGGCATGTCGCGGCTTCATGCCGCCGTTGCCGCAAACGTAGAGATTCCAGCCTTTTTCGGTGGCAATCACCCCGATATCCTTCCCCTGAGCCTCGGCGCATTCGCGGGTACAGCCGGAGACCGCCATTTTGATCTTATGCGGAGCCCGCAGCCCCTTGTAGCGATGCTCGAGGGTAACCGCCAGCCCCGTCGAATCCTGGACGCCATAGCGACACCAGGTCGACCCGACGCAGGATTTCACCGTGCGCAGCGATTTGCCGTAGGCGTGACCGGTTTCAAAACCGGCTTCCGCCAGTTCGCGCCAGATAGCCGGCAGCGTCTCCAGCCGGGCGCCAAACAGATCGATACGCTGACCGCCGGTAATTTTACTGTACAGCTGATAGCGTTTAGCAATCTGTCCGATGGCGATCAGCCCGTCCGGGGTCACCTCCCCGGCCGCCATCCGCGGGACGACCGAATAGGTGCCGTCTTTCTGGATATTGGCGAAGTAGCGATCGTTGGTATCCTGCAGCGGCAAATGCGCCGGTTTGAGCAGATATTCATTCCAGCAGGAGGCCAGCACCGAGGCCACCAGCGGCTTACAGATTTCGCAGCCGTGCCCCTGTCCATAGCGGCTAATCAGCTGTTCAAAGCTGCGGATATGGTTCACCCGCACCAGGTGATAAATCTCCTGGCGCGACCACGGGAAGTGTTCGCAGATATCTTTTTTGACCTCCACGCCCTGCGCCGCAAGTTGATACTCCATGACCTGTTTGACCAGGGCGCTGCATCCCCCGCAGCCGGTCGCGGCTTTGGTGCCGCTTTTTATCGCCGCGATATCGCCGGCGCCCGCGCTGACCGCCTGACAGATATCGCCTTTGCTGACGTTGTGGCACGAGCAGATCTGCGCGCTGTCCGGCAGCGCCGCCACCCCCAGCGCTTTCGGCGCGCTCCCCTCCAGGGCGGGCAGTATCAGGCTTTCCGGGCGCGCAGGCAGCGCCATCGCGTTAAGCATCATCTGCAGCAGCGTGGCATAATCGCTGGCGTCGCCCACCAGGACGCCGCCCAGCAGCGTTTTACCATCCTGGCTGACGACGATTTTCTTGTAGATTTGTTCCGGGCCATGGGTCCATTGATAGCTCTGGCAGCCGGGCGTACGCCCCTGCGCATCGCCGAAAGAGGCCACATCGATACCCAGCAGCTTCAGCCTGGTACTCATATCGGCCCCGCTGAAACTCGCCTCATCCCCGGCCAGTTCCGCCGCCGCCGTTCTCGCCATCTGGTAGCCCGGGGCCACCAGGCCATAGATTTTGTTCTCCCACAGCGCGCACTCGCCAATCGCCAGCACGTCCGGATCAGAGGTCCGACACTGATTATCGATGCGGATCCCGCCGCGCTCGCCAAGCGCCAGCCCGCTGGCGCGCGCCAGCGTATCCTGCGGGCGAATGCCGGCGGAGAACACCACCATATCGGTAGCCAGCGATTCGCCATCGGCAAAATTCAGCACCAGGCCGTCAGCCTGGCGCACGATAGCCTGCGTCGATTTGCTGGTGTGCACCCCGACGCCAATATCGTTGATTTTTTCCCGCAGCATCGCCGCCCCCGGTTCGTCGAGCTGAACCGCCATCAGGTTCGGCGAAAATTCCACCACATGGGTTTCGAGCCCCAGCTGCCTGAGCGCATTAGCGGCCTCCAGTCCCAGCAGACCGCCGCCAATCACCACCCCGCGTTTTGCCGTGCTGGCACAGGCGGCAATGCGGTCGAGGTCGTCCAGCGTGCGGTAGACAAAGCAGCCGTCCAGGTCATGGCCCGGCACCGGCGGCACGAAGGGGTATGACCCGGTCGCCAGCACCAGCTTGTCCCAGTGCGTCTCATGCCCATGAGCATCACGGACGACCCGCGCCTCGCGGTCAATGGCGGCGACGGGTGCAGACAGACGCAGTTCAATCCCGTGCTGGCTGAAGAAATCGCCCTCCACCAGCGACAGCGAGGCTGCGCTGCGGCCGGCAAAATATTCCGATAAATGCACCCGGTCGTAGGCGGCATAGCGCTCTTCGCCAAACACCACGATCCGAAACTGTTGATGCAGGTTCCGGCTGACGCATTGCTCAAGAAAATGGTGGCCGACCATGCCGTGGCCGACCAGCACCAAAGTAGGTTTTGTCATAGTGGGTTGTCCTGCAGCGCGTGGCTGCGTTGAAGAAGGGTCGAAAAGCCAGTCTGTCGGCGCATTGGCCCCCAGCTGAGCCGTTAGCGGCGCCGCGTTTGCGCAGTCGCCAAACAGTAAAACGCCGCGCAGTTTGCCGTCGCGGACCAGCAAGCGACGGTAGTGGTGAGCCAGCGGATCCCAGCTGGTCCACAGTTCATCCCGCTCCGTCGCCTGCAGCTCACCGGCGCTGAACAGCGCAATGCCGGTGACCTTCAGGCGGGTACCGCTGTCCTGCCAGCTAAAATCCTCGTCCGGCGTGCCGCATAGCCGCCCGGCCAGTACCTCGGCCTGACGCAGGCAGGGGGCGACCAGTCCCCAGGTCTGGCCGTCAATTTCGCAACATTCGCCAATGGCGCTGATTCCCGGCAGCGCGGTCGCCATCTGGCGATCGACGATGATGCCGCGGCGGCACGCTATGCCGCTGCGCTGCGCCAGCTGAATATGGGGGCGTACCCCGGTCGCCAGCACGACGCGACGGGCGGCAAACGTCCGGCCGTCCTCCAGCACGACGTCATGCTCGCGGATGGCGGCGATAGTGCAGCCCGTCACGCACTCAATCCCCCGCTCTGCCAGCTGCTGCCGGAGCTGCTGCCCGGCAAACTCATCGGTTTGCTGTTCCATCAGCCAGCCGCCGCGATGAAGTAACGTCACCTTGTCACCCTGGCGCTGTAATGCCGCTGCCGCCTCGACGCCCAGCACCCCGCCGCCGATCACCACCGCCGGCCCGCCGGTCGCCAGAATGGCGGCCACGTCGCTAAAGGTACGAAAGCCATAGACGTGCGGCAGCTCAGCTCCGGGTAGCGGCGGAATGAAGGCCTGCGAGCCGGTGGCGAAGATCAGCTCGTCCCAGCGCAGTTCGCCCCGGGTCGTGCGCAGAGTGCGCGCCTCGACATCAACCTCCCGCGCCGACTCCCCAAGCCGCACCGTCACGTCGTGCTGCTGATACCACCGGGCGGGCAGCAGCAGCGTCTGGTCCAGCGTTTTTTCCCCGCCTAACACCGGCGACAGCTGGATACGGTTATAGGCCGGGTACGGTTCATCGCCGATGATGGTTATCTGAAATCGCCCCTCCCCCCGCGCCACCAGCGTTTCCGCCAGCCGGGTAGCCGCCATACCGTTGCCGATAATCACCAGATGCCGCTTCATCCCTGCCCCCTACGCCGCTTTCGGCTGCTTTTCGTAGAGGAAATGCAGGATCTGCTGGCGCAGCTGGTGATAACGACTATCGTCCGCCAGCTGGACGCGATTGCGCGGCCGGGGGAGATTGACGCCGAGGATTTCCCCTACCGTCGCCGCCGGACCGTTAGTCATCATCATGACGCGGTCGGAGAGCAGCACCGCTTCATCGACGTCATGGGTAATCATCACAATGGTGGTATTCAGCGCCTGCTGAATCTGCATCACCGCGTCCTGCAAATGGGCGCGGGTCAAGGCGTCGAGCGCGCCAAAAGGCTCGTCCAGCAGCAGCACCTTTGGCTTCATCGCCAGCGCCCTGGCAATCCCCACCCGCTGCTTCATCCCGCCGGAGATCTCCCCCGGGCGTTTATGCAAGGCGTGGCCCATCTGTACCCGTTCAAGGTTGTGCTCGATCCACTCTTTACGCTCAGCTTTACTCATGGTGCGGCGAAACACCCGATCGACCGCCAGCGCCACGTTGTCAAAACAGGTCAGCCACGGCAGCAGCGAGTGGTTCTGGAAGACCACCGCCCGCTCCGGCCCCGGCCCGGCGATCTCCCGGTTATCGCACAGTAGCCCCCCTTCGCTGGGTAAGGTGATCCCGGCGATCAGGTTCAACAGCGTCGATTTGCCGCAGCCGGAGTGGCCGATCAGGCTGACGGTTTCCCCTTCATAGATGTCGAAAGAGACGTTTTGCAGCGCCAGAAACTCGCCGCTGGCGGTGTTGAAACGCTGGCTGACGGCCTGGACCTGAATTAATGGTTTCATAGCGACTCCCTATTTTTCCTGCCAGCTAAAGCGGCGAGCGATCAGCATCAGTCCCTGCTCAAGCAGCAGGCCGACGACGCCGATAATGACGATGGCGATGATGATGTTTTCCACGTTGAGGTTGTTCCATTCGTTCCAGATCCAGAAACCGATCCCCAGCCCCCCGGTCAGCATTTCGGCGGCGACGATCACCAGCCAGGCAATACCGATGGAGAGGCGTACGCCGGTCAGCACCGCGGGCAGTACGGCCGGGAAGAGGATGCGGCGCATCACCGTCCATTCAGAAAGCTGTAAGACGCGGGCGACGTTGAGATAGTCCTGCGGAATACGCCGTACCCCTTCGGCGGTGTTGATCACCATCGGCCAGATGGAACAGATAAAAATGGTCCAGCTCGAGGCGGGTTCCGCCTTCTGGAACAGCAGCAGGCCGATAGGCAGCCATGCCAGCGGGCTGACCGGGCGCAGTAGCGCAATCAGCGGATTGAACATCCGGGCGAAAAACAGCGAGCGGCCGATCAAAAAGCCCAGCGGAATGCCGGCCAGCGCCGCGAGACCGAAGCCTACCGCCACCCGCTGCAGCGAGGCCAGCACGTTCCAGCCGATGCCCATATCGTTCGGCCCGTCCCGGTAAAAAGGATCGGCAAACAGGGTCAGCGCCGAATCGAGCGTGCTCAGCGGCGTCGGGAAGCCTTTACCGTTGATCGCCGCCAGCTGCCAGCAGAGCAGCAGCAGACCCAGCCCCAGCATGGGCGGCAGCAGGCGCTGCACGCCGTCGCGCAGCCAGCGCCTGACGGGCGGCACCGAACGCCGGACCTGCACCGGCGGTAGAATAATCACTTCACCCGGCGTCTTTTCTGCCCTGACGGCAGGTTGCGTATTGTGCGCGTGTTTCATTTCATGCCCCCTTACGTTGAATCGCGAAGCCGCGGGCGTAACCTTCCGGATCGGCCCCCGTCCAGACCGTACCGTCAATCAATGTGCTGCTGCGCAGCGCCTGGGTCGGGACGGCGATCCCGCCGACGGCCTGCGCCGCCTCTTTCCAGACGTCAATGCGGTTGATGCGCCGGGCCACCGCCTGATAATCCGGCACCGTTTTCAACAGGCCCCAGCGGCGAAACTGGGTTAAAAACCACATCCCGTCCGACAGCCATGGGAAGCTCACCTCCCCCTGGTCGTAAAAGCGAATCGGGTGCGCATCCTGCCAGCGGCGTCCCAGTCCGTTGTCGTACTCACCGAGCATCCGCCCGGTGAGGTACTGTTCTTTGGTATTCAGCCAGGCGCGTTTTGCCAGAATGCGCGCCGTTTCGCGTTTGTTCTCTGCTGAAGCCTCAATCCAGCGCGCGGCGTCCAGTACCGCCGCTACCAGCGCTCGCGCGGTGTTAGGGTTGCGCTCGACCCATTCGCTGCGGGTGCCGAGAATTTTTTCCGGATGTTCCGGCCAGATATCCTGTGAAGTGGCGGCGGTAAAACCAATGCGATCGTTAATGGCCCTTGCGTTCCACGGTTCGCCGACGCAAAAACCGACCATGTTGCCGATGCGCATGTTCATCACCATTTGCGGGGGCGGGACCACCACGGTACGCACATCTTCGAACGGGTTAATGCCGCCGCTGGCCAGCCAGTAATAGAGCCACATGGCATGGGTCCCGGTGGGAAAGGTATGAGCGAAGGTATAGCTGCCCGGCGCGCTCTGGCCAATCAGCCGTTTCAGCCCGGAAAGATCGCTCACCCCCTGACTTTGCAGATCCTGCGATAAGGTGATGGCCTGGCCGTTACGGTTGAGCGTCATCAGGTTCGCCATCGACTGCGGTTTACTGGCTATCCCCAGCTCCAGTCCGTACAGCAGGCCATACAGAATATGTGCCGCATCGAGCTCACCGGCGATTAGCTTGTCGCGCACCGCCGCCCAGCTGGCCTCTTTCGTCGGCACGAGGGTAATGCCGTATTTTTTATCGAACCCTTTCAGCGACGCGATCGCTATTGGCGCGCAGTCCGTTAGCGGAATAAAACCCACCCGCACGGTGGTTTGCTCCGGCTTATCGGAGCCTGCTGCCCACGCGCTTTGCATCACGCCAGGCAACAGCATCGCGCCGCCCAGCGCGGCGCCTGCCTGCAGAAAATGCCGCCGTGAAATCGAAAATTTATCGCCCATACCCGCTCCAGAACGCGCAAAAAAAAAGCGCCCGACAGTGCTTATGCACTGCAGGACGCCTTTATCCATGGGCCATCAGACCGCCGTTGGCCTGTTGCCCAAAATTGTCTACTGACCCGAACTTGCGCTTTCGCGCTGATATATTGAATATTGCAAAACGGATGCCAATATTCAGAAAGGCCTTTTACCGCCCTTTTCCTCGCGCAATGAACGCTGGCTATGCCGAAATTGCACCGTCGACAGGCAGCAAATGCCCACACATCGTGCAACTACTCCTTTGGGGTTACTGACCACAGCGACTTCACCGTCAGCAGCGCGCGGGCGATCTCCACCATCCGCTGATTCTTATCCATCGCCATTTTGCGCAAGGTCTGCCAGGCCTGCTCCTCCTGCATTCCCTGATGGGTCATCAGCACGCTTTTCGCTTTATCAATCAGCGTGCGCTCTTCAAGCGTATCTTTTAGCGATGCCAGCTGGCCGGAGAGCTGTTGCAGCTCGAACGCCTGCTGGCGGACCAGCGGCAGCAGCTGTTTATCCAGCCGATGTGCGAGGCTATCATCCGCCTCTTCCTGCGGCCAGCTGGCGGGCGGCATCGGCGGCTCTTCTCCGCTGAGCAGCCGATCGGCGGCGTTCAGCAGATCGCCGATCAACCGCTCTTCCAGTCCCCGCATCTGCTCCAGGCGCGCGGTCTGGGCGCAGAACCAACGCAGCGCCGCCTCACCCTCGTCCGCCGGGGGTTGCCGGGTACAGGCGATCCGCCGCAGCTGCTCGATATCGAGACTGGCCTGACACTGCGCTGTAAACAGCGCGCTCTGCGCCGCGTCAGCCAGGGCGATGAAGCTATCAAAACAGGACTGTTGGCCATCAATCCGATCCACCAGCTGCTGGCGTAGCTCAGCGCTGAACTGGCCGCGGGCAAACCCCAGCGCCCCCAGCGCGCGCTCCTGTCCCACCAGCTCTTTCCCCTGCATAAAGCTGTAGAGCGCCACCATCCGCCCGGCAATTTGCGGATCGTCGATGCTGTCATTAAGCTGCGGGACGATATTCAGCAGGTGGCGGATAATGCGGCTGAACTGATCCGTGGCCGCTTCTGCGGCAATAGCGCGGCTGCGTACGGCCGCGCGCAGCGGCGGGATCTGCCCCAGATACCAGACTGCGCTGGCAATCCGCCAGCACAGGGCGCTGCTGGCGCTATCGCGTGCCGGGGCCAACGCCGTGCGAAACGCGATCAGCTGTTCGTCGACCAGCGCGCCGCCCGCACGGCATTCCGCGGCGTAGAGCCGCCCGCTGGAACATAACCAGATGTTGGACGCGCCGCGTTCGCACTGTAGCATATGCACCAGAGCGCTAATCTGGTTTGCCAACGCCCCCAGCTGAGCCAGCTGGCGAAGCTGCTGTCTCTGGCGCTGATGGGCATGGTGAAACCACTCATTCGCCTCAGGCGTTGTGCCAGCCGTATTATTCATACCCCCTCCCGGGTTAACGCTTTATACTTCAGCTAAGCAATAACCGTGCCTTATACCAAGGAGTTCTTATGCAAAGTATTGTGATTGTCGCTAACGGGGCTGCCTACGGCAGTGAATCGCTGTTTAACAGTCTGCGCCTGGCGATTGCGCTGCGCGAGCAGCAGTCGGCGCTCGACCTAAAGATTTTTTTAATGTCGGATGCGGTAACGGCCGGGCTGCGCGGGCAAAAGCCGGCGGAAGGATATAATATTCAGCAGATGCTGGAGATCCTCACCGCGCAGAACGTCCCGGTGAAGTTGTGTAAAACCTGTACCGACGGTCGCGGCATCACCGCGCTGCCGCTGATTGACGGCGTGGAAATTGGGACCCTGGTCGAGCTGGCGCAGTGGACGCTGGCGGCAGAAAAAGTCCTGACCTTCTGAATTCCCCCCTTCTGACGGGATTAAATATCAAGCTGGCAGCGTTTCTTAACGTAAAAATATGCCAGCTGAATGCTTTCAGGAACAACATCATTTTTGTTTAATCTTTATTCCTTTTGTTGATCAATATCAGCATCCGCACGTCCCCCATTTGGTGTTATGCCATGAGCAAAGTGTGAACGATATCACGCACGGGATTGAGCTGGCAGGACGCTGTGGACAGACAACAACGGGGTACAAAATGGCAATGGTAAAAGCAAGTTTGATGTTGTTTGGCGGTGATACGCTGGTGGTTCGGTGTTCCGAACGCTGCCATATTCACCTGATGAGCGCCAGGGCTGCGGGTGATAGCCGCGCGAATATTCTGAGCGTGCAGGATCGCGATAGCGCCTATTTGACCGTGCCCTACAACGGCACGTGGAATGTCCTGATCGACAGCCACAGTCAATCTCTGGAGCACTCCATCAGCTACGTTCCCGCCTGATATCATCGCCCGGGTGACCCCGGGCGCTTTTCCGTTCTCAGGCCAGCCCTGGCTGGCTGTTTTCCCCGAGCAGGTTACGCACTTTGCCGACCAGATCGTCAAGGCAAGCATCATGCATTCCCAGCTTGCGCAGCTCCTGGTCGAGCGAGAACAGATACTGGGCGTTGGTGCCCAGCGGCCCGCTGGCTCGGGCGATCAGCGGCGCAATCACCTGGGCGCTGGTATCTGACTCAAAGAGCGGGTGGCGCGGATCCATAATAAACACCAGCGCATTGACCGTCCGCCCGTCGTCAAGCTCAAGCTTGCACCAGGTCGGCAGATAGCAGCCGGTGATCATTTCCCGCTTCCACAGCAGGGTCAGCTCCTCTTCCAGGGTATCGTCGGGGAGACGGTAGGCCACACCGGTAGTGCGCCCGCCCTCTTTAAGGGCCAGCATCCGGCCAGGCTGATGCGCGCTGCCTCGCCCGGCGGTCAGCCGCAGACAAAAAGCGCGGTGCCAGCCCGGGAGCGTACCGGTACAGGATTCACGGTACTCCAGCGCCGGGTTCCACATTAGCGAACCGTAGCCAAAAATCCATACTGAGCCGGCATCCGGACAACAGGCCAGGGTGGCAGCCAATGAGGCCGCCCGTTGCTCTGCCGACCAGAGTAGCGATTCCTCAATAGCACCAAACGCCGTCTTACAATCCGCATTGATTAAGAAATCACGAGTTAACACTTTCTACTACCTCCGCCACTGCCTGCTTCCCGGCGATTATCTGATGCCATCCGTGAAATATTGCCGAATTATTATCCAGCTTTCATCGACAATAAGCAATTAACGCCACCCTGGCAAGGCGCGGGGCAGCAGATGAGGCAGCCGGAACGATTATTTTTTCTTATGCCACTTATCATCGCCTCCTTTTTGATAGTCATTCTTGACCGCAGCCCAGGCGACCTTATGCGCCGTCTCTTCACGGCTGGCGTCGTCCCGCCGGTCCTCCTGGTGCTTATACTGCTCCCAGGCGCTATTAAACGCTTCTTTATAGATCTCCTGGGCATGCGCCGGCAACACGCGCTGGACGCTATCGGGTAACTCTTGTTTACTGCGATAAGGCATATTCACCTCCGGATGGTGGTAAAAATATAAGTCTGGGACACTAATTCAGGCTTTTCAAGGCGGGATATAATCCAGAAGCGTTTTTAGTAATCATCTGAATAATAAATATAAAATCGCAATAACGATAAGTTTTGGCAATCTTAAGTAATTAGTTAACAATAGCCGTAAATTTAAGTAAAAAAACAATTCAGATAGCAAAATGTCTGTTATTTTATCTACTTACGGTATCTATAATTATAACACCTGCATCAATGGAGATGGTTCATGACACATGCACATGAGGCGGTGAAAACCCGCCACAAGGAGACGTCGCTTGTTTTTCCGATTCTGGCGCTGGCGGTGCTTATCTTCTTCGGAAGTAGTCAGTCGCTGCCAGCGGTTATCGGTATCAACATTCTGGCCTTAGTCGGTATTCTGTGTAGCGCCTTTAGCGTCGTCCGCCACGCGGACGTTCTGGCGCACCGCCTGGGCGAACCGTACGGATCGTTAATTTTAAGCCTTTCGGTGGTCATTCTTGAAGTCAGCCTGATTTCGGCACTCATGGCGACCGGCGACGCCGCGCCCACGCTGATGCGCGACACGCTCTATTCAATTATTATGATCGTTACCGGCGGTCTGGTCGGCTTCTCTCTGCTGCTGGGCGGGCGCAAATTTGCCACCCAGTACATGAATCTATTTGGCATCAAACAGTACCTGATCGCCCTGTTCCCGCTGGCGATTATCGTGCTGGTCTTCCCGATGGCGCTGCCGGGGGCGAATTTCACTACCGGCCAGGCGCTGCTGGTGGCGTTAATTTCCGCGGCGATGTACGGCGTGTTTCTGTTGATTCAGACCAAAACCCACCAGAGCCTGTTTATTTACGAGCATGAAGATGACGGCGACGACGATGACCCGCATCACGGTAAACCCTCCGCGCACAGCAGCGCCTGGCACACCGCGTGGCTGTTAATCCACCTGGTTGCGGTTATCGCGGTGACGAAGATGAACGCCAACCCTCTGGAGACGCTGCTGACCAGCATGAACGCCCCGGTGGCCTTCACCGGTTTCCTGGTGGCGCTGCTGATTCTGTCGCCGGAAGGTCTCGGCGCCCTGAAGGCGGTGCTGAACAATCAGGTGCAGCGCGCCATGAATCTGTTCTTCGGTTCGGTGCTGGCGACGATTTCACTGACCGTGCCAGTGGTCACCTTAATCGCCTTCTTAACCGGCAATGAGCTGCATTTCGGTCTTGGCGCGCCGGAAATGGTCGTGATGGTCGCCTCGCTGCTGTTGTGCCAGATTTCCTTCTCTACCGGGCGCACCAATGTGCTTAACGGCGCGGCGCACCTGGCGCTTTTCGCCGCCTATCTGATGACCATTTTTGCCTGAGTCCCTTCCCCCGGCTGCGCTGGCCGGGGAGCGCTCCCCACGCCGGCCTGGCGCATCGTACCCGCGATAAAAAAAGCCTGCCGGTTTCACAACCGGCAGGCTTTTCGCATCACAGAACCTGTATTTAGTGGCTGGTATCCAGCTCTTCAAAGCTCTTCACCAGATCGTCAATCGCTTTGATCTGCTTGAGGAACGGCTCCAGCTTCGCCAGCGGCAGCGCGGACGGACCGTCGCATTTCGCATGTTCCGGGTCCGGGTGCGCTTCGAGGAACAGACCGGCCAGACCGGTAGCCATACCGGCTCGCGCCAGTTCGGTCACCTGGGCACGACGACCGCTGGACGCCGCGCCAAACGGGTCGCGGCACTGCAGGGCGTGGGTCACATCGAAGATAACCGGCGAGTTGTTGGACACTTTCTTCATCACGCCGAAGCCCAGCATATCGACAACCAGGTTGTCGTAACCAAAGTTAGCCCCGCGGTCGCACAGAATCACCTTGTCGTTACCGCCTTCAATAAACTTGTCGACGATATTGCCCATCTGGCCCGGGCTGACGAACTGCGGTTTTTTAACGTTGATCACCGCGCCGGTTTTCGCCATCGCTTCCACCAGATCGGTCTGACGCGCGAGGAACGCCGGCAGCTGAATCACGTCAACCACGTCAGCAACCGGCTGCGCCTGGCTTGCTTCATGAACGTCAGTGATGATTTTCACGCCGAAGGTCTGCTTCAGTTCCTGGAAAATCTTCATCCCTTCTTCCAGACCCGGCCCGCGATAGGAGTGGATGGAAGAACGGTTAGCTTTATCAAAAGAGGCTTTGAACACATAAGGAATGCCCAGCTTCTGTGTTACGGTCACGTAGTGTTCGCAGATACGCATCGCAAGATCGCGGGATTCCAGCACGTTCATCCCGCCAAACAGGACGAAAGGCAGGTCGTTTGCTACGTTGATATCACCAATGCTAACCACTTTTTGTTTCATAAGATCGCCTTATCAGGGTGTAACCGGAATCATTCCAGATTAGTGAAGAGTAATTTGTTTATGCGAAATCGTGTTAATTTGCGCGCGGATCATTTCGCTGATCGGGTCCTCAGGACACTGCTCAACAAAATAGTTCAGATCCAGCAGCGCAACATGGTCGCACTCAAGCTGGGCGTAGATCAGCCCGCGGTCGCGAATCTCATACGGATCTTCCGGATTGAACTGCAGCAGCGCTTCGCTGGCGCGCAGGGCCAGCTCCATCTGCCGCTCTTCCATCAGCGCCGATTTCAGGGTGTCGAGCAGTTTGTGGATCACCTCGGCGTTATCCGCCTCATCGAGGTCCTCGTTGAACAGCTCGGCAACCGGACTAATATTGCCCTTCAGCCAGACTTCAAGCGTGTGCTCGTTGAGCGTTTCGCCGTTGAACGGGTTAATCAACCACATCTCTTCGCTGGTCTCAGGGTCGGCGCGCAGCAGCATCTGCGTCGGGAAGATAACCGGGACCAGCGGCAGCGACATGCGCTGGGCAATCCACAGCACGATAGCCCCTAAAGAGGCGGCGCTGCCCTGACGATTGATCAGAACTTTGTCGACCCACAGGGCATCGGACAGCCGGTAGACGCCGTGGGAATCGCGAAAGCCCCACTCGTGATAGAACAGCTCCAGCAGCCGTTCCAGCTGACGTTCCTGATCCCACGAGGAGGCAATCTCCTCCTGCGCCAGGCTCAGCAGCCGCTCCAGTTCATCCTGCACGTAGTGCGTCGGAAAATCGTCGCGGATTAATTCAGAAATGAGGACCATTCCATCGCACAATGGCGCTTTATTAAATTCGAAATCAGCTAATGACCTCATGACTTACCCCAGTAACGGTGTTCTTGTGATGGCGAGTTGTATGATGATGAACAACACCACCAAAGCCAACAGAAAAGCGATAAATCTGCTCTGCTGGCTGCGCGGACGACGACGGCCCAGCGCGATAAAACCCAATGCAATGTAAATGATAACGCCAAACAGCTTTTCAGTCAGCCACGAGCCATCGTCCGTAAACGGCAGATAGCGCGTTATGGCCATTAATCCGGCGCCGCTGAGGAATAACAAAGTGTCGCTGCAGTGCGGCGCGATACGCACCCAGCGCCGGTTAAGCCGCGCGTCACCGCTGTAGCTCCACCAGTAGCGTAAGGCGAACAGGCTGACCGACACCACGACACAAGCGATATGCAGGTACAGTACCGCGCTAAACAGATTCATTCGCCAACGTCCTCCAGGCCGGGGAACCGCCCGACGGTCAGGCGGTCGTTATCGCCGTAATCACGGCAGGTGGCGATCTCAAGATAACCAGCGTCACGGAACAGCGCGCGCACCGCTTCTCCCTGCTTCCAGCCGTGCTCCAGCAGCAACATCCCGTCGGGCGTCAGGAAATGACGGCCTGCGCGGATAATATGCGCCAGGTCGGCCAGACCGTTATCGGCGGCAACCAGCGCCGTTTTCGGCTCGAAGCGCACGTCGCCCTGCGCAAGATGCGGGTCGGTTTCATCAATATAAGGCGGGTTGCTGACGATCATCGCAAACTGCTGCCCCGCCAGCGCGGCGAACCAGTTGCTTTGCAGCACGGTGACGTTGCCGATAGCGAGCCGTTCGGCATTGCGCGCGGCCAATGCCGCCGCATCGGGCATGACATCAACAGCCGTCACCTGGCAGTCCGGGCGTTCGCTGGCTAAGGCCAGGGCGATAGCGCCGGTGCCGGTACCTAAATCCAGAATCCGGCACGGCGCGGCAGGCAGACGGGCCAGCGCCTGCTCGACGAGGCACTCGGTGTCCGGACGCGGGATCAGCGTCGCCGCTGACACCAGCAGCGGCAACGACCAGAACTCCCGCTCGCCCACCAGATGGGCCACCGGTTCGCCGCGCTGGCGGCGGCTGAGCAGCGGCGCCAGCTGCGCCAGCTGTTCCTCCGTCAGGAGCGTTTCACCGAAGGCGAGAAGGTAGGTCCGCGCCTTACCGGTCACGTGCCCTAACAGGATCTCGGCGTCGCGACGCGGACTTTCGCTCTCACTCAGCCGGCTTATCGCCTGCGCCAGCCACTGTTGAAAGGTCATCATTCCTGCTCGGAAAGCGCAGCCAGCTGATCGGCCTGGTATTCCTGAACAATCGGCTCAATCAGCATATCCAGTTTCCCCTCCATCGCTTCATCCAGACGGTAGAGGGTCAGGTTAATGCGGTGGTCGGTCACCCGCCCCTGCGGGAAGTTATAGGTGCGGTTGCGATCGCTGCGATCGCCGCTGCCCAGCAGGTTACGCCGGGTTGAGGCTTCCGCCTGCTGGCGTTTAGCCACTTCCGCCGCGCGAATACGCGCGCCGAGCACCGACAGCGCTTTGGCTTTGTTTTTGTGCTGCGAACGCTCGTCCTGGCACTCCACGACGATCCCGGTCGGTAAGTGGGTAATCCGGATCGCCGAATCGGTGGTGTTAACGTGCTGACCGCCCGCCCCTGAGGAACGGAAGGTATCGATACGCAGATCGCCCGGGTTGATATCCGGCATTTCGGCTTCCGGCAGCTCCGGCATCACCGCCACGGTACAGGCGGAAGTGTGAATACGGCCCTGGGATTCGGTTGCCGGCACACGCTGGACGCGGTGACCGCCGGACTCAAATTTCAGACGACCATACACGCCATCGCCGCTGATTTTAGCGATCACCTCTTTAAAGCCGCCATGTTCGCCTTCGTTGGCGCTCATGATCTCCACCCGCCAGCGGCGGGCTTCGGCATAGCGGCTGTACATACGGAACAGATCGCCGGCAAACAGCGCCGCTTCATCCCCGCCGGTACCGGCGCGGACTTCGACAAAGGCGTTGCGTTCGTCATCCGGGTCCTGCGGCAACAGCAGCACCTGCAGCTGTTGCTCCATCTCTTCGCTTTTGGCTTTCGCGTCGCGCAGCTCTTCCTGCGCCATTTCGCGCATTTCCGCATCGTCGAGCATCATCTGTGCGGTTTCAATATCATCCTGCACCTGACGCCACTCGGTATAGCAGCGCGCCACGTCGCTAAGCTGCGCGTATTCACGCGACAGCGCGCGGAATCGATCCTGATCGGCGATGGTCGCAGCATCACCCAGCAGCGCCTGAACTTCCTCATGGCGTTCGTACAGAGCTTCCAGTTTGGCAACAATAGAAGGCTTCATAGGCGTGAATTCACCCTGTCCTGAAAATAGAGAGAAATGTGCGCTATTCCAGCCCGAGGCTGTTGCGCAGAATATGCAGGCGTTCATCATCCCCGTCACGGGCAGCCTGCTGAAGAGATTTGGTTGGTGCGTGGATCAGGCGATTGGTCAGCTTACGCGCCAGATCCTGCATAATTTCCTGCGCATCGCCACCCTGATCCAGCGCAGCCAGCGCCTTCGCCGTCAGCTCCTCACGGACCTGCTCGGACTGGGAACGATATTCGCGGATAGTCTCGCTGGCGCTCTGGGCGCGCAGCCAGGCCATAAATTCGCTGGTTTCCTGCTCGACGATTGATTCCGCCTGTACCGCCGCGGCTTTGCGCTGCGCCAGATTGTGCTGAATGATGTTCTGCAGATCGTCCACGCTGTACAAATAGGCGTTCGCCAGCTTGCCGACTTCCGGTTCGACATCGCGAGGGACCGCGATATCCACCAGCAGCATCGGCTGATTACGCCGCGCCTTCAGCGCGCGCTCCACCATCCCTTTGCCAATAATCGGCAGCGGACTGGCGGTGGAACTGATAATAATATCGGCCTCTTTCAGCCGCTCGTCGATGTCGCTCAGGGCGATAACCTCAGCGCCGACTTCCCCGGCCAGGACCTGAGCGCGCTCGCGGGTACGATTAGCTATCACCATTTTTCGCACGTTGTGTTCGCGCAGATGGCGCGCGACCAGTTCGATGGTTTCCCCGGCGCCGACCAGCAGTACCGTCACGCTGGAGAGCGATTCAAAGATTTGTCGCGCCAGCGTACAGGCGGCGAACGCGACGGAGACCGCGCTGGCGCCGATATCGGTTTCGGTACGCACGCGTTTAGCGACGGAGAAGGATTTCTGGAACATCCGCTCCAGTTCACTGACGTTGAGATGCCCCCGGCTGGAGTCGGCAAAGGCTTTTTTCACCTGCCCCAGAATCTGCGGCTCGCCAAGCACCAGCGAATCGAGACCGCTGGCGACGCGCATCAGATGGCTGACCGCATCATTGTCCTGATGCCAGTACAGGCTTTTACGCAGGTCTTCTTCATTAAGATGGTGGTAATCACACAGCCAGCGAATGAGCGCTTCCTGCAGATTATCCTGTTCCTCAACGCTGAGATACAGCTCCGTGCGGTTACAGGTCGACAGCACCACACCTCCCTGCACCATTGGCTGAGCCAGCAAGCTCTCCAGCGCCTTATCGAGCGTGTCCGGCGAAAACGTTACGCGTTCTCGCAGCGCTACCGGGGCTGTTTTGTGATTAATGCCAAGAGCTAAAAGGGTCATTGTGAGGGAGTAGTACCAGCGTTGCTAAGGTTAGTCTGCACGCATCATACAGGATGCGCGGAATCAATAAAAGAGACGCTCCCCTTTTGGAGTAATAGGCATCGGTGTAAAAGCCATTAACGGTAATTTTTTGATTTCAGACAATTTGAACGTAGACGCTATCGCCGGGCAACGCTAGCATTAAGGGTTATAATTGTAACCCGCTACACAAATCGTGTGCGTACTCCTCCGTCGCCGGATTTCACTGTAGACATCAAGGATTTGTCATCATTATGAATCGACTGCTCCGCCTGTTGCCGCTGGCCAGCCTGGTCCTGACCGCCTGTACTCTTAACGCGCCGCAAGGCCCTGGCAAAAGCCCTGATTCGCCGCAATGGCGTCAGCACCAGCAGGATGTCCGCAATCTGAACCAGTTCCAGACCCGCGGCGCCTTCGCTTACCTTTCCGACGAGCAAAAAGTTTATGCCCGCTTCTTCTGGCAACAAACCGGCCAGGATCGCTATCGCCTGCTGCTGACCAACCCGTTAGGCAGTACGGAACTGTCGCTGACCGCCCAGCCGGGCAGCGTGACGCTGATCGATAACAAAGGCCAGACCTACACCGCAAGCGACGCCGAAGAGATGATTGGCCGCCTGACCGGGATGCCCATCCCGCTGAACAGCCTGCGCCAGTGGATTATCGGCCTGCCGGGCGAGGCCACCGACTATACGCTTGACGATCAATACCGCCTCAGCGCCCTGAACTACACGCAAAACGGCAAAACCTGGCATGTCACCTACGGCGGTTATACCAGCGATACCCAACCTTCACTGCCGGCTAATATGGAACTGAATAACGGCAGTCAGCGCATCAAGCTCAAAATGGATAACTGGATTGTGAAATGATGACCCGCTGGCCTTCTCCTGCAAAGCTGAACCTGTTTTTGTACATTACCGGGCAACGCGCCGACGGTTACCATACCTTGCAGACGCTGTTTCAGTTTCTCGACTACGGCGATACCTTAACCATCGAACCTCGTGATGACGGGGCGCTGCGTCTGCTGACGCCGGTGGCCGGGGTGCCGGACGAAGAGAATCTGATCGTTCGCGCCGCCAGGCTTTTGATGCAGGCGGCATCGGCGCGCGGGCAGCTGCCGGCAGGCAGCGGCGCGGATATCAGTATCGACAAACGCCTGCCGATGGGCGGCGGCCTCGGGGGCGGCTCTTCCAACGCCGCGACGGTGCTGGTGGCGCTGAATCATCTGTGGCGCTGTGGATTGTCGGCAGAAGAGCTGGCGACGCTGGGGCTGCAGCTTGGCGCCGATGTGCCGGTCTTCGTGCGCGGTCACGCGGCCTTTGCCGAAGGCATTGGCGAGATTCTGACCCCGGTCGAGCCGCAGGAAAAGTGGTATCTGGTCGCCCATCCGGGGGTCAGTATTCCTACGCCGCTCATCTTTCGCGACCCCGAGCTACCACGAGACACCCCGATCAGGTCAATAGATACGTTGCTAAAATGTGAATTTCGCAATGATTGCGAGGTTATCGCAAGAAAACGTTTTCGCGAGGTTGATGCGGCGCTTTCCTGGCTGTTAGAATATGCGCCGTCGCGCCTGACTGGCACAGGAGCGTGTGTCTTTGCTGAATTTGACACCGAATCTGCCGCTCGTCAGGTGCTGGAGAAAGCCCCGGAATGGCTACAAGGCTTTGTGGCGCGAGGTGTTAACATCTCACCGCTCAAGCTAGCCCTACCTCAGTAATTCTGCTTATTGCACGAATTATGGTCGATACGCCGGGCAAATTGAGTAACGGTGACAACGTCACCCTGTTCCAGACGTTGCATCGTTCTCTTTAAATACACCGCCTGGATGGAATGGCGCCAGCCCGCACCGTTTTTTTGGCCCCTTTCATCCACCACTGGACGCATGCCTGAGGTTCTTCTCGTGCCTGATATGAAGCTTTTTGCTGGTAACGCCACCCCGGAACTAGCACAACGTATTGCCAACCGCCTGTACACTTCTCTTGGCGACGCCGCTGTAGGTCGTTTTAGCGACGGCGAAGTCAGCGTACAAATCAATGAAAACGTACGCGGTGGTGATATTTTCATCATCCAGTCCACTTGTGCTCCCACCAACGACAACCTGATGGAACTGGTTGTTATGGTTGATGCTCTGCGTCGCGCTTCGGCGGGTCGTATCACCGCCGTTATCCCTTACTTTGGCTATGCTCGTCAGGACCGTCGTGTGCGTTCCGCCCGTGTGCCTATCACCGCGAAAGTCGTGGCTGACTTCCTGTCCAGCGTCGGCGTTGACCGCGTCCTGACCGTTGACCTGCATGCAGAACAGATCCAGGGCTTCTTCGACGTTCCGGTTGATAACGTCTTCGGCAGCCCAATCCTGCTGGAAGACATGCTGCAGCTGAATCTGGACAACCCGATCGTGGTTTCTCCGGACATCGGCGGCGTGGTACGTGCTCGTGCTATCGCCAAGCTGCTGAACGATACCGATATGGCGATCATCGACAAGCGTCGTCCGCGCGCTAACGTTTCCCAGGTGATGCACATCATCGGCGACGTTGCCGGCCGCGACTGTGTGATGGTTGACGACATGATCGATACCGGCGGCACGCTGTGTAAAGCGGCTGAAGCGCTGAAAGAACGTGGCGCCAAACGCGTATTCGCCTACGCCACCCACCCGATCTTCTCGGGCAATGCTATCCAGAACATTAAAAACTCTGTGATTGATGAATTCGTCGTCTGCGATACCATCCCGCTGGCGCCGGAAATCAAAGCGCTGGATAAAGTGCGTACGCTGACGCTTTCTGGCATGCTGGCAGAAGCGATTCGTCGTATCAGCAACGAAGAATCCATCTCTGCTATGTTCGAACATTAATCGAGCCCGGCCAAAAAACCCGCTGCGGCGGGTTTTTTTGTCCCCGACATTTATTTGTATGACCAATGCCTCCTTCACCTGCCATTTAGTTGACAGATGATGCGCCTATGGACGAAACATTATTGTGAACAGATTATTTTCCTCACATGTGATGCCTTTCCGCGCCCTCATCGATGCTTGCTGGAAAGAAAAATATACCCTCCCACGCTTCACCCGCGATCTGATCGCCGGGATAACGGTAGGGATTATCGCCATTCCGCTGGCAATGGCGTTGGCGATTGGCAGCGGCGTGGCCCCGCAGTACGGGCTCTACACTTCGGCCGTCGCCGGTATCATTATCGCGCTGACCGGCGGTTCGCGTTTCAGCGTCTCCGGCCCCACCGCCGCCTTCGTGGTGATCCTCTATCCGGTCTCGCAACAGTTTGGCCTGGCAGGGCTGCTGGTGGCGACGTTGATGTCCGGGATCTTTTTAATTCTTTTCGGCCTGGCACGCTTTGGCCGGCTGATCGAATATATCCCGCTTTCCGTGACCCTCGGATTTACTTCAGGTATCGGTATTACTATCGGTACCATGCAGATTAAAGATTTTCTTGGTCTGCAGATGGCCCACGTTCCGGAGCACTACCTGCAGAAAGTTGCCGCCCTGGTCATGGCGCTGCCGACGGTCAACCTCGGCGATGCGGCGATCGGCATCGTCACTCTCGGCACCCTGATTATGTGGCCGCGTCTCGGGATCCGCCTGCCCGGCCACCTGCCCGCGCTGCTGGCGGGCTGTGCGGTGATGGCGGTCGTCAATCTGCTGGGCGACCAGGTCGCTACCATCGGCTCCCAGTTCCACTACCTTCTCGCCGACGGCAGCCAGGGCAACGGTATTCCGCAGCTGCTGCCGCAGCTGGTGCTGCCGTGGGATATGCCGGGTTCCAACTTTACGCTCAGCTGGGCCTCTTTGCAGGCGCTGCTGCCGGCGGCCTTCTCGATGGCGATGCTTGGCGCGATTGAATCGCTGCTGTGCGCGGTAGTCCTCGATGGCATGACCGGTACCAAGCACAAGGCCAACAGCGAACTGATTGGCCAGGGGCTTGGCAACATCGTCGCCCCGTTCTTCGGCGGGATTACCGCCACGGCCGCCATTGCCCGTTCGGCAGCCAACGTCCGCGCAGGAGCCACCTCGCCCGTCTCCGCCGTTATCCACGCCCTGCTGGTGATCATGGCGCTGCTGGTGCTGGCGCCGCTGCTCTCCTGGCTGCCGCTTTCGGCGATGGCGGCGCTGCTGCTGATGGTGGCGTGGAACATGAGCGAAGCGCATAAAGTGGTTAACCTGCTGCGCTATGCGCCGAAGGACGACATTATCGTGATGCTGCTGTGCATGTCGCTGACGGTGCTGTTTGATATGGTCATTGCGATTAGCGTCGGCATCGTGCTGGCTTCGCTGCTGTTTATGCGCCGTATCGCCCGCATGACGCGCCTGGCTCCGGTCAACGTCGACGTCCCCGACGACGTGCTGGTGCTGCGGGTTATCGGCCCGCTGTTCTTCGCCGCCGCCGAGGGGCTGTTTAACGATCTGGAAACGCGGATTGAGGGTAAGCGGATCGTGGTGCTGAAATGGGATGCGGTGCCGGTGCTGGACGCCGGCGGCCTGGATGCCTTCCAGCGTTTCGTGAAAAAGCTGCCGGAAGGCTGTGAGCTGCGGGTGTCTAATCTGGAATTTCAGCCGCTGCGCACTCTGGCGCGCGCCGGAGTCCAGCCCATTGCCGGACGCCTGAGCTTCTACCCCGATCGCAACGCCGCGCTGGCGAATATTTAACCACAGCGGGATGCGGGCGTTCACGCCCGCATCATCACTCCTATCGCCTGCTGGAGCCAGCTGAGCACCGGCGGCGTCATCCACGTCCCTTTCATCAGATGCGGTTCGCGCTCCATCGCGTGGCGAAACTTTTGCTGGGTCTGCGGGCTGGTTCCGGCATACGACTGGAACAGCGCCAGCCACTGCCGCGCCAGCTTTTGCCCGGCCTCGGATGCCGGATCGGTCTGCTCAGCGCAGGCCTGATGCAGCGCCGATACCAGCCCCGGCCACTCCATCAGCCGATCGAAATAGTGCTCACGGGTAAACGCCAGCTCGTCGGCGTTCAAATAGCGCGCCCAGATCGCCAGCTTGCTTTGCGCAAAGGCGTGGGTAATGTAGTCCACCACCTCGGGCGTAATCCCGGTTTGCGCGCGCATTTGCGGTTCCGCTGCGTGCATCTCATTGAGGCGGGTGAGAAACTCAGGCCGCCCGGCGGTATCAAGCTCCAGGCGCTCCATCCAGCGGGTGGCCAGCGCCATCGCCGACGGCGAGTCTGGCGGGCTGCGCTCCTCCATCAGCCGCTGCGCCTCAATGACCAGCGCCTGCCAGATTTGATTGCGCTGCTCGTCCTGTTCTGCGAACGGCAGCGCCTGTAGTTCCTGCGGACTAAACCAACGATCGTACATATTCATAAGCTCCAGGGTCTGTAGCCAGGACTCCAGATCGGGTTCATTCCCGCTACCCAACTCGTCGCGCAGCAGAGCCAGCCTTTCGCGCAGCGTTGAAATCGTGCGCAGCTGCGTATCAAGGGTGGCAATTTGCTGCACCAGCAGATCGGATAACGAAAGCGAACCGCGATCGAGATGCTCCTTAATAGCGGCGAGTTCCAGCCCGGCCTGTGCCAGCGCCTTAATCATATGCAGCCGCTGAACGGCCGCCAGATCGTACAACCGATAACCCGCCGCGCTTCTGGCCGAAGGCGTCAGCAGCCCGGTTTGTTCATAGTGATGCAGCGTACGGACGGTTATTCCGGCGCGTTTCGCCAGTTCCCCCACCTGAATTAACATGACTGCTCCTTTTGTCTGCCAGTGGCACAACTCTGCCGCCTGACGTTACGTTAGGGTCAAGCGCATATTTATCAACGGGGGCAACAATATCAGCGGGACGGCCGTTGCGGGAGTAAAATAAGCAGGAGTAACATAGTCAGCCAGCCGGTTAGATCGCGGCTGGCGGCAGTGCGGATGAATTCACAAAATTGCACCCGCCTGGCAACAGGTGCAGGCAATGGACTGGCCTAGCTGTGGCGATGCTGGTCACGACGGCAGCGTTTATCGTAGTGGCGTACCCACCAGTATTTGTCGCTGACCTGTTCATGCCCGCCGACGCGCGCCCCGGCGAGCCAAAGTACGGCGCCGACAAAAATACTTAACACCGCGCCATGAGCGAAGAACTGCGGCAGGTCAAGCTGCGGAAGCTGGTTTAAAATAGAATAACCGACGCCCACCACCATGACGACCAATCCTAAACCCATCAGTACATTACCGAGTAACGAAGCGTTTCTGCGTTTCATATGTCACCTCCGGAACCTTGGGTCATCTGGGAATATCCCCAAAACTTATAGGATTAGTATAGACAACGGGGATAAGGTTGATTGCGTCGGCGATCACATTAGTTAATATCAAACCAACAAAAAATTACAAATAACTTACTGAACAACATCAAATTCTAATGGTTCAGCAGGGAAATTATCGCCCCCTGCGCCGCTACGCTGGCAGAATTTTGTCAAGCGCCTCAGCAACCAGTACACTACGCGCCAGAGAACGACCCAAGCAGGATAGAAAACGTGACGATAAAACTGATTGTCGGCCTGGCGAACCCCGGCGCCGAATACGCGGCGACACGACACAACGCTGGCGCCTGGTACGTAGATTTACTGGCCGATCGCCATCGCGCCCCGCTGCGTGAAGAGAGCAAATTCTTTGGCTATACCGCGCGGATTAACGTTGCCGGCGCAGATGTACGTCTGCTGGTTCCAACCACCTTTATGAACCTCAGCGGTAAAGCCGTGGCGGCGATGGCGACCTTCTACCGTATTAACCCGGATGAAATTCTGGTGGCGCACGATGAGCTTGATTTACCGCCGGGCGTGGCTAAATTTAAGCTCGGCGGCGGCCACGGCGGGCACAACGGGCTGAAAGATATCATCAGCAGGTTGGGAAATAACCCTAACTTTCACCGCTTACGGGTCGGGATCGGCCATCCGGGCGATAAAAATAAAGTTGTCGGTTTTGTGTTGGGTAAACCGCCGATGAGCGAACAGAAACTGATTGACGAGGCCGTTGACGAAGCGGCGCGCTGCACCGAGGTCTGGCTGAAAGAGGGCCTCACCAAAGCGACCAACCGTTTACACGCTTTTAAAGCGCAATAACCGCTCGACGTGCGGAATTTTTAGCGCGCACCGTGTATAATAGGCGAAGCTATTTACTTTTCTGCAATCTGCTCACTGTAACAGATTGATTATCCAAAGATGA
>NZ_JBJDNH010000032.1:0-68078 GCF_044900465.1 Klebsiella sp. NPDC088457 | reverse complement strand
AACAGCCAGCGTGTCGACATGACCCGCGCCAGCCAGCCGGAAAGCGGGATAATAATGATCTCGGCGATCAGGTAGCTGGTTTGTACCCACACGGTTTCATCGTCGCCCGCCGAGAGGCCGCCGCCGATATCCCGCAGCGAGGCGGACACGATCTGGATATCGATCAGCGCGATAAACATTCCCACGCACATGCTGGCGAAGGCGAAGATCTTCTTCGCCATCGGCATCGACAGACCCTGCGGGGCGGGCAGCGCCTGAACGCTGCTCATCGGCGACTCTTTTCGTTCACGGTGACGATCACCGATAGCCCAGGGCGCAGTACGTCAAGTTTTGCGCCTTCTCCTTCCAGCGCAATGCGGACCGGCACACGCTGCACGATTTTCGTGAAATTCCCCGTCGCGTTCTCCGCAGGAAGAATGCTGAAGCGCGAGCCGGTCGCCGGCGCCAGGCTGGCGACATAGCCTTTAAAGGTGCGGTTCGGCAGCACGTCGGCCACGATGGTCACCGGCTGGCCGGCACGCATATGCGCCAACTGGTTTTCCTTGAAGTTGGCGTCAATCCACAGGCCATGCGCGGGAACCAGGGAAAGCAGCTGCGTGCCGCTGCTGACGAACGAACCGGACCACGCGCGGCGGTTGCCAATCACGCCATCGAACGGCGCGCGAATTTCGGTATAGCTGAGGTTCAGCGTGGCCATCTCGAGGCTAGCCTGGGCCTGCGCCAGGGCGGCCAGCGTTTGTTGCTGGCGGGCATCCAGCACCGCCAGCTGGCGTTCGGCCGCGGTTTTCTCCGCTTTGGCTTTCTCCTGCTCGGCGCGCGCCCGGCGATAATCGGCGGAGGCGTTATCACGGATTTGCGCGGAAATCGCGCTCGACGCTGCCAGGGCGTTATAACGTCGGTTGTCGTTAGCCGATTTTTCGGCCGCCGCCGTCGCGGCCTGTAGCGAGGCCGCAGAGCCGGCAATCGTCGCCTGCTGTAGCTGCCGGGTGGCAACGATATCGGCCAGCGCGGCCTGCTGCGCCGCCACTTCTCCGGCGGCTTTTGCCAGCGCGGCGCGGTAATCGCGGTCATCAATGCGAATCAGCAGGTCGCCTTTTTTTACCGCCATATTGTCCTGCACCGCCAGCTGCTGAATATAGCCGGAGATTTTGCTGGAGATGGCGCTAATGTCGCCGCCAACATAGGCATCGTCAGTCGTCTGGATAAAGCGCCCGGTATGCCACCAGTAAACGCCGTAGCTCGCCGCCGCCAACGCGGCGACGGCGAGTGCCGCCAGAACGAGGGCTCTTTTCTTACTGGCCGGATTCATTGTTGGCATCTCTGTAGAGTTCGGGTTGGAATTTTTGCCCGCTATCGCCCTCACGCTTGCGCAGCAGATATTGGTGACGGTACTTCATCATCGGTGAGGCCGCGGGGCCCGGCACCATCGCGTATTTACCCGGGACAATCTCTTCCCCGGTTGCTTTATCGACCATGATCGGCTCCACGCGCCGCTGGGTTTCACTTTCCACCAGCTGCATCTGACGGCCTTCGGGTGAGAAGTGGCGGTTACCCCATTCCGCCAGCGCCAGCAGCACCATGCGAAAATCGCGGCCGCTTTGCGTGAGGTGGTATTCGTAGCGCGGCGGTGCGCTGCTGTAGCAAACCTTCTCCAGCAGGCCGTCGTCTACCAGCGCCTTCAGACGGCGCGAAAGAATATTGGGCGCGACGTTGCTGCTTTTCTGGAACTCGTCAAAGCGGGTAAAGCCGGCGAAGGCGTCGCGCAGGATCATCATGCTCCAGCTGTCACCGATGCGCCCGAGGCTACGGGCGATGGGGCAGGGAGCGTTGCAAAGCGGTTCATTTTTCATGGGCTGGCCTGGATGGATAGGTGGCTTTCTGGAGCAAATTGACATAGTAACTATCAAAATGCAAGTTACTTAGCGGACGATCTACCGGCGGCCCGACGGCGGCGAAGGCGCCGATTGGCCCGAACGACGCCATTATCCATTGTCGGGCTAAGAGCCTTCTTCAACAGAATGGGAAGCGCTGATGGGGGACTTTCTGAGAGAACGTTTGTATTGCCAGGTGGAAATCAGGCATATCAGTAAAACGGGTAACATCATCAGACCCAGTCGCTGCCAGCCCAGAAATGCCAGCCCTACGCCCGCGCCTGATGTGGCTATCGCGGAGAAAACAAAGCGGCTGGTTTCGGCCAGACCCTGCGCTTTTTTTCGCTCATTATCACGATAAGAGAGACTGAGCAGCGTTGAACCGCCAACAAACATAAAATTCCAGCCGACCCCGACCAGAAGCAGGCTTGAACTGTATGCCAGCATGGATTCGCCGGTCAGGTTTATCGCGATAGCGGCTATGTTGAGCGCGATGCCCGCGAACAGCAGAGATGGCAGGCCTGCTTTCCTGATCAGTATGCCGGTAAACAGCGAAGGGACATACATACCCAGGAGATGTAACTGAATGACCAGCGCACCGTCATTCATGGTGTGGTGATGCGTAACTGAAAGCGGCGCCGCCGTCATCAGAAAAAGCATCACCAGGGACCCGGCCACCAGGTGAAGCCAGGCGGTACGATAATCCGGGCGGCGCATTAACTCCCGGCTGGTGGGGGAGGATATCGGGATGGTGCCGGCAGCGGGAATCGGGGGATGCTTTTGAGCGCCGCGCAGGAATATCGCCAGGTTTAGGGCGGAGATAATCCCCAGCCCTGCCACCACGAGGTAAACACCCGCAAAGCGAGGAAGTCCGGGAATATCCCGGGCCATAATCGTCAGAAGCGGCCCGAGGATCGCCGCGACAACGCCGCCAACCATCACCAGAGAAATCGCCTGACCTTTTGCCTCGGCAGGGGAATGGTCGGCAGCCACCAGACGATAATACTGGCTGAAGGCTTGATAGATGCCGACAAGGAAGCAGCCAGTGCAGAACAGTAGAAAACTGGCCTTCAGTACGGCAAGAAATGACAGTAAGCCACCGGCTGTACCGCATACTGACCCCAGTATAAACGCCGCTTTTTCGTTTCCCCGACCAATCATACCGGCGGCAAACATACTCGAGAACGCGCCGGCGACAGTAATGAGGGCAAACGGGATCGTGGCCAGCTCGCCAGAAGGTGCCAGCTGATAGCCCACCAGGGTGGCAATCGTCAGGTCTACGGATACGGCGCAGGTAAAGAAGAGATTACCGATCGCAAGGATAACCGGTATCCTCCCTGGAATATATCGCATGATGCCCTCCTTAACAGGGATATGCTTATCGGGAATAAGGTGAAAGAGCGGTCTGATCATCGCCGCCTGAATACTTTAGGGCGGACACAGGAAGGGACAAATAAATCGGGAACCGCTTGCGTCCAGCGATATTCACGCCGGTATATTCGGCAGCGCGGGCCTCTTTACAGGATTTATCTGGATCCTGATGGGAAACAGGATTAATCGCGATAGTGGCTATTCTCTCTGCAAAATTTTGAAGCAAATAGCCATCTGTATGACTTATCCATGAGCCTATCTGGACGAAGGGGCGGGTATCATGGCTCATATTGTAATTGCATAATCCAGACGCCATATTCATCATCTCTTTATCCGGGGAAATGGACTTAAGCAAAAAAGATGCCATGGAATAAACCGTTAAACCCATCCAGGATAATTGTCTTTTTGCACCTTATATGGGCAGGAATATTGATTTCTGGTGCAATGTCATTTGATTTACCAGCGTTATTATAGATATTGAATCGAGTCTCGTTTTTGCTGAGAAAGTTCTTTTTATCTGTCGCACGATGAGCGGGAACGCAAGGCGCGTATCTGAACACCCGGGCAGGCTACCGGGATGTTTGGTCGGCGCTCAAAAACGTGCTCTGTTGCAATACGGTATGTGGCTCCTGCCATTCCCGGGAACCTCACCGACCTGACCACTCATGACGGCTGAGGCTGAACAGCAGGCTGGGTGGCGCATTGGCGACATCATTAATTTCTCTGACATATTTCAACCTGGCTTTTGACAGCACTTTTTGCGAGGCCAGGTGATTGCCTCTGACGACGGCTGAGATGGTATTGAGGGATAATTCCGCAAAGCCATAGCCAACGGCAAATCGAGAGAACTCGGTTGCCAGCCCTTTTCCCCAGGCCTCGGTCGCAAAACGGTAGCCAGGGTTATTGAGAGTTATCCCGGCGTAAGTACTCACGCTCAGGCCGCCAAACCCGATCATCCTCTCCGGCGCTTCATTCAGTGAAATGGCCCAGTTGCCGAAGGCCTGCGCTTTGCGGTGCGCTATCCAACGGCAAAGCACCGTTTGTGCATGGGCGATATCGGGGTAGGGACCGGCAGGGTTAAAGGTATTGGTGGCCGGATCGCCATAAATTCTGAACAGGTCGGCAACGTCGAATTCAGAAACAGGCCGCATGGTCAGACGTTGCGATGTGATATACATGTTGTTCTCCGCTGCGGGTAGGGACGTCAGAGGTTATAGCTCAGCTACGTATCCGTATGCCAATAAACAATCGCATTGCCGGCGACGGTCGGCGGTGCGACGAGTGTTCACCCCAAGCCGCTCAGGCGGCCACGGATAATCAGGAGATGTGCATGATGGCAAAAAATCCCAGCGTCGCGCTGATTGGCCCAGGCGCCATCGGAACCACGATAGCCGCCGCGCTGCATGAAGCCGGGCGTACGCCGGTGGTGTGCGGCCGCACCGCGCATCCGCAGCTGGTATTACGTTTCGACAGCCAGCAAATCATCGTACCAGGGCCGGTATTAACCGATCCGGCGGCAATTAAGCAGCCTTTTGACCTGGTTTTCGTTGCGGTGAAGACCACACAGCTGCCCGCGACGGCCGCGTGGCTGGCGGCGTTATGTCAGCAGAACACGGTGGTTTGCGCCTTGCAAAACGGGATCGAGCAGCAGGCGCAGTTCGCGAACTACGTCGCTGGCGCGACGGTGCTGCCCTCGGTGGTATGGTTTCCGGCGCAGCGTGAAGCCGATGCTTCGGTCTGGCTGCGGGCTAAGCCGCGCCTGACATTGCCGGATACGCCGGCCGCGGAGCGGGTACTGAAGGTTTTGCAGGGGACGCGTTGCGAGGTTGAGGTCTGCGCCGATTTTCATACCGTGGCGTGGCGTAAATTATTGCAGAACGCGGTCGCCGGTTTAATGGTGCTGACAGGGCGTCGCGCGGGGATGTTCTCCCGCCGCGATATCACCGATCTGGCTTTCGCTTACCTGCAGGAGTGCCTCGCGGTTGCGCGGGCCGATGGCGCGAAACTGGGGGATGACGTCCCGCAGGAGATTATCGCCGGTTTCCATCGCGCGCCGGCGGACCTGAGCACCTCTATTCTTGCCGACCGTGAGGCCGGGCGCCCGCTGGAATGGGATATTCGTAATGGGGTGGTGCAAAGATTTGGCGGTCATTATGGCATTCCTACGCCGATGAGCGATCTGATTGTCCCGCTGCTTGCCGCCGCCAGCGACGGCCCCGGTTGACGGGAGATTGCTCTGGCTCTGCGGGCGGGCAGCGAGCGGATGAAAAGGCTGTGACTCAGGACGTCGGGAGTCAGCTCAGATCGTGCAGCGGCTTATCCAGCGGCGGGGAGAGCGCCATATCCAGAAACTCCACCGCTAGCCCGCGACGTTCGGGCGTACAGCACATCACGCCCACTTTCGCCGCACCGCGCGGGAAATGGCATAGCCGCAGCAGCGGCCAGTGATGTCCTTCCGCCGAATACTGTAATCTCAGCGCGTCGTCTTTACGGGTCAATCGCAGCCAGAACTCTCGCGGATTACCGGAGAACAGACCGGTTGCCCAGTCCGAATGCTCCAGCGTCAGCACGCTACCGATGGCCGGCGCGCCGTCGTTGAATTCAATCCCCGCTTTCAGCCAGTGCCGCTCATCGGACATCAGCATGATGCCGGCCTGGTCATACAGCATGCTGAAATCCGCGCGTACCTTCACCTGGAAAGTAAAATCCCCGGCGACGTCAGTGGCGAAGATATGGCCGGAAAAACGTTCAAACCCGTACCAGGTTTTTCGCCAGAAATCGGTTTGCTCATCGGTGATGACGCTGAGCTTATCGTTATCGCGCTGCCATTGAGCGGGTGGGTTAATCCAGGAAAAAGAGCTGAGCATCGGGCCTCCGGGGCGGGGTTGTCGAAGTCCAGTATATGACTTCGCCGGGCGAATGTCGTGTCGCGTGCGCTCGCTTTTATTAACCCATCTCCGGGAATTCGTTTGGAGCAGCCACGCAACGTTCAGACGCTATCGCCAGTTCCTTCGCCCCTGGCTGCCCAGAGAGCAAGGGCTCTTCTCGACAAATGGCCACCTGAAACGTGGATAGATTAAGGGGGATGCCCTCCATCGCGGAGCGCGCGCCAGACCCGGAGGAGCCGGTTGCCATGTTTAGCCATATGCGAATTGCCCGACCCGTCACCCACCTTGAACGTACCTGCGCCCTCTACACTCAGGGGCTGGGGCTGATGCGAATCGCGGACTTCGTCGATCATGCCGGCTTCAGCGGGATTATGCTGGGCGACGCGGATTTGCCCTGGCATATTGAGTTTACCCACTGCCATGTTCATCCGGTCCAACCCGCGCAGACCGAGGAAGATTTACTGGTTCTGTATTACCCGGACCGCGCCGACTGGCAGCGCGCCTGCGGCAGGATGGCGCAGGCTGGTTTTTGCACGGTCAGGGCGTTTAATCCCTACTGGGACGTTAACGGGCGGACATTCGTCGATCATGATGGCTACCGGGTGGTGCTCCACAACCGGAGCTGGCCAGTCTACGCCAGGTCATAGTTCTCTCGCCGGGGGGAATGCGCTCTGGGTCGACCCGATGGACGAAATGGCAAAAAAAAACAGACCGTTGGTACGCATATATCGCGCAATAATCCCCGGCGGGTTAGCCGTCTTTAGCGTCCTTCGACGCACTTTCTCATCCTCGCCGCCGAGCCGCCATTTTACAAAAACCACAATAGCGCCATTTATCGCAGCTTGTTGCCATAGATAGCGCCAACCTCGTATTTACCCTGCTTTTTATCGTGTTATATCGCCAGCGCCCTCCGGCGATGAGTTTCCATATTCAATTTCACAACACATTGTTTATAAAGGTATAAGTTGGTTGTTTGTTATGGTTTGAGATGTCAATCACATTTCGTCGTTAGCCAACTTAAAATCTATAAAAGTAGACGTTTGTCGACTTTTCATCTAAAAGATGGGGTGTAGGGGCTAGACAAAACCATTATCTGGTTATCAAATAGTTAAAAAACATCATGCCTAATGTAAATGATTGACCAGGTGAATAAATGGTCAACACGCTTTCCGCGGTTTATCAGCGCTGCGGCGCACCTTATTTGGAGAAGTTATGCATTCCTCTGTTAATAAAAATGAAAGCCGGACCTTCTTTGGTCACCCTTATCCGCTAGGTTCGCTATTCTTTACCGAAATGTGGGAGCGATTCTCATTTTACGGCATTCGTCCCTTACTGATTCTGTTTATGGCGGCCACCGTTTATGACGGCGGGATGGGGCTGGCGCGTGAAAACGCCTCGGCGATCGTCGGTATCTTCGCCGGCAGTATGTATCTGGCGGCGCTGCCCGGCGGCTGGCTGGCGGATAACTGGCTGGGTCAGCAAAAAGCGGTGTGGTACGGGTCGATTCTGATTGCGCTCGGCCACCTGTCGATCGCCTTGTCCGCGCTGATGGGCGACAGCCTGTTCTTCATCGGCCTGATGTTTATCGTGCTCGGTTCCGGTCTGTTCAAGACCTGTATCTCGGTCATGGTGGGGACGCTGTACAAGAAAGGCGATGCGCGTCGTGACGGCGGGTTCTCCCTGTTCTACATGGGCATCAACATGGGGTCGTTCATCGCACCGCTGATTTCCGGCTGGTTGATCAAATCGCACGGCTGGCACTGGGGCTTCGGTATCGGTGGTATCGGGATGCTGGTGGCGCTGGTGATCTTCCGGGTCTTTGCCGTTCCGGCAATGAAACGCTACGACAGCGAAGTGGGCCTCGACTCGACCTGGAACAGCCCGGTGGCGAAGAAGAACGGCGTGGGCGCCTGGCTGCTGGCGCTGGCCGTCGGCGCGGCGGTTATCATCACCCTGATTGCGCAGGGCGTGATAGTGATTAACCCGGTGGCGGTTGCCAGCATGCTGGTGTACGTGATTGCCGCCTCGGTGGTGCTGTACTTTATCTATCTGTTTATGTTTGCCGGATTAAGCCGCAAAGAGCGCGCGCGCCTGCTGGTGTGCTTTATTCTGCTGGTCTCTGCCGCCTTCTTCTGGTCGGCATTTGAACAGAAACCGACCTCGTTCAACCTGTTCGCCAATGACTACACCAACCGCACGATCGGCGACTTCGAGATCCCGGCGGTGTGGTTCCAGTCGATTAACGCCCTGTTTATCATTCTGCTGGCGCCGGTATTCAGCTGGGCATGGCCAGCGCTGGCGCGCAAAAGCGTGCGCCCGAGCAGCATCAGCAAGTTTGTCATCGGCATTCTCTGCGCCGCGGCCGGCTTTGGCCTGATGATGCTGGCGGCACAAAACGTGCTGAGCAACGGTGGGGCCGGCGTATCCCCGTTCTGGCTGGTGGGCAGTATTCTGATGCTGACGCTGGGCGAGCTGTGCCTGAGCCCGATTGGTCTGGCGACCATGACCCTGCTGGCGCCGGAGAGGATGCGCGGCCAGATGATGGGGCTATGGTTCTGCGCCAGCGCGCTGGGGAACCTGGCGGCAGGCCTGATTGGCGGTCAGGTGAAAGCCGATCGGCTGGATATGCTGCCGGACCTGTTCGCGCGTTGTTCGATTGCGCTGCTGATCTGCGCTGCCGTACTCTGCGTTCTGATCGTGCCGGTGCGTCGGATGCTGGAAAATGCCCAGAACAAAACCGCACAAAAACCGGTGACCAACGCCTGACGGCAATGGCTACTGGCTTCCCGCAGGCTGGCGCGTAATGCGCCAGCTTTTTTTTCGTCTGGCCCATCAGGACGGCGCGCGGGTGCAGCGATAGATCAACGGCACCGCGAAGATGTAGAGAACTACAACCGACAGCCAGATAGCCCCGGGCCATTCGCTACGCAAGCCGAAATATAAGCTTGAGAACACCAGCGGGGCGACAATCGATGCCAGGCTGACGGTTGACGCCAGCACCCCCTGAAGCTGCCCCTGCTTGTCGGCCTGCACCTGGCGGGTGGCCAGCGCCTGCAGGGCCGGCGTACCGATGCCGCCGAGGGCAATCAGCGGCATTACCGCGAAGACTATCCAGCTCTGCTGGGCCAGCGACAGGACAATTAATGCCGTGCTGGAGCAGGCTATCCCGCCGAGGATCGCCCCGCGCTCTCCCAGCAGACGGGTGGCCGGGCCGGGTAAAAATGCCTGCGCCAGAGTTTGACACACCCCGAAGGCGGCGAGCGACAGGCCAACCCATAGGCCGTTCCAGTGAAACATATCCTGACCCCACAGCGCCCAGCAGGTGCCATAGACCTCGCCGCTGGCGCTGAGGAAAAAGAACACCAGCGCGATAGTCAGCAGCCCTTTGACGGAGAATAGCCAGCGCATGGGGCGCAGGGGATTAAGCCCGGCGAACGCCATTTTCTGCCTGGCCGGCCGGCGCGACTCTTTCAGGGCGAAGAGGGCCAGCAGTACATTCGCGCTGTTCAGTCCCGCGGCGACGATAAAGGGTAGCCGGACGCCGTAATCCCCCAGCAGTCCGCCGAGCAGCGGGCCGATAATAAAGCCCGCGCCGAAGGTGGCGTTAAACAGCCCGAAACGGCTGGCGCGTTTCCCGGCGGGCGTAATGTCCGTCAGCCATGCCATCGCCACCGCGATATTCGCGCTGGTCAGCCCGGCGATGGCCCGCCCGAGCAACAGCAGCCACAGATGGCTGGCAAAGGCCATGATCAGGTAGTTAACCACCGCACCGGCCAGGGAGATCAGCAGCACCGGCCGTCGACCAAAATTATCGCTTAGCGCGCCAGCCAGCGGAGCGAAGATAAACTGCATCAGGGCATACAGCGCCGCCAGGATGCCAATGTAGTGGGCGATATCCGCGGTCTGCATCACCTCTTTGAGAAGCTGCGGCAGAATCGGAAAAATCAGCCCGATGCCAATCGCATCGAGCCAGATGGTCATAAAAATAACGCTAAGGGTTCTGTTCATGATGGGGTCAGTTCCGGCCGCGTGGCTCAGGCATAGGGCGTATCCTGCGCCGCCGCTTCAGCGGCGCGAAACCCGCTATCAAGCAGTGTCAGAAAGCGCTCCCGCACGGCGGTGGCGGCAAGATGTTCGGGCTGACGCAGCGCTTCGGTAAAAGCGATACGCCAGCTATTCAGAATGATGCTGGCAACCAGGCCGGCAACGGGATCGTGCTCAGGCGCAGAGAGACGCGCAGCGAGCATATTGCTGAGCGCCCGCGTCAGTTCGGCAAACTGTTCCAGGGCATACACCCGTAGCGCCGGGCTTGCGGCCACGCCTTGCCAGAAGTCGGCAACCCGCCGATCGATCCTGATAAGCGGATGTTCCTGCTCGATCAGTTCCCGGGTCAGGGCTCTGAGCGCCGCGACCGGTGACAGCGCACGGTGACGTTCCAGAGCCTCCTGCAGGAGCTGGTGGATTTCGTCGATGCGATCGAAGTAGAGCTCTTCCTTGCGCGGGAAGTAGTTAAACACGGTCATTTTCGACACCTTCGCCGCTGCGGCAATATCGCTCACGGTGACGTTATCAAAGCCCTGCTTAATAAACAGTTCGGTGGCGGTATTGGAAAGCTGCTGGCGCGTGAGACGCTTTTTTTGCTCACGCAATCCTTCCGCTTTTTGCCGGGTATTCATTGATGCGCTCCCTCAGCAGGCCTCTGCTGATGATTTTGTTTTGCCTGGTAAAAGTTTATGATCGGTATAAAATTAAGTCCAGCGCTTTTGCTACTGCGCTGGCAGAGGGCGGGTACGCTAATGAATGCTAAGAGCTACGCGAGGGGACAAAAACGGGAGAGCGGCTGACCGGGCTGGCGCAGACAACAGCCCGGTTCGGGGATTAACGGTAAACGATACCGCCATCAATCAGGATTGACTGGCCGGTGATATAATTGGAGTCCGGGCCGGCCAGATAAGAGACCAGGCTTGCGACGTCATCCGGCGTTTCAGCGCGGCCCAGGGCAATGCCTTCAACGTATTTTTTATAGGTTTCACCGACCGGCGCGCCGGTAATTTCGGCAAAGCGTTTGTCGATCTCGGTCCACATACCGGTCCCGACAATTCCCGGGCAGTAGGCGTTCACGGTGATCCCGCGGCTGGCGTACTCTTTCGCCGCCGCCTGGGTCAGGGCGCGAACGGCAAATTTGGTCGCGGAATAGATCCCCAGCAGGGCGAAACCGTCGTGCCCGGCAATGGAGCAGGCGTTGATAATTTTGCCGTTCTGCTGACGATCGATGAATTTTTTCGCTGCGGCCTGAATCCCCCACAGGGTCCCCTGGACGTTGATGCGCATGATGCGGTCAACCTCTTCAGGCGTGACGTCGGCGAGGGCCTGCACCTGAGCAATCCCCGCATTGTTGACGATAATATCAAAGCCGCCGAGCTCCGCTTCCGCCCGATCGACGGCGGTAAATACCTGTTCACGATCGGCGATATTGGCGACGAAGGTGGCGGCTTTGCGGCCCAGGGCCTCGACTTCCGCGGCAACCGCGGCAATCCCCTCCGGATTGACGTCGACGAGCATCAGCGACGCGCCATCGCTAGCCAGACGTAAAGCAATACCGCGGCCAATGCCCTGGCCGGCCCCGGTCACTAAAGCAACTTTATTTTCGATAGCCATGTTCTGTACTCACCTTGTACTGATTAAGAAATGTGGGATGCCTGATGGGCAAAGGCTGGCCGCGTGAAGCCGCACGTCTGGCGTAGCGCCCATCGGTTACCGTGGATAAAACTACTCTATAGGTATGGATAACCGTGGCCTACCCCCCGGTTGGGGGGGATAATGGGGAACGCATGGGATGAAGAGGTAATGGCGCTATGGAATTTTTGCCCTCTACGGATGAGTCACTCACCGCGTTTGTTCACCAGGAACCGTTCCGCCTGACGCGCGGCTTACCGCTGATCGCCACCCGCTTTACGCCCCCGCGTTCGCCGGGCGCGCTGCAGCGGCGCGAGCGCCTGTTACAACGCCTGGATGCCGCTGCCACCAGCGCGTTGACGTTGGTGTGCGCCCCTGCCGGATTTGGCAAAACCACGCTGCTGGCTCAGTGGTATCGCCACCGCCAGCAGCAGGGCGATACGCTGGCGTGGCTGAGCATCGACGAAGACGACGGTACGCCCTGGCTGTTTATGCGCTATCTGCAGGAGGCGCTGCGTCCACTCTGGCAGGAGGGCAACCCGCCGTCGGCGGGGAATCCAGAGGGAGATTTCCGGCTGTTTCTGGCGGAGCTGATTAACCAGCTGCATCGCTGCCCGGCCCCGCTGTATCTGATTCTGGATGACTACCAGAATATTACCCACCCCGATGTGCATGATGGCCTGAACTGGCTTTTACAGCACGCGCCGCCGGCCTTGCATCTGATTATCGCCAGTCGCCGTCCGCCGCCGCTGACGCTGAGCCGTCTGCAAATCGAGGATCGGCTGGTGGAGATCTATGATAATGAACTGCGTTTTGACCTTACCGAAGCCAGCACCTACTTTGCGAACGCGCGATCGCCGACGCTCGACCCGCAGGATATTCCCCGGCTGATAGCCCTGACGGAAGGCTGGATCGCGGGGATGAAAATGACCGCGCTATCCTGCGGCAACGCCCATGCTTATCATCCCGACGGTAAGCTAAACACCGCTTCCCGCGCTATCTCCCGCTATCTGGACGAAGTTATCTTCGCGCCCCTGCCGACGGAGGTTTTCGCTTTTCTCCTGCACACCTCGATGCTTAACCGCCTGCACCCGGCGCTGTGCGATGCCGTCACCGGGAAAAACAACGGCGAAGCGATGCTGGCGTGGATAGCGCAACGCAATCTGTTTGTTTCCGCTCTGGACGAGAGGGGGTTGTGGTTTCGCTACCATCCGCTGATGCGCGAAGCGCTGCTGGAACGCCTGCGGCAGAGCACGGAGGTTGATATCCGCGCCCTGCATGAACATGCCAGCAGCTGGTTTGCCGGCCAGCAGCTGTGGGCGGAGGCGATACGTCATGCGCTGGACGCCGGAAAGGCGGGAGCCGGGCATGCGGAAGCGGGGGCGCAGTCGCTGGCGGAGGAGGGGGATATCGACACGATGGTGCGCTGGATCCGCTATCTGCCGGCGAATCTGGATCCCTCAAGAATTGAGCTGCAAACCCACCTCGCGTGGGCGTTAGCGCACCGCTTTCGCTTTCAGGAGGCTCGCCAGCTGCTGGATACTATCGAATCGCTGGCGGCGGCCAGCCGTAGCGAACTAGCCCACAGTTCATGGGTGAAGTTACGCGTGGTTCGGGCTATTTGCGAAGCTTTTGCCGACAATATTGCGCAGAGTATTGCGATCGTCGAACCCTTATTGCATGAGGTTCCCTGCGGTGATGTTTGGGTCGACGGCCTGGTGTGCAATATTCTCAGCTATTGCCATCTGGCGCACGCCCGGCCACAGCAGGCGCTGGATGTGCAGCAGCGGGTCGCCGGCGTGCGGACGGCAAACCGCAACCTGTTCGTGGCCGTGTATCGGGCTTTCGTGATGGCCCAGGGGTATCTGCGCCAGGGCAACCTGGCCGAGGCGGAGCGACAGGCCATGCGCGCGTTCCGTCACGCCGAACAGCATACCGGCCCGTATTCCAGTAGCGGCGCAACGCTGGCGCCGATCCTCGCGGAAATTGCCTGGGAGCAAGGCGAGGTGCAGCGCATTCATGGCCTGCTGACGCTACGCCTGGCGATGATCGATGACTTTTGCCCACCGGAGGGCTTTAGCCGTTGTTATATCGTGCTGGCGAGGCAGGCGCGGCTCAACGGTCAGCCAGACGAGATGGCCTCATTACTGCTGCATGCCGAAGGTCTGGCGGTTCAGCGCGGGTGGCTCCGGGCGCAGGCGCCGCTGTTGGCAGAACGTATTACCCACGCGCTTGAGGCTGGCGATCGCGCCGCTGCCGAAGGCCTGCTCCAGCGGCTACAGCGGCTGGCGGGGAGAAATGACGGGGTTGCCGCCTGTATTATGTTGAGTCAGAGCCGCCTGTGGCTGGCGACGGGAGAACCTCTGGCGGCCGCGCGGCAGCTGGATTCACTGGCCGATGAGCAGGAACGCGGCGGGGAGTGGCTGTTCGCCGTGCGTCTGCGGCTCATTCAGACCGTCGCCCTGTGGCGGGCGGGGGAGCAGGAGCAGGCGCTCGCGCTGTGCATTCCCGTGCTACGCCGCGCGTTTCGCCAGAAGCTTTTACGTAGCCTGCTGGATGGCGGGAGGGATCTGGCCTTGCTGCTGGCGGTTTTGCAGCAGCGCGGCGGACAGGACGAGGCATTCAGCGACGATCTGGCGCAGCTCATCGCCAGATTTAGCGCCGCCGGGATCCTGCCGGCAGCCCCTCGCCTGGCTCCGGCGAATCTCCGCTTAACCGAGCGGGAACGGCAAACCCTGCTCCTGATTGCCGAGGGCTACTCGAATAAAGAGATGGCGCGGGCCTTAGGGATTTCAGCGGAAACCGTGAAATGGCATCTCAAGCAGCTGTATGAGAAGCTGCAGGTGAAGGGGCGCATTCAGGCGCTAAATCAGGCGCGGGAATGGCAGGTATTAAACTAACGCCCTGCTCCCGGGGCGCTTTTTGCCGCCCCGTCGGCAGGCTTATCGTGCTAGCTTCTCCAGCGCCGGGCCGCGATAGTCCCCGCCTAACGCCTTGATCAGCGTAATGTCGCTACTGAGCTGCTGCGCCTGAATATCCAGCAGCAACAGCTGCTGGGCGATAGCCGGACGCCGCGCTTCCTGGGCCGCATAGTAGCTGACCAGCCCCCGCCGATAGTGGGCGCTGGCGCTGTGAGTGGTCGCCATCGCCGCCGTCACTTTCAGCTTTTGCAGCGCTACCTGCTGGTTAAGATCGTTCAACTGACTGGAGCCGATCGCCACATCGCGCACGGCGTCCAGCACCGCCTGATTGTACTGCTTGATCAGAATATTGCTGGCTGTTCGCACCGATTTCAGATTGGCATTCAGACGCCCGCCGTCGAAGATCGGCAGATACAGGCCCGGCAGCAGATTGATCTGCTGGAATGATGATTTAAACAGATCGCCGACGCTGAGCGCGTTGTATCCCCAGAAGGCCTTGATATCGAAGTGCGGGTAAAATGCCGCTTTCGCCGCGTCCACCTGGCTTAATGAGGCGGTGACGTAGCCGCGCAGCGCCTGGAGGTCCGGACGGCGGGCCAGCAGCTCAAAGGAGAGCGAGTCGGGCAGCGTCTCCTGCAAGGTCGGCAGCGGCACGGGATGGATCGCCGGCATGCTCTGCGCGTCGGCGCCGATCAGCGCCCGCAGCGTCTCCCGGTACTGCGTCAGCGTGCCTTTGGCCGTAATCACCTGTTGCTGCGCCGCCAGCAGTTCGGCCTGGGCATTGGCGATATCGACGCTATCCTCAACCCCGCGCCGAGTGCGATGTTCATGCGCCTGCACCGAGAGGCGGGCAATCTCCTCCAGCTGGTTGAGCAGCTCAATCTTCTGGAAGGTGGCCTGCATCGCAAAGTATAGCTGCGCCACGCTGCTGGCGAGATCCAGCTCAATACCGGCGGTCTCAGCCTGGCGGGCGTTTTTTTCGCCAATGGCGGCGGCAACGTGGGCGCGATCGGCGCCCCATAAATCGATATTCAGCGTCGCGCCGACGCCGACGGTATTCAGCGTGTACCAGGGGCCGTTTTTATCGACCGGCAACGAATAAGAGTAGGGCCAGGTGAACTGCTTGTTGGTCACCCGCAGCCGGTTCTGCGCCGCCACGGCGGTGGCCTGCACGCCCAGCGCCGACTGCGCCAGCTCAACGGTGGACTGCGATTGCGCAATTCGCAGCCGGGCGGCCTGCATCGTCGGAGAGTTTTGCAGCGCGCGGTTAACCAGCATGTTGAGCTGGGCGTCGTGATAGCCTTCCCACCACCTGGCCGTCGGCCAGCCGCTGTTGGCCAGGTGAATCACCTGCGCGAGTTCGGCCTGCTGTGGGTTCACTATTTTCACCTGGCCGGGGTCGTCCTGAATTAACGCGCACCCGGTGACCAGCGTCAGGGCGAAGGCGAGGGGGGAATAGCGCAGGAAGCGCGCCACGGTGTCCATTTTTTTCATGACTTATCTGCCTGTCGCGGGATCGCTGAAGGTGTGGACGACCACCGCGGGAGTGTCGTCAGCAAGGTGATCAGCGGCGCGCCAAAAGGATTATGGGGATCCGGATGTAGCCCGCCGGGGCGCGCCGGGGCCGCCTGCTGCTCAATATCATCGGCATAGGTCTGGAGCTGCGCGGCGCAGTGCTGGAGAAAATCATCTCCCGGCGCGGCATACAGCCGGTAGCCTTCGCTAAAGCGCACGATCTCCTGAGCCTGGCCGTAGGTCGCCTTCACCGGCCACGTTTTTGCCTGCGGATATGGGTGGGCCCAGGCATTGAGCGGTTCCGCCGCGACCCGGTGCATCAACGTTTCGGCGCCGTTCAGGGAGTGAAAGAGCGGCACCAGTTCGACCTCATCATCGCCGGCGCGCAGGGCATCCGCTATCTGCCGGTAGAGTCGCGCCAGCCGGGATTTAAGCTGCAGGGCTTCGCTATCCGGCCACAGGTAGAGATGCACAAGTGAGGAGACCAGCATGCCGAGCAAAATGCCGATCACCCGATCGCGCAGCTCGGTGAGATTGGTCAGCGGGCCAAACCAGCTGAGGAACGCCAGCGAAAAGGTAAAGCCGATCTGAATCCCGGCGTAGGCGATGCGTTCCGAGCCGGCCGCGATCCAGGCCGACAGCGCCATCACCGGCAGGGTCATGGCCAGTAGCCCGACGATAGATTCAGTATGCGGCTGCACATACACGATCATCAGCAGCGCCAGCAGCGTCGCCAGCAGGGCGCCGCCAATCCGTAGCCAGGTTTTTTGCAAGGTCGCGCCCAGTCCCGGCTGGGCGACAATCACGCAGCTGAGCATAATCGTGTGGATGCCCTGCCAGTCGGCGGCGGTGTAAAAAACGTAGCACAGCAGCGTCGCCAGCAGCGTCTTTAAGGCGAAGTGCAGATAGGCCGGATTGGTCCAGGCGTCGGGCAGCAGCAGAGGCGCTTTTTCCTCTTCCCCGGCCGGCAGCGCGACCGCTTCGCCGCGCGCCAGTTTGCGCAGCGTGGCGGCCATTTCCTGCAAAATGACGCTGTTTGCCGTATCCCGCGCGATCGCGTCAGGCTGGTCGGCGCTCAGCGCGCCGCCGTGCAAATGTTCTGCCAACGATGAGAGCGTAGCGGAAAGCCGCTGGCGCTCGGCGGGGTGGTCATCCCCCGGCTGGAGCAGCGCGGACAGATGGTAGCAATGCAGCGCGGCCGCCATCAGCGACTGCCACGCCTGCGGGTCGGCGGCAATCTCAGGGCTGGAACGGGTAGCCAGCTTAAACAGGGACTGCAGCTGGGTCGATTGTTCGGCGATCGCTTTAAAGGTCGGCTGGTTTTGCAGCGTACCGCTCTGTACAACCAGCTGCGCCACCTGGCGCAGCAGTACGATGATTCGCGCTTTGAACTGATAGCCGGGAAACGCCTGTTGAAAGCAGGCGTTAACCAGCAGGGTGACCACGATGGCGAGGTTGATGACCACCCACAGCCACAGCAGCAGGCGCACCAGAATCTCACTCTGGCTGGTCATCGACGGGAAGGTCTGGGCGTAGATCACCACCAGCGCCACCACGAAGAAGGCCATCCCCAGCTTGCCCAGCACCCGCATCAGGTAGATGGCGCCGAAAAACAGCAGCACCGAGGCGACGAGGCGGATTAGCGGATAGTCATAGGTCCATTTGATGATCAGCAGCACGCAGCCCAGCGCGATGCTGACGGTGAGAAAAAACACCACGCTCACCAGTTTGATCATCAGCACATTGGGCTGGCTGACGTAAAACACCACGATCAGCGCCACGGCTAAAAAAGGGATCTGCAGGGTCATAAACAGGGTAATCAATACCGCGCAGCTGAGGGTCAGACGCAGGGTATAGTTCGCCCGCCCCGGCACATCGCGGAGTTCCCGGTGCAGAAACGACCACAAGTTGTGCATACCGCTTCCTTATTGAGGCTGAAGCACGGCGCTGGCCGAGGCGCCCATGCGGAACAGTTCCGGGTCGGGGTCTTGCACCGCGATTTTCACCGGGAAGCGCTGTGAAACGTGGACCCAGTTAATACTCTTCTGAATAATCGGCAGACCTTCAATCACGCTCCCGCCTTCGGGCAGTACCCCGGAACCGACGGAGTCGACCACCCCGGCGAAGGATTTGTCATGGTTGGTCATGATGGTGACCCGCGCCGGTACGCCGGGACGGACGTTTTTAAGATCGGTTTCGCGGAAGTTGGCGATCACGTACCAGCGATCGTCATCCATGAGGGTAAAGACCGGTTTCAACGCCGAGGCGTACTGGCCGACGGTGGTTTTCAGCGCCACCACCACGCCGTTGAACGGGGCGCGGACTTCGGTAAATTCAAGGTGCAGTTCGGCCAGCGCAATCTGCGCCAGAATCCCCGCCCGCTGTGCGACCATCGCATCGACGCCGGTGACGGCGGCGGAAGCCTGCTTCGCCTGTAATAGCGTCGCCGCCAGTTCAGCGCGGGCGGCTTTTTCCGCCGTCCTGGCCTGATCGAGATCTTCCTGCGAAGCAAAACCCTGCGGCACCAGCGGTTCCAGCCGCGTGCGCGACGAGGTGGTTTGTTTAACCAGCGCTTTGGCGCGCTCCACGGCGGCGGCCACCGACTGTGCGTTGTACTCCTGAGCCTTAATCGTACGTTGGGTCAGCATGATTTGCGCATCCAGGGTGGTGAGTCTCGCCCTGGCGTCATCGAGCATCGCCTGATAGGGACGTGGATCGATACGAAACAGCAGCTCGCCTTTTTTCACCCGCTGGTTGTCGCGGATCGGCAGCTCGACGATCCGACCGCTCACTTCAGGCACCACATCGATGGTGTCAGTATAGACATAGGCGTCATTGGTTTCCGGCGACGTCTGGAGCTGCCAGATAACCAGAATGAGCGCCACGATGGCGGCGAGGACGAGGGCCAGCAGAGGCCACTTTTTGCGGAATACGCTTGGGCTGGAGTTTGTCATAGCGGCTTAGTTAGCAAAGAAAAGGAACCACAGGATCGTGGCGAACAGGAACATCAGAGCCAGGTAGCTGAATACCAGCGGCGAAAACCGCGCTTGCCAGCCTTTACGGACGATCAGGATATGGCAGGGGATAAGTAAAAGCACACCGCCCAATAAACAGAAAAACCAGCCAGGAAATACGGCGCCTAATACCGGAATCGCTGGCGATAATGTACAACCAGAGAGGGAGAATAAAATTAAAAATAGTGCCGGGCGTGCCAGCTTCACCAGACGATTCAAGGGATCTTTCCTGAGCGCTCATACCATTGTGGAGTGAGTTTAATCGCCCTTATCCATAAATAAAAGCCAGCGGACAGACTAACTTCTTCTATTTCTGCCGTTCGTTGCGGGAAGGTTTGGCTAAAAAGATGAATAGCAATGCGTTTATTTCGCATTAACAATGGAGCGCCTGGCATATATCAGCGAGCGGTTTCTGTTGACGCCTGTGGCCAGCATCTGTGGCGAGGACTATGCTTAGTTGCTGAATAATAAAAATAACGGAGGCAATGTCATGGATAAGGAACTGCTGGAAGCGGGCTACCGTGCCTATAGCGGAGAGAAGATAGATGTCTACTTCAATACGACCATCTGTCAGCACTCGGGTAACTGCGTGCGCGGTAGCGCAAAGCTCTTCAATCTGAAGCGTAAGCCGTGGATCGTCCCGGATGAAACGGATGTCGCCACGGTGGTTCGCGTCGTCGAGACCTGCCCGAGCGGCGCCCTGAAGTATCGCCAAAAATAAGCGAGGAGATAATGGAAATACTGGAAGGCCACAATAAATTTTACGTCAATGATGCCGAAGGGAATCAGGTCGCTGAAATTGTGTTTGTTCCCACCGGCGAGCATCTCAGTATTATTGAACACACCGATGTCGACCCCAGTTTGAAAGGGCAGGGGGTAGGTAAAAAACTGGTGGCGAAGGTGGTGGAAAAAATGCGGGGCGAGCAACGTAAGATCATCCCGCTATGCCCGTTTGCCAAACATGAGTTTGATAATACCCGCGCGTATGATGATATCCGCGCCTGAAATAAAGGCACCGGTGAAAACCGGTGCTAAATTTCAGGCTGCTGTGATGAAGGAGGAGCGTCTGCCTCCTGAAGATAAATCAGGTTACGCTTTCATTTTCCAGCTTCTGCCTTTTGCGCAGATGCGGGAAAATGGTCATCCATATGGCAACCACCACCAGCGTGCCTATACCCCCAAGGGCCGCAGCCGGAACGGCACCCATCCATGCGGCTAGCAGGCCGGATTCAAATTCCCCAAGCTGGTTCGAGGTATTAATGAAGATGGCGTTCACCGCATTCACGCGACCACGCATCTCATCCGGCGTATCCAGTTGCACCAGCGCGCCGCGAATCACCATGCTCACCATGTCGAAACCGCCAAGCGTGGCCAGTGCCAGCAGGGAAAGCCACAGCTGCGTGGAAAGCGCAAACACCAGTGTCGCCAGGCCAAAGCCGGCGACCGAGGCAAACATGATCAAGCCAACGTTTTTCTCCAGCTTGTGGCGGCTAAGCCAGACGCCTACCAGCAGGGCGCCAACCGATGGCGCACCGCGCAACATCCCCAGACCCCAGGGGCCAGTATGCAAAATATCCTGGGCGAAGATCGGCAGCAGCGCCGTCGCCCCGCCGAGCAGCACGGCAAACAGATCGAGTGAAATCACGCCCAGCACATCTTTGCGCTCACGGATAAAACGCACGCCGGCAAACAGGTTAGTGAGATTCATTGGCAGGCGGGTTTGCGTCGGCCGCTCGTAGCGCAGTCGGCTAACCAGCACAAGAGAGAACAAATAGAACAGCGCGGAAACGCCATACACGACTTCCGGACCCGCCACATACAGCAGGCCACCCAGCGTCGGGCCGATAATTACCGCCGCCTGCCCCCCGACTGAGCTGGCCGCCATCGCGCGTGCCAGGATCGGCGGCGGTACCAGCGCCGGCAGCATCGAGGTGATCGCCGGCCACTCGAGGGCCTTCGCCACCGAAATCAAAAAGACCAGTCCCCAGATCTCAATCTTGTCCGCCCAATGCAGCAGCGTCAGCGCCACCAGCCCGAGCAGCGCCACCCATTCAATGAATTGACCCAGCAGCACAATCCTGCGGCGATCGAACTGATCCGCCAGATGTCCGGCAGGTAAGGCCAACAATACTGAAGGTAAAAATTGCATCAGACCGATCATCCCGAGCGCCATCGCGCTATGGGTGATGGCATAAATTTGCCAGCTTACGGCAACTGAAAACATCTGAAAACCAAATGATGAACAGGTACGCGCCAGCCAAAATGCGACGAACGACCTGTGCCGCAGCAGTGAGTCTTCTGCTGTGGATACCTGTGAACCCATAGTCTTATCCCATTCTTGAACAAAATTATTCCGGCCGGCGTCGTGGCACCGGCCTGGTGAAAAGTCCGTAACGGACTCTCCTTATCTTTTTTCAGGTGACAAAGTGCGGCATCTTGTCTGTTCAGGCAGTGGCAAGGCGTGCGCTTTGCAAATCGTGCCTTATCTTAAAGAGTTTTATAGAAGTGCGTTAGTCATCGTTCAGGCCATAAATGGAGGCGATGTCAGCGGAGGGCCGGAGCTGAAACCGGTGACCATCTGGGGAACGTCATGGGCCGCTCTCAGCCCCGCTTCGGCGAAGCGCGGAAGATAGGCCGCACGCCGGAGCGGTATTTGAACAGCTTAACCATCCGCTGGAGGCCGCGCGCTATCCCGGATGCCGCTTTCCTGCGATAGGCGCCAGAAATCGTGACCCGCCGGATATTGATATAAGCGCAGGGAGAATTGTCCGGCGACCGCAGTAATATATTCAAATATTGCTGATTGAGTATTCTCATACTCCATCCACAACGTAGAAGAGGTAAAGCAATAAATTTCCAGCGGGATCCCGGACGGCGAGGGCTTCAACGTCCTCACCACAATGTACATATCTTTAATAATATCCGCTCGTTCGGCGAGATAGGCCATCAGATAGTGACGAAACAGCGTTAAATTCGTCAACCCGTTATCCATAAACCAACTGTCCGCCACCCCGGAGGGATCACGGCCATCGAGCAACTTTGCCAGCGGCTCATTCACCCCCCGTAGCGCAAGCATCGGGGCCAGCGTCTCCTGAGAGAGAAAGTTCACCGAGTGCTGATCGATATAGGTACTGCGCATAATTCGCCGCGCCCCGGAAGAAAACATGGCCTGCCAGTTGGTATAGGTTTCGGTCAGGAAATTTTTAGTCGGAATTCGTGAGATCGTATTATCCCAGTTGCGGATAGTAATCGTGTGTAGCGCAATATCGGTCACCTCGCCGCTCAGGTTTTTATCGGGCATTTCAATCCAGTCCCCCAGCTGGAGAACGTCATTTGACGAAAGCTGGACGTTGGCGACGAGCGACAGCAAGGTATGCTGAAACACTAACATGAGCACCGCCGCCACGGCGCCGAGGCTGGAAATAATGATGGCGGGCGATTTGTTCGACATGACGGCGAGGATCATAATCGCCGCAATGACGTGAATTAATATTTTTCCTATCTGGATATAGCCTTTAATCGAGTGATTTTTACGCTTGGTTTTGCGCAAATAAGAGCTGTTGACAATATCCAGCATCTCATTGAAAAAGACAGACAGAAAAATAAAAAACAAAATCCCACAGAAGGTATTAATCGCCGTCACCAGCGATGCCGGCATATTCGGCATAAACTGCAAAACGTAATAGACGATAATAACCGGAATGAAATTTGACAGCTTTTCGGCAATGCGCCGGTCCTTCTCCAGAGGAACGTCGTGTTTATGGCTGGCGAAGAAGACTCTGCGTACCACTTTAATCAGCAAAAATTTGCACATAAGGTGCGAAAACAAGCCAGAAATGATCAGCAGAATGATATTAAAACCCACCGCCAGCGCAGGATTTTGTTCAATAAATGTTAATAAATAATTCAAGTACGCCATCGTTCATCGCCTGAATAAGTATGCCATTTTGTATTCGCCACCGCCGGTGGACGACATATACAAAAATTTAACCCATTCGCATCATGACATGTCGGGGAGGTATAAGTCCACGCCTTAGGGCGCCTGACGTACCGGCATAAACTGTCACGCTCAGCCCCACCGTATTGTTGCAATTCAACCGAGATATCGCGTCTATCGCTTGAACTCACCGCCAGAAGTGGACGGTGAGATACCGCTTTAAGGCCATCAATTGCAATCAACCTGCTACCACCAGGGAATAATAATGGCGTTGCGTAGCCGTTAGCGCTATTAATATTGTCCTTTCATCCGTAGGGACTATCGCTAAGGAGTAATAAATGATCTCGTTTCACTCAATGACTGAAGACGAGTACCCTGCTTATCTTGAATATTTTATTCCTGATTACGCAGATGAGATCGCGTCAAATTATGGACTATCCCGCAGTGATTCCCTCGCGAGAGCGAAGCAGGAAATAGCGGAAGCGCTTACTGAGGGAGTTAATACGCATGGGCAAGTTTTACTGTCTCTTGTTGCGCAATTAGATGAGTCTGACAGGCATGTAGGCTATCTGTGGTATAAACCAGATGCGGCCAGGCGTAGCGTTTTTATCTATGATTTTCATATTTTCAACGCCTGCCAGGGACAGGGGCTTGGCAAACAGGCTCTGCGTGCTTTTGAAGCGTATCTGCGGGAGAAGGGGGTCAATGAGATCAGACTGCGTGTTGCAGGAGATAATACCCGTGCCCGCCATATCTATGAGACCAGCGGTTTTGGGGTCACGGGTATCAATATGCGCAAGGCTATCGCGGACTGAAATACTAAGTGCCTATCCCATTAGGGCTATTTTACTTGCCATTTTGACGCTGCGCAGCGCTCGAAACCCTCACGTACTACGTGTACGCTTCGGTTTCTCCGCGCTGTCCGTGGTCAAACGGCCTGCGATAATAACGCCTACAGGGATAGGCTCTAAAGAATAGTCAGGGTAATGAGGATAATACGCTCGCGCCTCGCTCATTGCCGTCCTTTACTCCTGATGCGGCTCGTTTCTGCCAGAGGCTGAGATGACGAACATCGCGATACGTCGTCAGTCGCCGCAGGGCACGGCGCTGCGTGCGATGTCTTTTGTCGCTTTCGTCATCCGGCCTACGGCTGGGGAATGGCGCGGTCACTTATTCAGTAAACAGCGATTATCCGGCAATGCTGGTGGGGTAACGGCCGGGTGAAAAACGCTGGATAAGAGCCGTCAGATTGTCGCCGCTGACCGGCGGGGAGATCAGGTAGCCCTGAAAACGATCGATGCCCAGCGTCTTCAGCCGGTTAAATTTCTCCAGGCTGTCAACCCCCTCGGCAATACAGCGGCTGCCGGAAAGCTGGCAGTAATAGATCAGGCTTTTGATCAGCGCCAGCGCCTGCGGGTCGCTCTGCAGATCGTTGACGATGCTCATGTCCAGTTTGTACTCATTAAAGCGCACCGATCTGACCGGAAACATCACGCTGCTTTGTGAAAAGCAGTCGTCGAGCATAATACGAAAGCCCTGCTGCTGTAATTGCGTGATATTTTCACCGATTTTGCCATGACGGTTAAGATCGACAGTTTCGGCAAATTCCAGTACCAGCCTGTCCGCCCACGCAGGCTCCAGCAGCTGCTGCCGCGCCGTCTCCATCATGCGGATAATGTTGTCATTCCCGGCAATCTCCGGCGGGACGTTAACGGCAAAATAGTAGTCGCCCGGGTGTTGGTTAATCTGTTGTACCGCCTCCTGCAGGACAAACGCGGTTAACAACAGCCAGGCGTATTCCGCTTTGATCTGCGGCAGAAACTCGCAGGGACGCAGTACCTCACCATTGCGTCGCCAGCGGGAGAGTACTTCGATACCCTGCAACATCAGACGACCGTCGGTAATCGGCTGGAACACCGGAAAGATTTGCCAGCAGTGAATGGCATGGACAAACTCGCGTTCAAAGGCCGAAAGCGTGGTGAAGATCCGTGCCTTCGGCCCTTTTATCTGGCTGCCGGGAAAGCGGCCGGCCAGGTGGGGATGATGTTCCAGCATCTTTTTTAGTCCTGAGCTTCTCTGGGTATAGAGGGTTTTGTGGCTGAGCCCCCGCCGCTGCGCCTGGTGATTGATGCTGTCTCCGGCGAGCCAGCCCAGCGCGGTCTCCAGCTCCGGTTTACTCACGCCTGCCGCCGGTTTGCCGCAGGCGGCCATCTCCTGAAACGCCAGTTGCTCCAGTAGAGGATACTCCGGCAAAGCATTGTGCCTGAGCAGCCTTGCCAGCTGCCGGCAGGGCAGGTCTGAGGCGACCGCGCGTACCGCCCCGAGATGGCGGCGGTGGGTGACCTGATAGAGCAGCGTGTGCCATAGCCAGTTTGCCGGGCTGCGGCTGAGAATCAGCATCGGCAGCGGAGCGGGGCTCTGCTGCAGTAGTCCTGCCGCCTGTCGCAGGGTGAACAGCAGCCAGAAGGGATCGTCCGGCAGGAACACCACAATGCGTCTGACCCTGGCCGTGTCGGCAATCCCGCGCCGATCGTCGGGGCGGAGGGATAAGCGCGCGGGGCGATATGGGCCGCCGCTCATCAGCGAGGAGAGCCCCTCGGCGGCCATCGCGCAGGGGGAGAGAATGTAGTCCTCCTGCGTCGCGTCCGGCGCCGGGCCGGCATTATTGATAGACAAACGTCACTCCAATAATGGACTGCACGTTGCCCGCCGTCACCTGACCGCTGGTTCGCGCGTAGGTGGCGGTTAAACCGAGGTTCACCGGCGAGGTGCCGACCGTGCCGAGAGTGACCGTGGTGTTGGCGGGCACGATGCCGCCGTTACGCGTCATCTGCACGCCAATCCCCTGCGCCGGCGAGGAGGACGCGGTATTGCTGAAAACCGAGTTGGCGGTATCGGCGGTGGTGCCCGAGAGATAATAACCAAGGTTCTGATTTTGCGCGCAGTGCACCGTGACCGGCACGGCCATCGAACCCGGGTAATCCGGTAAGGTCACCGTGACATCGCGGGCCGAAACATCACAGCCGCCGGTCGGCACCACCACATCATTATTCGCGTAAATGTTCCACACGAACTGAAAGTCGTCGCCGTCTTTGTTGTTGGTCTGCCGGAGAATAAGCACGGCGATTAATGATCCGGCGGAAATCGCCACCCCGCCAGCGGTGCTGACCGGCGTCAGGTAGAGCAGGGTCGGCCATGGCTTATCGGTTTTCGAGTCATAAATGACGCGGGCGGTTTCCGTGGTGGTGGGAAAAGGATATGAGGAACCGTTGTATTTTACGGTGCCGGAAAAGTTCGACAGCACGCCGCCGTAGGCCGAGCCGCGCTGCAGGGTCACGTAGTCGGTAATGGTCTCCGGGTAATCGTTATGGCAGAAGATCTGCGTCGACAGATCGACCACCAGATTCTGCCCGACGTTGACCGCGGGCGTCAGGTTGACGTAGACGTTGGCGCTGCCGCCGCCGATGGGAATCGTTGCTCCGGAGGCGGTTTTACAGGCGAAGGACCAGGCATTGAGCGACCAGCTCATCAGCAGCAGCGTGGTTAACAGGGTGATCACTTTTTTCATCAACTTACTCTCCTGTTTCAGGCGTAGGTGTAGGTGACGTTAATCACCGCCTGAAGGGTCCCCTGGGTGGCGCCGCCGTTGACCGTCAGCGCTCTGACCTGCAGCGGGAAATGGGCGGACTGCGTCGCATCATCCACCTGCACCGATTTCTTCGCCCCATTATTCAACGTGGTGCCGCCGTCATCCTGCAATTCCAGCTGAATATTGCCCGCGGTCCCCTGGTTTTTGTAATACCCGGTGGCGTCCGCGGTGCCGCTAAAGCTGGCGGTGACTCGCGAGGTGCCGATCGGGCAGTTGCTCAGATCGAGCGCTACGCTGTGCCAGGCCGAGGCGGAACCTGGCGAAACCAGACTGAAGGTGTAGAGATCGCCGAGATCGACGGTGGCATTGGTGGTGGAAACCGTGCACGGTTTGGCGACCACCTTGCCGTTTACGGTGATGGTGATATCGGCCGCCTGCTGCGGGAAGGAGGCCAGGGCCAGCACGCTCGCCAGAAGCCATCCTGGGTGAGTCCATTTCATCTCAGCCTCCGGTTATTGAAATTCCAGCGTGAATGTCGCTGTCGCGTTGACGTGCCCGGCGGTGACCGGTACCTGGGTAGCCATCAGACGGGCATAAAAGTTCAGGATATTGGTTTGCCCGGGCGATAGGGTGGTCCAGGCGATGGTTGGCGAGGCGGCGTTCAGCGGCAGCATACTCTGCTGACTATCCAGAATTTGCACCCCCATGCCCGCCGCCGCCGAGGCGCCGCTATCGAGCTTTAACAGGCTGGCGTTGTTGCTATCCGCCACGCCGGTAAAACCGACTTTGACCGCAGTGACCGAGGTGCCGCAGGGCGACAGGACGATGCGAAACGGCACCACGGGAGTGGTGGCGCCGATGGTATTGAACTGTTTGGCGGCGTTATCCATCAGATCGACGGTAAAATCTTTCGACTCTCCCGCTACCGCGCAGGCGTTATCCCGGACATAGCCGCTAATGGAGATGGTGCTGTCCGCCGCGCACGCGTTGGCGATGGCCAGCGACAGCACGGCCGCCAGCAGATACAGTGATTTTGTCATCATCATTCCTTCCTTAGCGACACACGGCCGACAGCTGGCTCAGCGCCTGCTGCTGGCTCTCTGGCGGCAGGCGATAGTCGGCCACGCAGCGGGCGTCAGGCCCTTCTCCCCACGTCACCTGCACCCGGCCGGCCAGCGGCATCCCGCTGAGATAGACCTGGCCGTTATCCGCCACAATGCTGCCGTTCTGGTTACTCGTTGACGTCACCATGGCGCCGAAGGGGATCGGCTTGCCGTTGCGGGTCAGGGTCATCAGCAGTTTCATCCCCACGTGCGCTTTGAAATCAGCGCGCACGATGGCGCCGTGCGTCGGTACCACGCTGACCACCGCCTCATCAAGATCGACGTTGTCCGCCAGGGTATTGGTGTCCAGCGCCACCCGGTTTTCGCGATATTCGGTGGCGTAAGGCAGTACCGCATATCCGCGCCAGTCGGTACGCACCCCGGTCTGGTTTTCGACCTTCACGCTATCGGCCCCCGGGGCTTTGATCAGCACCACCGTGTCGTTCAGCGGCTGGCTGAGGGTGACCCCGTTACTATGGGCGAGCACGCCGCCGCTGACGCCGTAGTACAGCTGCTTCAGGCCATCGCTGCGGCTGTAGCCGACGTTGGCGTTGCCGTAACCGCCGCGATAATTCAGCGCCGCGTATCCGGTGCCGCCGCTGCTGCCGTTGCCGCCGCCAGCATAGCCGGTCTGCACGCTGTAGCTCAGGTTATTGTCCTCCAGCAGCGTGCCGTACAGCCCGGCAAGGTTACTCATCCGGCCGTCGAGATCGTGCGACATGCTGTAGCTGGCGCTGGCATGTCGCCAGACCGATTTGCTGTCGGAACGCATCCAGTGGCTGAACGGAATATTGACGTTGACCGCCAGCATCTGATCGCGCCCGTCCTGCCAGGCGTTTTTGTTCACGCTATAGCTCAGCGTCCAGTTGATGTCGTCAACGGCGGCGTTAAGTCCGGCCTGTAATTGTTCATCGGCTTTGTCGGTACCCCAGTAGCTTTGGTGGCTGCCGCTTAAGTAGAGCGTGGCGGTCCGCCCGAGCTGCTGGGTCACGCTGACCTGTACCTTGCCGCGTTTGCTGTAGGCGAGGTTGTAATAATCGGTGAACTTCGGCTTCACCTGAATCACGCCGTCCTGAGTCTCTACGTCATAGCCGCTCATCCGCCGGTAGGTGGTATCGGCGAAGCTGTAATAGCCGCGCGTGGAGTAGCGATAGCCGACCAGCTGGATATTGGTACCCACTTCATTGAGCGATTTGTTGTAGAGAAAACGCAGCGATTGTCCCTGGTGCTCGCTGTTGTCTGGCAGCGTGGCGTTGGCCTGGGTGACGTCCAGCGACACGGCGCCGAATTCCCCCATGTTTTTACCCACCCCGAGGTTAAACGCCCGGTAGCGGTCTGCCAGCTGGGTGCCGCCGTATAGCGTCCAGCCCTCCGGTAGCCCGTGCAGCAGCGTGCCCTGGACGAATTTGGGTTTTTCCTGTTGGCCGTTACCGCTGCGGTATTCGCCCGCCGTCAGGGCATAGCGGGTATGACCTTCACGCTGCAGCACCGGCACCGTGGACCACGGCACGGTAAAGACCTGGCGGGTGCCATCGGCTTCTTTCACCGTCACCTGCAGGTCGCCGCCGTTGCCTGCGGCATACAGGTCGTCAATGGTGAACGCCCCCGGGGGAACGGTGCTCTGATAGATCTCATAGCCGTTTTGTTTAATCGACACCTGCGCCGTACCGCGGGCAATGCCGTGGATCACCGGGGCGAAGCCCTTCTGGCTGTCCGGCAGCATATTGTCATCGGAGGCCAGCTGGGCGCCACGGAAGTTAATGCCGTCGAAGACATCGCCGTTGGTGTAGCTGTCGCCCAGCGTCATGCGTGAGCGTAAAGGGACGATGTCCCGCTCCAGCCAGCTGTTCACATGCTGCCATTTATTCTCGTTTCTCGACGAACTGCCGCCGCTGCTATAGCTCCAGGTGGTGTTATCGCGCAGGCGCCAGGCGCCGATATTCAGGCCGCTTTGCAGATTTAGCCAGGCGTAGCTGCTGCTGCCGCCAATGTCGTTATGCACGTTGTTGCCGGTGAAGTTGTAGTTCAGCAGCCCGGCGGTAATGCCGTCATCCCACAATTCCGGGGGAATATACCCGCGCGCGCGATTGCCCATAAAAGCCTGGGGAACGGTGAGATACAGGCGCTGCTGGCCCACGTCGAAACGGCTGGTGGCGTCCTCGATCATCTCCGTCAGCGGGACGCAGGCATCGGCGGCCAGGGCATCCATTCCCGCTACGGCAGCGCTATTGACCCCCATGCTGACAAGCTGCGCGCGGGTCAGGCAGGGAGCCAGGCCATGATGATTCTCCGCGCCCTTAAAGGTGACATCGCGGGTGGTCATAAAGCCGTTATTCAGATAGATATCCACGCGATAGGTGCCCGGCGGCACCTCCTGCCCCTTTTCGAACCCCGACAGATCCGCTACCGCGGCCGGATCGTCGGCGAGAAAGCGCGGGTTAAAATAGAGTTCCGCCTGCGCGGAAAAGGCCTGCAAAGCAAGCAAAAGGGCAAAAGGAAGCGGGGCAAATACGCCAGCCGATCCCGCGCCGTCGCGCCGCGCACGCCGGATGCCCAAGCGGTCCAGTCCATATTTCAGATGTGACATAGTCCCTCCGGTCCGAAGTCGCCCGGCTGTCAGTTCTTTTTATCTTTCAGGGGATAACGCTGGTTTCCCCGTGACTATTGCAGTGTGCTCTTCATCCGAGGGGTCAGTGCGCCATAGTCGTTAATCGTCCGCCAGGTGATATCACGACCGGCGTCGGACGGTAATTTCACCGAGGCTTCGCCCATGGGGGGGACCAGCGCATTTTCCAGCACCCGGGTGCCGGCATTCAGTTCGGTGACCGTCAGATAGTAGGGCGTCGGATTTATCAGCGTGAGGGTGCCCGCGCTGCGGCGAAACGTCAGCTTTTCCGCCGCCTGATCCGGCGACAGGGCGAGTTTGGCCGGGCGATAGTAGAGCTTGATGCGGCTGATAATCGCCAGCTGCAAGGTGTTGTCACTGAGCTTTGATTTGTCCATTGATGGGATGGCCTTTACGTTCATCCAGAACAGGCTTTCCCGATCCTGCGGCAGCTGATTGTTGGTGGCATCGATAATGCGCAAGGTATTCTCTTTTTTCCCCTGCATCGCGAACAGCGGCGGGGTAATGACAAAGCGTCCGTCTTTCTGACCGTCGGCGTTTTCCACCCATGACTGAATCAGATAGGTGCTATTGTCATCATTGTTGGTTACCGCCAGCTGGACCTGCTTTTGTCCGGCCGGATAAATAACCCGGGTCGCACCGAGCGCCACGCCGGCTTCGGCACGGGCGGTGAAACCGGTGGTGACTATCATCAATAATCCCGCCAGTAAACAGCGCGTCATCCCCAGTGTTGTTCTCACGTTTTCCCCTTTTATACTCACCGTTGTTTCCTGCATCCGGTATGTCCGCTGGTTAATTACTGATAGGTCAGAGAAAACCAGGCCTGAGCATTTGCGGCTCCGCCGGTAACCTGATGCCCGGTCGCCCGATATTTGGCGACAAAATGGAGCGTGGTCGGCCCCGTATACAGCCGCGACCAGACGCCCGGTGGGCTATTAAGCGGAATCAGGCGATCTTCTTTATCAAACAGCGCGACGCCGATACCGGTCGCGATGCCAGGACCTTCGCCAACCGAAAGCACGTCCGGATTTTTGCCATCGGCCACGCCGTGAAACGCCACGCCCACGCGTTGGCTGACGGCGGTGCTGCACTCCTGGAGATGAATATCGAAAGGAACAGGGTCTGTATCTTCCCCTGCTGCATGAAAACGATTGCTGCTGATCTGCCCCATATTGACCGTCAACTGCTGGTCACCTGCTTCAACGCGGCAGGATTCGGCAATGATGACGCCCTGAAAGCGCATGTTTCCGCCGGGTAGCGTCACATTCCACTGGTTTCCGGCAAGCGCGAGCGGCGGTAGCAAAAATATCAACAGACCTGATTTCATTCCTTGCATCGTTATCACCCCAGTTCCGTAGTGGATAACGGGCCATCCTGGCCCGAAGTGCATCCCTGCCTGATGTGTCAATTATTCGTACTGAACTTTGAAGGTCGCGTCGGCGTTAGCGGTACCAGCAGTGGCCGCGCCGGTCGCGTAGTAACGCGCCTGGAAAGGAATGATGTTAGTGCCATCGTTCAGCGTGGTTGCCGCGCTGAACGTCGCGCCGTCCAGACCCAGAGCGGTACCGGTTTTGTCGAGGATCTGTACGCCAACGTTCGTCGCGCCGCCCGCTGCGGAGTTTTGCAGCGCCAGTACGGTGGTGTTGGTGCTATCTACCGCAGTACCGGAGAAGGCAACAGAGGCTTTGGTTGCCACGGTGGTGTCGCAATCATCCAGCTGGATGTTGAAACCAACGGCAGAGCTGGTGCTGCCTGCGGTGGCGAGTTTCGCTGAACGCACCTGGCCCAGTTGAACGGTCTGATCGATAGAGCCGGCATCTACTGCACAGGCTGCGTTGACCACTTCCCCTTTAAAGTGCACTGTACCGCCGTTTACCGTGGTGGTATCAGCCAGGGCCGCTGCGGAACTCAGGGACAGGGCTGACAGAACAACGATTGCCAGTGTTTTGATTTTCATGTTGTTTTCCTTTAAACAATGTCGATATTACGAACCGAAATTGGCAGTCGTTGTGCCTTCCAGGCATTCCCTATTTCAGCCGAATGGTCCGACTGCCGGCTCTGCGCAGTTTTCGCCCAACTGATGAGTCAATTGGGGCCATTTTGACTCATTGAGATAAAGTTCTTATTTTCCTGTTTTTGTAATAATATTTTGGTTTATTGAGCTGATTTATTTTATTTTTTGGGTTTATATTCTGTGGTGTTGCCGGGGAGAGTCGGGGGAAGCGGGCGAGGTCAGCGCGGATGATATTGCAGGTCAGCGGAAAGGATGGAAAGATAAGTAAAGTTTATTAAAGGTAAAATATGTTAATAATCAGGTAGATAAATTTAATTTGTGGAAATATATGCACTTGCCAGTTGCAAAAGATTGCAAAACATTTTTATGATATAAACAGTTTGGCCCCAATTGACTTGTTCACTTCTAAAATTATCCTTGTTTATCAAATAAATATATCATTTCTTTTGTCCGTGCGAATTTTCTTCCAGCAGGTTATTTCTTTCCCATAATCCGGCGAAACGCGCGGCATTGCTGGCGGTATAGCGCACGGTATGCCGAATATTACGATGACCAAGGTAATCCTGAATCAAACGTGTATCTGTGCCTCTTTCCGCGAGTTCATACCCGCAGGCGTGGCGCAGCATATGGGGGTGAGTATGGGTGGCGGTTCCGGCGACTTCGCCGGCGCTGCGAATAATGCGATACGCCTGCTGGCGGGAAAGCTGGGTTCCGCGGCGTGAGATAAAAATGGCGTTGGTTTGTTGCGCGGCCTTCCAGCCGGCACGGACCTGAGTCCAGCGGGCGATTGCTTCCAGCTCATCAAATCGCAGCGGGTGGATGGTGGAAAAGCCATTCTTTAAGCGTCGAACGTTGATTCGGCCCTCGTTGAGGTCAAGATCCCGGTAGTGCAGATCGAGCAGCTCGCTGATGCGCATCCCGTGCCGAAACGCCAGCAGGATCAGACAGTAGTCCCGTTCGCCGGTCGGCCCCTGTCGTGCCGCCAGCATCATGGCCTGCACTTCTTTGGCGGTAAGAAAACGACGTCGATTCACAATACATTGCTCCTGAAATAAAGTTGAACGAAGGTGCCCTCCTGAAGACGTTATCAGGACGGTTAAAAAATAATCCGCGATGTTAAAGGCGTATTATATGAAGGTATATATACCGTTCATCCTTCACGTTGCCATGGTGTTGGCACGGTAAAAATAGATGGTCACATTACATTTACACATAGTTAAAATATCGCCAGACGATAATTCTTATTTTTATAGATTTTATGTCATATCACAATAGCGCCATTCGTGCTTATTGCCAGGTATATCAAATTGCAGGGGGAAAAGTGAATGGTGGCGCCACTTTAGACGAAAAATATAATGCTGAATGGTTTTACCTGACAATAAATAGCGAATTGAAACCCAGATTATTTACAAGGATATCGGCGGTAGCGGCAGTGAGAATGAATTAAGAACTTGCAGGAACAATAATCATAATCACCGTATGGTTAATATTTATTAATGTTTTCAGCGGCCGCTGTTCACTTTAACGCCATCCATGGCGTTAAACGTCGCAGCCTGTCGTTGCCAGACGCCATTATTGCAAAATGTGGTTCCGCTGTTTCTCTTTCGCGTTGTCCCAGATTCCGTAAAAACGGCCTGCGTTGCTGGCGGTATACCAGACGGTATGGCGGATATTGCGGTGTCCGAGGTAGTCCTGGATAAGCCGGGTGTCGATCCCCATATTAGCCAGAGCGAACCCGCAGGAATGGCGCAGCATATGCGGGTGAATTTCAATCGTTAGCCCGGCGTTGCCGCCGGAGGACGAAATAATTTGATAAAACTGCTGACGGGAAAGCGGATTGCCTTTGCGGGATAAAAACAACCATTCGCTGTCAGCATGCGGATATGCCGCACGGATATCTAACCAGGTTTTGAGCGCCTGAATCTCTTTATTGAGTAACGGGTGAGTGGTCGAGAATCCTTTTTTAAGCCGATGGATGTAAATACACTTAGAGCGTAAATCAATATCAGAAATTTGCAGGCGACAAATTTCACTGGCGCGAAATCCATGAATAAAACAGAGTAATGTCAGGCAATAGTTACGTGCGGCATGCGTCCCTGTGTTGGCTGCTTTAAGAAGTGACTCAATCTCATTTTGAGTGAGGAAGTTCCTTTTTTTGATATCGGCGTTATTCTTCATTATATTCCCTTTTCTGTGCAGGCATATATTACATTCTGTCAGTCTTCGTCAGGCCAGCGTTATCGTCCGATTGCATTTGTAATCGTTTATTTTTTGCCATAGTATCAGGTGCTTTTTATAACGTATAAAGTTCTCCAGCATATATCATGCCGAACCGGGTTGTGAGAATGGCGCTATGGAGTTGAATCATGAAGTACCTCCGCCGGTGGGAGCGAGGCACTTCACGTAACATTCTGAGTCAAATGGATTTTTGTTAGTAAATGCTACATTTTCTGGAGGGGGCCACATCTTCCTCATCCTTCATTCCTCGTGGTTATGCGCTCCGGAAATACAGAGGCACAGGCTATCGGTCTGGCGATAACCCGACGGATAGACACACCATTATTCAAGTCGCGCGGTACGGAGAACTCCCGATGACGAGGTTCCCTCGCTGCCGGAGATGGATCAGTAACATTTTGATTCTCCCTTGCTGCCTCAGCGCAGATTGCATGAGTGTGTGGATAGTATGGTAATAATTAAACACCCGGAGACTCACCGTCATTACTCACACAGGAGAATCCTGGTTTCCGCTTCCGGTGAATATTGCGCAAGATGCTTCGCAGAGCTCGAAGAACGATATGACAGTCTGGATAGCATTCACTGCATCACTACAACGGCAATTAAACCATACTGCAAAATTATGTCAGAGAATAGCAATAATAAGCCTGGTGATATGAATGATACCCTGTATAGCTTAATTGACGAAGAGAGCCGTGAGTGAATTTCAGGACCTCATGAAGGCGTAGGGGAGAGGGAAAACAGTTTTTTTTGGAGTCTTTTGGAGTATGTTGTTGCAGGTGGTGAATGTATCTTATTATTTTTAAATAGCTTTAATGGTACCTGATGGTTTTTTATCAGTGGTTATTGGAGTTGTCAGGAGCTTGCTTTGCTGCATTTTTGACAACCTGCATTTTACACGTGGAATAGATCCTAAGCGCTCGCCGAAAAAATAGCTTTTTACGGCGCCGGACCTCTGTATACAGGGCTCAAATAGTTTAACGCAGGCGGTGATATATTTGTGCGGATTCGCTGGCGGCATTATCCCTGCCGGCTGTAGAAGAGCAGGAGCGCTATTGCCACCATAATGGCCCCGGACGCCATACTGACCCTTCTTGCCGCCTGCGGGCGGGTCGCTAATAGCCTTTTTGAACCGTAGCCAACCGCTAAATAGATCAGCGTGCAGGTCAGCAGATGGATACTGCCCAATGCCGACATTTGTATGGCCAGCTGTCGGCAGGGTCGGTAAATTGCGGCATCAGCCCCCGGAAACGCGAAAGATCGATATCGATTTTTTTCATTCGATTTCCATCAGCTGAGTATACTTGGCATAAACGTTAACCATCGGGAAGAAGGGAAACGCTTCTTTATGGAGGCGGCGTTCATGGCTGCTCAGCCGCGTTATGAGATTCCACAAGCGTCTCACGCTAGAATGGGCAGATGGTATGCGTATTCGCGGGCATGGTAACTCGCAATATCTGCGTTTTTCAGCGTGCCGGCAGGGCAGATCCCCTCCCTGCCGGGGGGCGATTCAGGTTCACATAATGGCAAAAAATGATGACAACTCGCATTCTCACTCGTGACCGGCGCCTGCTGTCGCTGGGGTTGCCTGTGCTGGCGCTGCTCTGGGCCGGGTTGGCGCTCCATGCGCACTGGGGGACTTTTCTTCAGTGGTGCCTGGCTACTCAGATCACGCTCCACCGCTATCTGGTGATGTATCTTTTACAGCTTAATAACCAGCAATATAGCGGCGGTATCTGGCTGCTGGGCGGAGCGTTTCTGTATGGCGTACTGCATGCCATTGGGCCAGGACATGGAAAATTCATCGTTACCACCTATCTCAGCACCCATCAGGAGAGTCTGCTGGCGGCACGAGTGGTGCCGTTTGTGGGTAGTCTGCTGCAGGGGGTAAGCGCCATCCTGTTTGTCTTTATTCTGGCGGTCGGATTGAATCTGGCGTCCGGCGATCTCAGCACCAGCCGTTGGTACGTTGAGAAAATCAGCGCGCTGATGGTAGGCGCCTTTGGCGCATATGTGATTTATCAAACGCTGAAAAGCCTGCGGCCGCGAAGAATGGTCAGCGGTTCGCTGGCTCCGCTCCATGACCATCCTGACCGCTGCGGCTGCGGGCACCATGGCGTCGGGCGCGAACTGGCGCACGTTGACTGGAAAACCCGGCTCGGCGTGGCGCTGGCGATAGGGGCCAGACCCTGCAGCGGCGCGATGATGATCCTGCTGTTTTCCAATGCGCTGGGGATTGTCAGCTGGGGAATCGCCGCGGTGATGACCATGTCGCTGGGAACGGCGTTATCGATTCTCGCTCTGTCTCTGGCGGTGCGCTACGCCCGCGAGCGTGCGGTCAGCCTGTTTGCCGTTCGGGACCGCCGCCTGAAATGGCTGGTGCCGGCGGTGAAAATTGCCGGCGGGGCGATCCTCATTTTATTTGCCTGCGTGCTGTTTCTGACGGTGATCCCGATGAGCGCCAACGGCGACTATATCGCCGCCGGCTGCTAGTCCGCTTCCAGCAGGCGCATAAAGACCGCCAGCGCCCGATCCAGCTGCTGGCGCTGTTCCGCTGATAGCCCCGCCAGCAGCTGGCGTTCGTTTTCTACGTGGGTTTCCACGGCCTTATCAATCCGCTCGCGTCCTTCCGCCGTCAGGGCGACCAGCAGACTGCGCGCATCGCCCGGATCGGGCAGCCGGGTGATAAATCCACGTTTTTCCAGCGCTTTCAGGCGGTGCGTCATGGTGCCTGAGGTGATCATCAGCGTGGAAAAAAGCCGGGTCGGCGAGAGAATAAACGGTGATCCGGAGCGGCGTAGGGTGGCCAGCATGTCAAATTCCCAGCGCACCAGATCGTGAGCCGTAAACGCCGCTTCGATACGCGGCTCCAGCAGCATGGCGCAGCGCTTCAGACGCCCCAGGGGGCCCATCGGGCTACAATCCAGATCCGGACGTTCCCGTTTCCACTGTTCCAGAATGCGATCTACGGCATCGGCCTGAGGTGATTTGTCCAATTGTGCTCACTTATCTTGATATCAAGATATTTATCGATACATACTTGAGTTACTAAATTACCTTGATATGAAGATAAAATCATGGCCTTTCTCTCACGCTCTCCCGGTGTCGATTTACTGTTGACCGCGTTGGCCCCGGCCATCTGGGGGACCACCTACATGGTAACCTCGCAGTTTTTGCCACCCGACCGGCCGTTTATCGCGGCGCTGCTGCGGGTGCTGCCGGCGGGGATCGCCCTGTTAATCTGGTGCCGTCGCTTTCCGCTGCGCAATGAATGGTGGAAGCTGGCGGTCACCGGGGTGCTGAATATTGGCGCCTTTCAGGCGCTGCTGTTTATTGCGGCCTATCGTTTACCCGGCGGCCTGGCGGCGGTCATTGGGGCGATACAGCCGCTGCTGGTGATGCTGCTGGCCTGGTGCGTGGACAGACAGCGTTCGCCGTGGACGGCGGTGCTCCCGGCGCTCAGCGGCATCATGGGGATGGCTTTGCTGCTGCTTTCGCCGCATACGGTGCTGGATGCGCTGGGGATTGGCGCGGCATTTTTGGGGGCGGTCAGCATGGCGCTGGGAACCTGGCTGTCTCGTCGTTGGGCGATAGCGCTGCCGGTGATGGCGCTGACGGGCTGGCAATTACTGATTGGCGGGGTGGTACTGGCGCCGGTGGCATGGTGGGTCGATCCGCCATTACCATCGCTGACGTTGACGCAGATCGCCGGCTATCTGTGGCTCTGCGTAGCCGGCGCTATGCTGGCGTACGGGCTGTGGTTTCGCGGGATTAGCCGCCTTCCCTCGGCGGCGGTGTCGGCATTGAGCCTGCTAAGCCCGGTGACCGCGGTCCTGCTGGGCTGGATTTTTCTCGGGCAGAAGATTCAGGGACTGGCGCTGGTGGGGTTGATGGTGGTCCTGCTAAGCGTGCTGTTGATTCAGCGCGCATTAACAAAAAAAGCCCCATAAGGGGCTCGACATTGCTGTGTGTTGATCAGCTGTGGGAGCGAGACGAGCCGCCGTCAGGCGGCCTGTCCGGCAGCTCCCTCTGCAACCATTCTCTTATTTAGACAGCTCGGCGGTCATATGCACCTGGTTACCGGTATAGGCTTCGGTAATGTGGTAAGACGCGCCCTGATCTTTAGCGATGGTGGCGATTTTTGCTTCCGCGCTGTCCAGGGTATCAGCGGTGACGCTGACCGGGTGTTGAGCGAAGCTGGCGAAAGAAACCAGGGATAGCATACCGGCAGCGGCAAGTAATTTTACGTTTTTCATGGTGTTTTTCCTTTTAACTTTTTAGGTGGAAAGCGCTGTGCTTTCGATGGGTTTATAATAAGCTTGCTAACTATAACGGGCGTTGCAAAAAGTGCGATTTAGATCACACTTTTATGGCAGCAAGATGAAGGCAGAGTAGGGGTTTAAATTATTTATTTAATAGAAACATATTGTTAGTCGAGTTTCTTCACCGTCTCGTTGAGCAAAAAAATGTGGCACGGCTGTTAATTTTTTTTAAGCGCCATGGTGACGCATGGTTTTGGTGAATGTCCTGGCGGTTTTTTGCCGCTGATGGCGGGGAGGCATACTTCGTTTACTGGCGAAGCATCGGGCTAACACTTCGCGATACCGTGGCGTCACCATTGCATGAGAAAGGACGACACGATGATTGCGGTACTCTTTGAAGCCGAGGTGACTCCGGCAAAGCAGGCACGTTATCTGAATCTTGCGGCGGAGCTTAAGCCGCTGCTCGTGACTATTGACGGCTTTATCAGCATCGAACGCTTTCAGAGCCTGACGACGCCGGGGAAAATCCTCTCACTCTCCTGGTGGCGGGACGAAGAAGCGGTGCTGGCATGGAAAAGGAATCTTTGCCACCAGGCGGCGCAGGCGGAGGGAAGAGCGACTATTTTTTCCGCTTACCAGATTCATATTGCGCAGGTTATTCGCGCATATGGCGTAGAAAAGCGGGAGGGACGCGGCGATGTATGATATTCATGTGATCCTGCCGAATCGGCCCGGGCAGCTGGCGTTGCTGGGGCAGACGCTGGGGAAAAACGGCGTCGGGCTGGAGGGCGGCGGGGTCTTCACCCTTGGCAATCAATGCCACGCCCATTTTCTGGTCGCGGAAGGGGAGCGGGCCAGAACGGTGCTGGAGCTGGCGGGGATCCCGGTGGTGGGCGTTTATCCGCCGCTTATCCGCAAGCTGAGACAGGAGCAGCCCGGCGAACTGGGCGCTATCGCCCATGCGCTGGCGGAGCAGGGGGTCAATATCCTGACCCAGTACAGCGACCATGCCAATCGTCTGATACTGGTGACCGATAATTTTCCGCTGGCGCAGGACGCGACGCGTTGCTGGGCCACCACTTTGTGAGGCGCTATGTTAAAACCTGCTGACGTTATTGTTAATGATGAGTCGTTGGCCGTCGCCATCACGACGGTGGCTTCCGCCATGGCGGACGCCTCGCGGGCGAAAATGCTCTGTGCATTAATGGACGGCCGGGCATGGACCGCCACGGAGCTGGCGACAGCGGCGGAGGTTTCCGCCTCGACCGCCAGCGCCCATCTCAGTCGTCTGGTCAGCAGCCGCCTGCTGGTGTGCCTGGCGCAGGGGCGGCATCGTTATTACCGCCTGGCGGGAGCCGACGTCGCCGGTTTGCTGGAAAATATGATGACGATGGCCGGGAAAAGCGCCATTGTGCTGACCACCCGGACCCCGGTCAATCTGCGAACGGCACGGACCTGTTACGACCACCTCGCCGGCGAAGTGGCGGTGGGTATCTATGATTTCTTATTGCGTGAAGCGTGGATCTCGCCGGACGGCAACGCGCTGACGGCGGCGGGGGAGGCGCATTTTGCTCGCCTGGGGATCGCCGTGCCGATCGGCACCCGGCGCAGAGTATGCTGCGCCTGCCTGGACTGGAGCGAGCGGCGCTTTCATTCCGGCGGGGCGGTAGGGGCGGGACTGCTGCGCCATGGTCAGCACAAAGGCTGGTTCACCCTGATCCCGGGGTTTCGGGAGGTGAATATCACCCGAACAGGCAGGCTGGCGCTGTGCGAGCATTTCCAGGTGACGCTCTAATGTGGCCGTTTAATGGCTGAGCCGCAGGCGACAGTGCCTGCGGGAGAATGTTTTATTGGGCTGCGCTTTGCTATTTCAGTAACCCGGGCCGCCGTATTATTCAGATTGTTCGCTATCGTCATGGAATAGCTTTTTTGCCATGATGTTTCCCTCCTCGATATATCCTTTGCGCCTTCTCCCCTCTGATGTAAATAACTTAATATTCGTTTTTGTCTATTGTTTTTTTATTTATTGATAGTCAAAAATTATCAATGGTGCGATGTAACAAGTTATAAGCAAATGTATATTTGTCGGCGAAAAATAGCATTCTTTGACGCCGACAGCATTAACGAATTCTTTAAACGGAGTTCGCGTCCTGACGCCTTAAATATTGCGGCTCCCGGTCAGTCGAAGTTTCTATTCACAGTTGCACAAGTGAGCATCGCATAACGCTTCTGACTTTTGTGCAGGTTTACTGTTGGTTTATTGATATAAAACTCACTCTGACAAGGAAATGGCAATGAAAAAGGTTCTTCTCTCTGCAGCGATGGCAACGGCATTTTTCGGTATGACTGCGGCAAACGCTGCTGATACTACCGTTGGCGGTGGCCAGGTTAATTTCTTCGGTAAAGTTACCGACGTATCTTGTACTGTTTCCGTCAACGGCCAGGGCAGCGATGCTAACGTATACCTGTCTCCGGTTACGCTGACCGAAGTGAAAGCGGCCGCCGCAGACACCTATCTGAAACCGAAATCGTTCACCATCGATGTCTCCAACTGCCAGGCAGCCGACGGCACCAAACAGGATGACGTGAGCAAACTGGGCGTGAACTGGACCGGTGGTAACCTGCTGGCCGGCGCTGCGGGCAAGCAGGTTGGCTATCTGGCTAACACCGAAGCCGCTGGCGCACAGAACATCCAGCTGGTTCTGTCTACTGATGATGCCACCAACCTGACTAACAAAATCATCCCGGGCGACAGCACTCAGCCTAAAGCAACTGGCGATGCTTCCGCCGTTCAGGATGGCGCGCGCTTCACTTACTTCGTCGGTTACGCGACCAATACCCCGGATACCGTCACGACCGGTGTGGTTAACAGCTACGCGACCTACGAAATTACTTACCAGTAATTCGCGTCTGAAAATAAAACCGCCTTTATCCCAGGCGGTTTAAAACAATGATAAAGCGGCAACGGCTGCCGCTTATTTTTTTCTTTTGAGGTCAGCATGAAGCATATTGTCCTTTTTTTCTATTTCATTTTTAGTTTTGCGGCCCATGCCAACAATATTATCGTCAATGGCACCCGCTTTATTTATCCAGGAAATGAAAAAGAAATAACGGTACAGCTTTCTAATACCGCCGACCGTCCGGCGCTGGCGCAGGCCTGGCTGGATAATGGTAATGCCGACGCTACGCCGGATACCATTACCACCCCATTTATTATTACTCCCCCGATTTCCCGGGTTGATGCGAAAAGCGGGCAGACCTTACGTATTAAACTGGGGAGCGCCGGCGGGCTGGCGCAAAATAAAGAGACGCTGTGGTGGCTGAATCTTCTGGAAATCCCCCCGGTGGTCGCCAATCAGAAAAATGAAGGTCAAAACATCCTGCAGCTGGCGATTCGCTCGCGGTTTAAGTTTATCTACCGCCCGAGCGGATTGGGCAACCGTGACGCTGCGCCGGAACAATTAGCGCTGGCCGCCAATGGCAGCAGCCTGTCGGTCACCAACCCCACGCCATTTTATCTCACCGTCAGCCGTATTTCCCGCGATGGCGGTAAGGCCCTGAACAGCAAAACGGTGATGCTTGCTCCGCAGTCCAGTCAGACCGTCGCCCTCTCTTCAGCAGTGAACCGGGGTGAGACCCTGACTATCAACAATATCAATGACTATGGCGCAGATGTGGCAGTGAAAGTAGCCGTTAAATAAGGGAAACGATCATGAAGCAGAGGTCCATCTGCCCGGGAAGATTAAGCACAGCGATCGCGCTGGCGCTGTTCTGCTTTCCGCCATTTTCCAGCGGACAGGAAAGCCCGGGAACGGTATACCAGTTTAACGATGGTTTCATCGTTGGCAGCCGGGAAAAGGTCGATCTGTCTCGCTTCTCCGCCAGCGCGATCGCGGAAGGGACCTATTCGCTCGATGTGTATACCAACAACGAGTGGAAAGGGCGCTATGAACTGAACGTCACCCGTGACAAAGATGGCAACATGGGGATCTGCTACACCCGTGAAATGCTCGAACGCTATGGTATTGCCGCGGAAAAGCTCAACCCGCAGCTGAGCCAGCAGGAAGGCTACTGCGGGCGTCTGAAGGCGTGGCATCATGACGACGCGGTGAAAGACAATCTGATTCAGTCCTCCCTGCGGCTGGAAATCTCCGTTCCGCAAATCTATGAAGATCAGCGCCTGAAAAACTTTGTCAGCCCGGAGTTCTGGGATAAAGGCATCGCCGCGCTGAATCTGGGCTGGATGGCGAACACCTGGACCAGCCACACCTCTGCCGCGAATGGTTCGGATAACAGCAGCGCCTATCTCGGGGTGAATGCCGGTCTGTCGTGGGACGGCTGGCTGCTCAAGCATATCGGCAACCTCAACTGGCAGCAGCAGCAGGGGAAAGCGCACTGGAACAGCAACCAGACCTACCTTCAGCGGCCGATCCCGCAAATGAACTCGATTGTCAGCGGTGGGCAGATTTTTACCAACGGTGAATTCTTCGACACCATTGGCCTGCGGGGGATAAACCTGGCGACCGACGACAATATGTTCCCGGACGGGATGCGTTCCTATGCTCCGGAAATTCGCGGCGTGGCGCAGAGCAATGCCCTGGTGACGGTGCGTCAGGGAAACAATATTATTTATCAGACTTCGGTTCCGCCGGGGCCGTTTACGTTGCAGGATGTTTACCCGTCCGGCTACGGCAGCGATCTGGAAGTTTCGGTTAAAGAGGCCGATGGTTCGGTGCAGGTCTTCAGCGTGCCTTATGCTTCGGTCGCGCAGCTGCTGCGCCCGGGGATGACCCGCTATGCCCTGTCGGCCGGTAAGGTCGATGACAGCTCGCTACGTCATAAGCCGATGCTGTATCAGGCCACCTGGCAGCATGGTCTCAATAACCTGTTTACCGGCTATACCGGGGTGACGGGCTTTGATGATTACCAGGCGTTTCTGCTGGGGACCGGGATGAATACCGGTATTGGCGCGCTGTCTCTGGATATCACCCAGTCGCGGCTGAAGAGCGACACCCTCGATGAGAAGGGGCAGAGCTACCGCGCCACCTTTAACCGGATGTTTACCGAAACCCAGACCAGCATCGTGCTGGCGGCGTACCGCTACTCCACCAAAGGCTATTACAACCTGAACGACGCGCTGTACGCCGTCGATCAGGAGAAAAACCGCAACAGCAACTACACCCTGTGGCGGCAGAAAAACGGCATGACCTTCACCGTCAACCAGAACCTGCCGGACGGCTGGGGCGGCTTTTATCTTAGCGGCAGCGTCGCGGATTACTGGAACCGTTCTGGTACGGAGAAGCAGTATCAGCTCAACTATAACAACATGTACGGTCGTCTCTCGTGGTCCGTGGGCGCGCAGCGCGTCTACACGCCGGATAACTCCGGCCACCGCCGTGACGACCGCGTTTCGCTGAACTTCAGCTATCCGCTGTGGTTCGGGGAGAACCGCACCGCCAACCTGACCTCAAACACCTCGTTTAGCAACTCGCACTTTGGCAGTTCGCAGATTGGGGTCAACGGCTCGCTGGATAGCGAAAACAACCTCAACTACGGCATTTCGACCACCACCGCCAGCGGCGGCCAGCATGATGTCGCGCTCAACGGCAGCTATCGTACGCCATGGACCACGCTCAACGGCAGCTATAGCCAGGGGGAAGGCTATCGCCAGAGTGGTCTGGGGGCCAGCGGTACGCTGATTGCCCACCGCCACGGCGTCGTGTTCTCGCCGGAAAGCGGCAATACCATGGCGCTTATCGAAGCCAAAGATGCCGCGGGCGCAATGCTGCCGGGCTCACCGGGAACCCGTGTCGACAGCAACGGCTACGCGATTTTGCCGTACCTGCGTCCTTACCGGATTAACGCCGTCGAGATCGACCCGAAAGGTAGCCAGGATGATATCGCCTTCGAACGGACCGTGGCGCAGGTCGTGCCGTGGGAAGGCAGCGTGGTGAAGGTGTCGTTTGGCACGACGGTGCAGAACACGCGCACCCTTCAGGCGCGCCAGGCAAATAGCCAGCCGCTGCCGTTCGCCGCCACTATCCTGGATCCGTCAGGAAAAGATATTGGCGTGGTCGGCCAGGGCAGCATGATGTTTATCAGTGACGCCAGCGTTCAGCGCGCGACCGTTAAGTGGAGCGGCGGACAGTGTACGGTGGATCTGGGTCAGGTAAAAACAAAGGAAACGGTATGTCGCTGAGTAAACGACTGATGATGGCGGTTGGCCTGCTGGCCCTGGGAACCTCCACGGCCTGGGCGGACTGCACGCGGAGAGCGGCCAGCACGGTTAAGCTGGATATGACGATGGGGCGCGTGGTTGTGTCGCCGGATCTGCCGGTAGGCGCGGTTATCGCCAGCCAGGACTGGACCATGCCAGCAGGCAACGGCGTCAGCTATTACTGCACTAACACCAACACCTTTAAAGCCGATATTGTTGCCGCCGGCGTCCAGGATCTGGGAAACAAGGTCTATTCAACGAACGTTCCGGGGATTGGCATGCGTTTTAGCCGCGGCGGCGCCACGGTCAATATTATCTATCCCGGGACCTTCACATCGAACGGCGGCAGAGGGACCAACTACTCTCTGGAAGGCTCGCGCTTTACCCTTGAGCTGATCAAAACCGCGGCGGTTACCGGAAGCGGTACCCTGGCAGCGGGAAAATATACCTCCTATGACTGGGAAAGGGGGAATAACCCGATTCTGGAAACCTACCTGAGCGCGAATGCGATCACCATCGTCTCCCCTTCCTGTACGGTGCTGAGCGGCAAGAATATGAATGTTGATGTCGGCAGTATTAAACGCAGCGATCTGCAAGGCGTCGGAACGACCGCTGGCGGGCGCGATTTCAATATTGAGCTGCAGTGTAGCGGCGGGTTGAGCGAGTCGGGATATGCCAATATCCAGACCTCTTTTTCCGGAACCCTGGCAACCAGCACGACGGTTAAGCAGGGGGCATTGCTCAATGAAAAAACCGGTAGCTCCGCCGCCAAAGGGGTCGGGATTCAGGTGCTGAAGGATGGCGTGCCGCTGGAATTTAACAAAAAGTACAGTGTCGGCACCTTGCGTTCTCAGGAGACGCGCTACTTTACGCAACCCTATCATGCGCGTTTTTACCAGTATCTGCCGACCACCAGTACCGGCGAGGTGGAATCGCACATGATCTTTAACCTGACATACGATTAATGCGGGAGGCGGGCATGAAGGAATATGGACGTGGCACCAACGGCAAACGGATCATCACGCTGGCCGTGGCAAGCGGGATGCTTGCCGCCTCATCGGCGTATGGTTTTATGACCAACGATGAACACGGGCGGGTCGAGTTTGTTGGCAAGGTGACGGATATCTCCTGTAGCGTAGCGCTTAACGGCGGCAATAATGCCGGGAGCGGCAATGTCTGGCTGGCGCCTGTGAGTCTGGCTGAGGTTCACGATCGCGGGGCCGGCGCCTTTATGAAGCCGCAGCCTTTTACGCTGGAGTTATCGAATTGCCAGTTACGTCATGATGGCGGCGCGGCGGATAAAAATGCCATTCGCTCGGTAAATGTGCGTTGGGTTGCTGGATTTACGCGCAATGACGTCGGCAACGAAGACGCGGGCTATCTGGCGAACACCCTGCCGGACGGCGCGCGCAATATCTACCTGGCATTGTCGACGAATGATAATAATACGTTGGATAAGCGTAATAAAATTGTCCCCGCCGACCCGGAGCAAAACCAGGTGTCGATTATGGAAAATGCGGTCAATGGCGGCGTATTTACCTATTATATCGGTTACGTCACCCCGACGCCGGAAAAAGCGACAAGCGGGCCGCTGACCAGCTGGGCAACCTGGGAATTAGTCTATAACTAACGGACGGTATTGTAGAGCATAAAAATACCGGATTGCTCCGGCATTTTTATGCGGTGATATTTTCCTGGACCAGCTGTTCAATGCTGACCTCTTTCCAGTAGTGACCCTGAACGGCAAACCACTCCATTCCCTGCAGCCAGTTTTTATGCGCTTCACTTTCTACGCCTTCAATAATGACATGATGATTATTACGAGCGAGGAAGGTTACCAGCGCATCCATTAATGGACGCCCCGATTCTTTCTGCATTAAATGCCAGAAAAAATCTTTATCAATTTTAACATAGTCAAAATGATATCCGCGGATAGCATTGATTCCGGCATAGCCTGAACCGAAGTCATCGAGCCATAACGTTGAGGTTTGCGGGTTATGCCAGTTGGCGAGTGCATTATTGAGCAGGTTGTTGGCATTTTCCGTGACCTCAAAATGCACACAGCCAAGACGCGCAATGTACTTTTCTATTTGAGGCTGATGTAGAATGCTGAGAATATGGTCATCAACGTTAATGGTGGCAGAGATACCGTTATTAATAAACCACGTTTTATGCTTTTCAATCAACGCCAGTTGTTCCATGAATATACTTTCACGTAGTGCTGCACTGGCATGGCGAAAGAAAAATTCCGGGGCCACGGGAATACAGTCGAAGCGACTCAAACACTCCACGGCGACCAGCGTGCCTTGCGGCGAAAACATTTTTTGGAAAACGTAACGCACAGAGATATCGCTACGGGATAACTTATAGTCGGAAAATATATTAGCGTCCATTTTCTCGTGTCAGGAGTTTTACGTACTATCGATGCAGGGTAAAATGATTATAAGTGACCTTTCTGCAGTTGGGAATGTTTATTAAAAGTAAGTTTTCAATTAATTCCCCGATTTTGATTGGCGGTCTGTTGCGTTTTTATACTCACGACGTTTTAGCATTGATAGAGGTTGACGATGCTGTTATGCATGGCCCTCGAATTGTCGATACCGAGCTTTTTCATGATATGGATTCGATGGCTATGAACCGTTTTATGATCAATGTCCAGCAGCGCGGCGATTCTTTTGTTGTTATGGCCAGCCACCGTCAGTTGCAGAACCTGGCGTTCCCGGGCGGAGAGTTTTTTCTGTACCGCCAAACCGCGCTCGTCGGCCGGTGTGCTGGCGACGCGATAAAAATCACTAAGTGATGATTTTTCTGTCAAAATCAATATATTGTCTATATCAATCAGCTCCTGGCACAGGCTGGCGATGTCGCTTTTGACCATCAGAACCAGCCGGGTACAGCGCAGCAGACAGCTGCGCATTTTGTTGAGTAACGACAGCGTTTCAGCAGCCGTCATCTCCTGATGAATGACATTAAAAATAACGATCCCGAGCAGGGGGGCGAGTGCCCCCTGGGTGATATCCTGATAACGAAAAGTGGTAATACTTTTATTGTTATCAATCATGTAGCGATGTATTGATTGGCCGATGATATTGTCATCGGTATACAGCAATATACTGTCCAAAGGGATCAGACTCTCTTTTTCCGCTTCGCTTCCAGAATCAGATCGAGCACCATTTTTTCTATTCTGGTCTTATCTTCATGATGGCGAAATTTAAACTGACAGGAAACCTGGTGATAGCTTTCTCTGTTTTCACTGTCTTCGTCGAATGTCATCTCGACCACATTCTTAACCGCCAAGTCGATGGTGATTTCACCATACTCGGCCAGCGAAAGAATTGAGTTTTTGAGAATCGCATTATGGGTGAGAAACTTCAGGTTGGGATTTTTGGCTATCAGCGCGCAGCCGCCATCTGAAATGTCTTTAATATCGAAAACATAGTTTTCACCGTTCTTATGCCGGCCGTGACAAAAAAAGTCATCGCGCTGGTGTAAGCGAAACCGGGGATCGCGACGTCGTTGAACCACCTGGATACATTCAGGTAACGCAAATGAGACTTTATTACCCTGGTGCGGGTCGGTTCCGTAATTCTTCTTCAGGGATGAGCAGAACTCTATCTTTCCTGAGTCACTATGCAGAATGAATTTCAATTTATGCCCGGGAGGGATTTTGCTGTGGGTGACGAGATGGAACTCAGCAAAATCTACCCTGGTGAGTTGAGTAATGATGTTTTTGTTATTAAAGAAAATTTCTATCTCTGACTGTTTCCTGAGTTCCTCTCTGAAAATAGCAATGATCTCATACTTACTGGTCTTTATTGTTCCCTCTGTCATGTAAATTCCTTGTTGATCTATTTATTGTGTGTAGTTAATTTTTCTTATAGCAATGACAACATTCTGATTGCATTAACCAGATGTTTTTATGAGCATTTGATGTTATTAGCTATCTTTGTCGCTAAATTGATTTGTATAAACGTCGAATCAGATATTGTTTTTCCTGTAATCAAGAGTGCGAAAAATTTTGGGAAGGGCAAAAACGACAGAGGTCTCCAATAAGGAGACCTGTCAAAATAGTATAACTCAATGCTGTATATAGGGTTATTCGCAGCAGAATAGCGCAGATCAACACCCATTTGTAGGATATATAGTGCCAGCAGTATTGGGTTAATTCCAGCCAAATAATAGGAGGGCGAAGGGCTGGGCGCCCGTGTAGCCGAAATCTGCACAGGCGCCGGGGGAGGGTATCAGACGGTTAATTTATCCAGGGTAGCAATGGCCTCGGGAGAGAGCGTTAATGCGCCCGCGGCGAGGTTTTCCTGCAGATGCTGGAGCGAGGAGGTTCCGGGGATCAGCAGAATATTAGGCGAGCGTTGTAGCAGCCAGGCCAGCGCGATCTGCATCGGCGTGGCCTCCAGCGCGGCGGCAATATCGTTAAGCTCCTGCGCCTGCAGCGGGGTAAATCCCCCCAGCGGGAAGAAAGGGACATAGGCGATATTCTGCGCCGCCAGTTGGTCGATCAGCCGATCGTCCTCGCGGTTGGCGACGTTATATTGATTCTGTACGCAGACAATGGGCGTTAGTTTTTGCGCATCCGCAACCTGTCTGGCGGTGACATTACTGAGGCCAATATGGCGGATCAGGCCGCGCTCCTTGAGCTCCAGCAGCGTCGTCAGCGGGGCTTCCAGCGACCCCTCTACCGGCCCATGGGTGCCGAGCATGCTGCGCAGATTGACCACCTCCAGGACATCAAGACCCAGGTTGCGCAGGTTATCTTCCACCGCCTGAGTCAGCTCTTCGGGCGACATCGCCGGCAGCCAGTTGCCTTTTTCATCGCGGCGGGCGCTGACTTTCGTCACGATGCACAGATCGTCTGCATAGGGATGCAGCGCTTTTCGAATCAGCTGGTTGGTAATATGCGGACCGTAAAAATCGGAGGTATCAATATGGTTGACCCCCGCCTCCACCGCCGCCTGCAGTACCCGAATGGCGTTATCCGGATCGGCCGGCGGGCCGAATACGCCTGGACCTGCCAACTGCATTGCTCCATACCCCAGGCGAAAAACCTGGCGATGGCCTAATGTTGCGCTTCCGGATAATGGTACGTTGGACATAGACTCTCCGCGACTCATGGGCAAACCATAAGTGTAAACCGGTCAGCGCGTTTCGAGTGGCGGGAATATTGGCAGAACGTGCGGCGACGGTGGTAACCGCCGCCGCAGGGGCGGGGCTAGCTAAAGAACATCACCGAAACGCAGAGTAAACCGACGACCAGAGTGATGAAATTCCCCACGGAGCGGTATGGCTTCAGCGTGGGAATGGTGTACGTCGACAGCGTTGGCATGATGAACAAAATCATGGCGATCAGCGGACCGCTGATGGCGTAGATCATTGAGATGGCGTTAGGGTTAACGAAGCAGACCACGAAGGTCAGCGTCGAAACCAGCAGAATCGACATCGCGCGATTAAAGGCGCGGCTTTTACGTATGCCGATCTGACCCAGAGAGGTTTTCACGATCTCGCTGGCTCCCTCTATCACCCCGAAATAGGTGCCGAGAAACGACTTCGACATCGCCACGACCGCCACCACGATCCCGGTCACCGCCAGCCATGCCGGGGAGCCAGGCATCATTGAGAGCGCGGAGAGAATCGTCACCCCTTCATTACGCGCGTTTTCAATATAAGAAACCGGAATCGCCAGCAGGCAGCTGAAGACAAAAAACAGTACGCTGGCGCAGATAATGGTGTAAGCCACCTTCATGATTTTTTTGCATTTACCCATGGCCTGCTCACCGTATTTCTCCTGCTGATCGATAGCAAAAGTTGAAATGATCGGCGTATGGCTAAAAGCGAAAACCATCACGGGAATCGAGATCCAGATTTGGTGGAACGTATGCGGATTCAGCTGCATCTGGCTGGTGAGATGTTCCGGTTGCCAGGCGCCAATCAAATAGATCGACAGGAACAGGAAACAGGCAATCAGCGGGAACACCAGAAAACCCATCACTTTAATCGTGATACGGCGACCCATCAAAAAGATCAGATTCAGTACCAGCACAACGCCCAGGCTGAGCAGCGCGCGAGCGGTTGGCGTAATCGGCATATGCCGGGCCAGCTGTTCGGCCAGCGAGTTGGTGATCGCCACGGCGTAAATCAGCACCACCACCAGGAAGGCGAGGAAATAGAGCGCGGTGATCAGGTTGCCGACTTTCTTGCCGTAGTAGTGGTTGACTGCGCCGGTGATCCCCGTACCGGCAGCGGCTTTAGCCGAGAGGATAAACTGACTCAGCGCTTTATGCGGCCAGTAGGTTAACGGCCAGGCGACCAGGGCGGTGATGAACAGGACAATGGCGCCGGCGGATCCCAGCTGGATCGGTAAAAATAGGGTGCCAGCGCCTACGGCAGTGCCATATAAGGCAAAACTCCAAAGAGTTTCTTCTTTAGACCAAATTTTAGACATTGTGTGAATTTATCAACCGTAAAACCAAAAAAAAGGAGTGTAATTTACCACAACAATCAATGAGCCGTTGCGATACTTTAGGCTGACAAATCCGACGGGAGAGCGCCGGGCGTTGTCCCGGCGCCGCGCAATCCGTCAGCTGCGGGCGAGGATCCGCCGCTGACGATACTTCAGTACCCGTACGCGCAGCGTATCCCATACCCAGTTGAACAGCATGGTATAGGGCAGGAAAAACAGCATGAAGCCGATTTCCAGCATAAACGCCTGCATCAGCGAGACTCCGAGGATCAATGCCACGGCGGTGACCCCGATAATGATAAATCCGGATTCAAATCCGATGGCGTGCAGGGCGCGGACTTTCAGAGTACGCACCACCCGCGATACCGGCCAGAGGCGGTCAAAAATCGCGTTATAAATCAGGTTCCACACCATCGCCAGGGTGGCGAGCAGGATGCTCAACCCACCCATTTCCACCACCGAGCGCTGCATTAACCAGGCGGCGGCTGGCGCGAGAATCAAGGTGGCGAGTCCTTCGAAACTGACCGCATGGATGACACGTTCTGTCAGCGTTTTACGCTGTAAAGCGTTCTGTTGCATGGCTTACTACCTCCGAAAAGCCGTGTTCTGCCCGCGGCCAGAGCGCCACGGGGGAAGCGATTACAGGAAATTACTCCGCATTTTATGGATAAATGTGATAAACAAAAGATGGATTCCATCGATAAAGTAGATAGTTTATGCGCTATTCTCCCGAAGCCCTGACCGCGTTTGTTGAAGCCGTTGCCTGCGGTTCGTTTTCTGCCGCCGCCCGTCGGCTGCGCAAAAGCCAGTCCACCATCAGTACCGCCATCGCCAATCTTGAAGCGGATCTCGGCGTCGCGCTGTTCGATCGCGCCACCCGCCATCCCACCCTCACGCCGCAGGGAGAGCAGGTGCTGAGCTATGTCAAAGCGATCCTGGCGGCCAGCGACAGGCTGGATGAACTGGCTGTTTCGCTCTCCGACGCCACGGAGGCGCGCCTGACCTTTGTGCTGTCCGATACCCTGCATCCGGATGTGCTGGAGGATCTTCTCCAGCAGTTCGATCGTCGTTTTCCCCATACGGAGTTCGAGTGTCTGATCGGTGAAGATGAAGATGTTATCGATCTGCTACAAAAGGAACGCGCGCAGGTGGGGCTGATTGAGGCCAGAGAGAGCTATCCGACGGAGATTGGCAGCACGCGCCTGCCGCTGCAAACCGCGATGGCTATCTACGTGGCGCCTGCGCACCCGCTGGCGGCGCAGGGCCGGGTGGCCTGGGATGAGTTGCACAGCTGGCGCGAATTACGCCTGAGCACCTTTCTCGCCAGCGCGTCAGAACCCGCCACAGGGCAGGTCTGGTCGGCGCCCAACTACCTACTGCTGCTCAGCATGGCGGTGCAAGGGCTGGGGTGGTGCATTTTGCCGAGCGCGCTGGTCGACGAGTTCGCCGGCTCCGGCGCGCTGGTCGCGCTGAATATTCCCGGCTGGCCCCGGGCGATCTCTGTCGATTTATTGTGGAATAAGAAGGCGCCGCCGGGAAAAGCCGGGAGCTGGCTACGCCAGCATTTGCAGCGCCATCAGCCCTGAGCGCGGCGCAAATCTTTGTGATTTGCCTCACTTTTTTTAAACAATTGCGAAATTTTTTGATAACAATTCTCTACTATGTTGCTGTTTCTTTGCGCAGAGGCAGGGCAGAGGTAGAGGATGAAAGATGTCGTGATCGTTGGCGCGTTGCGTACCCCCATAGGCTGCTTTCAGGGAATGTTGTCGCGGCACTCGGCGGTGGAGTTGGGAAGTCTGGTGGTCAAGGCGTTAGTGGAACGTGCCGGTATTGACCCGCAAAGCGTGGATGAGGTGATCCTCGGGCAGGTATTAACCGCGGGCACCGGGCAAAACCCTGCGCGTCAATCCGCGATTCGCGGCGGGCTGCCGAATACCGTTTCCGCGATAACGATTAACGACGTGTGCGGCTCCGGGTTGAAGGCGCTGCATCTGGCGACGCAGGCGATCCAGTGTGGTGAAGCCGATGTGGTGATTGCCGGCGGACAGGAAAATATGAGCCGCGCGCCGCACGTCCTTACCGATAGCCGCACCGGCGCCCGGCTGGGCAACAGCCAGCTGATTGATAGCCTGGTTCATGATGGTCTGTGGGATGCCTTCAACGATTACCATATGGGCGTTACGGCGGAAAACCTGGCGCGGGAGTATGGCATCAGCCGCGAACTCCAGGATGCATGGGCGCTCAGTTCGCAGCATAAAGCCCGGCGGGCGATTGATTCAGGGCGCTTTCGCGATGAAATTGTCCCGGTGACGACCGAGCTGAACGGCGCGCCGCGAACGATTGATACCGATGAGCAGCCGCGGGTGGATGCCAGCGCTGAAGGGCTGGCCAGTTTACAACCGGCCTTCGATCGGCTGGGTTCGGTGACCGCCGGCAATGCTTCAAGCATCAATGACGGCGCGGCGGCGGTGATGATGATGAGCGAAGCGAAAGCGCTGGAGCTCGGTCTGCCGATCCTCGCGCGGATCCGCGCATTTGCCAGCGTCGGCGTCGACCCGGCGCTGATGGGCATCGCGCCGGTACACGCCACGCGTCGCTGTCTGGAGAGGGCGGGATGGCGGCTGGATGAAGTCGACCTGATCGAAGCCAATGAGGCGTTTGCCGCCCAGGCGATTTCAGTGGGAAGAGTACTGGAATGGGATGAGCGTCGGGTCAATGTCAACGGCGGGGCGATTGCGCTGGGCCACCCCATCGGCGCTTCCGGCTGCCGTATTCTGGTCTCGCTGGTCCATGAGATGATTAAACGTGATGCCCGTAAAGGGCTGGCCACGCTGTGCATCGGCGGCGGCCAGGGCGTTGCGCTGGCGGTGGAACGCGCATAATCCTCGTCTACACTTCTGTTCTTCCAGGCCTCCGTCCGGAGGCTTTTTTATTGCCGTTTGTCTTGCCGGCTGTGACCGAATTCCGCGAAAACAGCGCCGCGAAGGCCTTTTTTGTTGAGCCTGGTCACGTCCTGCTGTGCCATGTTTTTTGAAACAAATAATTACGATCTCGATCACTAAAACGCGGGTGCTTAAAAAATAAAATGCAGTTTCATAAAATAGAAACATAATTTTAATTTTTAAAGGGGTACCCTATGTTTGCGAGATCTCTGGTCCTTGCTGCTCTCTGTGCCGCAACCTTTTCTGCTTCCGCTGTGACCGTCGATTTGCGTCATGAATTCATTGATGGTGGAAAAAGCGATAAGACCAACGCCGACCGCGTTTCTGTCTCCCACCGCTTTGCCAACGGCTTAGGTTTCTCCGTTGAGGCGAAGTGGAAGTCGGGAGGCGAGAATACTGACCAGCCTTATGCCGATTTCGTCGGCAGCGGTCATGAAGAGACCATTAGCTGGCGCTGGAAAGCGGCGCAGAACTTCTTTGTCACGCCTGGTTTCAATATTGAAAGTAACGACAGTCGTTCGATTTATAAGCCCAATCTGCACGTGCAATACAGTTTTGATAACGGCTTCTATCTCGCCGCTCGTTATCGTTATGAATACACGCGCTATCCGGCAAACGCCGGTAAAGACGACGATAAAGTGAACCGCGGCGATGCGTGGGCCGGCTTTGTTCTGGGCGACTGGCGTACCGAGCTTAACTACGTTTATGCCCGCAGTAGTGAAGGCGTGGCTCGCAATGACAACAAGCCGTACTCCCAGGAATATAATGTCAAAGTGGCCTATAAGCTGGATAAAAACTGGTCGCCTTATGGTGAGATTGGTAACGTTGGCGTGAACGATCGCAGCGATCGCCAGACCCGCTTCCGCGTCGGCGTGGCCTACTCTTTCTAAGCGCAGACAATTTTGCTGATTGCCCCGGAGCCGTTAGCCGGGGCTTGTTGTTTTTGTTGCCTGCCGGCGATGGCGGTTAGCAGAGCCGGCAGGCGGTAATGAAGCAAAAAAAGCCCTCCGTGAAGGAGGGCAAGGCCAGTGACAGAAACACTCACTCAAAAGGGGGGAAGCTCACTTTATGCCGGCAACATCACCGGTTGCTCCGGCAGCTTCGCAATATAGATAGCCGGCTTCCCGTCTTTATCCGAGCTGAACAGAATGGCGCTATCGTCCGGCGTAAAGGACGGGTGCGGATGGGTCACCTGGCGACTGTTGGCGACCGTGGCCCAGGAGGTATCATGGCGGGCTACGCGGCAGTAAGCCTGCTTCGCCACGTCGAAAACATACAGATAGGGGTCGTTATCAATGGTGTAACCGCTGGTATCGTTCACGTCGACCGGCGTCCCTGAACCGTCGCCAACCAGCAGCGTGCCGTCGAAATTACTCATCAGATGGGAACAGGCGGGCATCTGCATCAGCGCGGTGTTGACGCCGCTATCCGGGTTGAAGCGATAAATCGTCCGCCCCTGCTGGCCCTTCAAATAAGAGACATATATCAACGCCGAGCCGTCCGGAACCCAGAACTCGTGAGTACAGCTTTCACCCTCGGCGTGCGCTTTGACTTTACGCACGTTGCTGCCGTCTTCATTGACCAGCCACATGCGGGCGTCGACCAGATCGTGCGGCCCCTCATGGCAGAAGGCGACGGTATTGTCGTCGAAAGGTCGATAGATGGGATGGCCCAGCCAGTTCTTCTCTTCATGGATAACGCGGCTTTCACCGCTTTGCAGATCGACGCGGAGCAGGCGGCAGTGGGGGCCTTTATGGAAGAAGTCGTGGAATATTTGCCAGTCATTGAGCGGGGTCCAGTCGCTTTTTGCAATCTCGATGCCCACCAGCTGGCTGCACTCGCTGTTGGCGACCCAGGTGCCATAGCCGACCCACTGGTCAGCGACGCGATAGACTTCACGTTCCTGCAGGGTGGTGAGGTTCACTTCCCGCAGCGAGCGATCGTTTTTCACGTAATAGAGCGAAGCATCATCCGGCGAGAGAAAACCGCCGAAGGTATTATCGCCCGCCCCTTCCGTGAGCTGGATGGCCTCGGCTTTGGCGATATCTAACAGGTAGTAGTTCCAGTGGCCGTCGAACTCACCGGCAAATAACAGATGGCTGCCATCATTGAAAAAACATTTTTGATAGAAGTAGTTACGATGACAGGTTACTTCCGGAGGGGTTAAGCGGGTGATTTCCGCGCCGGTATCCGGATCGCGACTGACCTCATAGTTCAATGTTACCCGCATGCCTTTAGCCATGATGTGCTCCTTTTCCTTCCTGCGATGTCGCCTGCCTGGAGGGGACGTTTAGCCAGATGAAGTTGATTTAAAAGATGAGTGTCAATTTATCAAAACGACGTTTCATTATTTGTGATGGTGGGCGCAATTCGCCATAAAACCTTGCCCTGGATCGCAGTTTGCAGCCTCAGCGGGTGCCGATGTTCAGGTGAACTTTGTTTTTATGTTCGCTTTTTGCATTACGCTGTCGTTTTTCAAAGATCATTTAATTTGTTGTATTTTAATATATTTATTGGGTTTTCTCTCTCGGTGGATGCGCCGCTTCGTGATCCGTTTTGCATTTCTGGCAATTAGATGCTGAAAAGATGAAACATCGTTTTAATAAAAATTGAAAAGCGCTTTTTCCAGGTTTAAGATGTTCACGCCATTAAAACAAAACTATGTTTTATTTTTTTTGTGATGGGTAGCACCCGGAGCGTTTTCCCTGGTGTCAGAAGCCGTGCGGGTTGCGGATCGGACAAATAGAACCTTGCCTGTGTTGTACGGGCTCTGAAAGATTAAGGAACAAAGTATGATACTCGATGCATTCTCCCTACAGGGTAAAGTGGCGGTGGTGACCGGCTGCGACACCGGACTGGGCCAGGGTATGGCGGTTGGTCTGGCGCAAGCGGGCTGCGATATTGTCGGTATTAATATTGTCGAACCGGCGGAAACCATTGAGCGCGTCACCGCGCTGGGCCGCCGTTTTCTGAGCCTGACGGCCGATTTGCGCCACATTGATGGCATTGCGCAGCTGCTGGAGCGCGCGGTGGCTGAGTTCGGCCATATTGACATTCTGGTCAACAATGCCGGCCTGATTCGTCGCCAGGACGCCCTGGAATTCAGCGAGAAAGACTGGGACGACGTGATGGATCTGAACATCAAAAGCGTGTTCTTTATGTCTCAGGCGGCGGCGAAACATTTTATTGCTCAGGGCAACGGCGGCAAAATCATTAACATCGCGTCCATGCTCTCTTTCCAGGGCGGCATCCGCGTACCGTCCTATACCGCCTCAAAAAGCGGCGTGATGGGGGTGACTCGCCTGCTGGCGAATGAGTGGGCGAAGCACAACATCAACGTCAACGCTATCGCTCCGGGCTACATGGCGACCAACAACACCCAGCAGCTGCGCGCCGACGAACAGCGTAGCGCTGAAATTCTCGACCGTATCCCGGCGGGGCGTTGGGGTTTGCCGGACGATCTAATGGGGCCGGTGGTGTTCCTCTCCTCCCGCGCGTCGGATTACATTAACGGCTATACCGTGGCGGTGGATGGCGGCTGGCTGGCGCGCTAAGGCCGATGCAGACGGACAACAAACCCTGCTTTGACGGCAGGGTTTTTTATTGGCGGCTTTGCCCCGCGCCGGCGGTGTGGAGCCTGTACTCAGAAATTCAGCCGCGGAAATGCCGCGATTTTGGCATCACCTGTTCAACCGCCAGCAACCGGGGGGCGAACATGATTATCGGGCGACTTTCCTGACGCTGCTCGATACGATTGGCGCAGCGGGAACCTTCCGGCTGATCCCGGAAACCAAAAAGCGTCACGCTTGAGCATATCGAACGTAAGCTGATGTCCGGTGAAAAGCTGCGCAACATCGGCAATGAATTACAGCGACTCTCTGGGTAGCCACGGGCTGGCAATACGCACCGTGTCCCGATGGCTATCGCCGTTAATGATATGCAGGGCGCTCAGGCGCCCGATGTCGTAATGGGGTAGCTGAACCGTCGACAGCGGCGGTACAAACAGATCGCCAATCCCGACCATATTATCGTAACCCACCACCGCCACGTCCTGTGGAATGCGCAACCCCTGCGCCAGTAGCGTTTGATAGACCATAAACGCGATACGATCGTTGCCGCAGATGACCGAATCAAACCGAGGTTTACCGCGGTCGATATTGGCCAGCACCATGGCGGGCATATCACGATAGTGCTGATCGCCATATTCCATATAGCCATGTTCGAGGGTGTCCGGGTTGATACCGGCTTCCCGACAGGCGCGTTCCAGCCCCCTGCGGCGACGGACGGTCGCAAGATGGTTGGCCGGAAGATGCAAACAGAGCGGGCGACGGTAGCCCGCCGCGAGCAGAGCCTGCACGGCGGTGTACTGACCCTGTTCATCATCCGGAATATAGCTGGCGACCGGATCGTTGAGGCTTTCGCAGTTGGCGAGCACACAGGGGAGCGTTAACAGCTTGGCCGGCAGCGGCACCTGACGCAGCCCCATGGTGGTGTAGATAATGCCGTCAGGACGGTGCGAGAGCAGCAGGTCGACAATGGTTTCCGGGCTATCATCGGAAAACATGTTCACCACGAAGCTGTTCCAGCCGTGCGCGCGTGCGGTCTCTTCGATAGAGAGAGTGATTTCCACCGAGAACGGGGTGGTGACGGTATCCAGAGCCAGCACGCCAATGGTATTCGGCGTAGCGTGAGCGCCGCGGATCTTCTTGGCTGACAGGTCGGGGACGTAGTTGGTCTGTTCGATGGCTGACTGAACGCGGGCCAGGGTCTCTGGTTTCAGGCGCTCGGGGCTGTTCAGGGCCCGTGAAACCGTCATCAGAGAGACGTTTGCCAGTTTTGCCACATCTTTCAAGGATGCCATATTTGATACTCCACCGTTGCCACCATGCAACAGGCTATACAACTAAGTCGCTGATGTAAAAGGATCATACGATATTCTATCCCAGGCCGGGCGATCGCAGTGGAGAGGAATATTTGATCGCGATCTCATCTCTGTTATGTTAACGTTAACTTTTGTGATTAACATCATGTATCTCAGCAAAACGACATGATTTCGGTTTTTTGTTAACGTTACCATGCGTTCATTACTCCTACACGAGAATGTCATGATGAAAGCCCATCACTCTCACAGCTACCCGCTACTCAGTGCCTTACTGTTTTTCTTTTTCGTGACCTGGTCCGCTTCCGGATCGTTGCTCTCTATCTGGTTGCACCAGGAAGTGGGGCTGAAACCGGGAGATACCGGGATCATCTATTCCGTGCTTTCCGTTTCCGCGCTGTTTGCCCAAATCTGTTACGGTTTTATCCAGGACAAACTCGGGCTGCGTAAAAATCTGCTGTGGTATATCACCGCGCTGCTGATTCTCTCGGGGCCAGCCTATCTGCTGTTTGGCTACCTGCTGAAAATTAACGTTCTGCTGGGCAGCATCTTCGGTGGGATCTATATCGGCTTAACCTTTAACGGCGGTATCGGCGTGCTCGAGTCCTATACCGAGCGCGTGGCGCGCCAGAGTCAGTTTGAGTTTGGCAAAGCGCGCATGTGGGGATCGCTCGGTTGGGCGGTGGCGACCTTCTTTGCCGGACTGCTGTTTAACATCAACCCGCAACTCAACTTTGCGGTCGCCAGCTGCTCCGGACTGGTGTTCTTTATTCTCCTGGCGCGGCTGCGGGTCTCTTCCGCGCCGCAGGCCATGCAGGAGGCGATATCGGGCGGCAAAGTGACGCTGGAAGACGCTCTGCGTCTGCTGACCCTGCCTCGCTTCTGGGCGCTGGTATTTTTCGTGGTCGGGACCTGTATTTACGGCGTCTACGACCAGCAGTTCCCGGTCTATTTCTCGTCCCAGTTCGCGACCCTGCAGGAAGGCAACGCGATGTATGGCTACCTGAACTCGTTCCAGGTATTCCTTGAGGCCGCCGGGATGTTCTGCGCGCCGTGGCTGGTGAACCGCATCGGAGCGAAAAACGGCCTGATTTTCGCCGGGATGGTGATGGCGTTGCGTATGGTGGCCTCCGGCCTGGTGGAAGGGCCGCTGCTGATCTCCATTACCAAGCTGCTGCACGCGGTGGAGCTGCCGGTGCTGCTGGTCGCAATCTTTAAATACAACAGCGCCAACTTCGACAAACGACTCTCCTCCACGCTGTATCTGGTGGGCTTTGCCTGCACCAGCTCGGTGATTGCCACGGTGCTGTCGCCGCTGGCGGGCTATAGCTATGAGAAATACGGTTTCGCCCAGTCCTATTTGATTATGGGGCTGCTGGTGTTCTGCACCACCTTTATCTCCATCTTCTTGTTGCGATCCAGTAAGTCATCCGCCGAGCCGCGAATGCCGCAACCAACTGCTATCTGATTGAAAAGAGTGAAGAATATGATGTACTCAATTGCCAATGCTGAACAAGAACTGCAGGCTAAATGCGAGGCGCTGAACCCGCGCTGGTATCCACGCTACCACCTCGCCGCCCGTGCGGGCTGGATCAACGATCCCAATGGCCTGGTGTGGTTTGACGGCTGGTATCACGCTTTCTACCAGCATCATCCGTACTCCACGCAGTGGGGCCCGATGCACTGGGGCCACGCCCGCAGCAAGGATTTAGTCCACTGGGAACATCTGCCGGTCGCGCTGGCCCCGGAAGGGCCAGAGGATAAAGACGGCTGCTTCTCCGGCTCCGCGGTGGTGGACGGTGATACCCTGGCGCTGATTTATACCGGACATAAATTCCACGGTGACGCCAGCCATGAAGAGAATTTGTATCAGGTGCAGTGTCTGGCCACCAGTCGCGACGGTATTCACTTTGAGCGTCAGGGGATGGTACTGGATACGCCGCCGGGGCTGCATCACTTCCGCGATCCGAAGGTGTGGCGCGTCGGCGACAGCTGGTACATGATCGTCGGCGCCCGCGTGGGCGATACCGGTCAGGTGCGTCTGTACCGCTCGGACGATCTGCGTCAGTGGCATGAGGAAGGGGTCCTCGACGAAGCGGAAGAGAAGATGGGCTATATGTGGGAATGCCCGGACTTCTTCACCCTCGGCGATAAGCACGTGCTGATGTTCTCTCCGCAGGGACTGGCGGCGCAGGGCTACGAGAACCGTAATTTATTCCAGAGCGGCTACCTGCTCGGCGACTGGCAGTCCGGGCAGCGCTTTGCACGTGAAGGTCAGTTTGTCGAAATGGACCACGGGCATGACTTTTATGCTCCGCAAAGCTTCGAAACGCCCGATGGCCGCCGTATCGTCATCGGCTGGCTGGATATGTGGGAATCACCGATGCCGGAACAGCAGGACGGCTGGGCAGGAATGCTCTCTCTCCCGCGTGAGCTGAGCCTGAGTGAGGACAACCGCCTGCAGATGCGCCCGGCGAAAGAGGTGGAGTGTCTGCGTCGCGCCTGGTTCCCGTGGCCGGTCAGCACCGTGAAAAATCAGCAGTCGCTGATGGTGGAAAACTGCGAAGCGATGGAGGTTATCCTGCACTGGGATTGCGCCAACAGCACCGCCGAACAATATGGACTGAGCTTTGGCGACGGCCTGCGTGTCTACGTTGACGCCCAGATGCAGCGTCTGGTGCTCGAACGCCACTATCCGCAGTACGGCCTGTGCGGCGTACGCAGCGTACCGCTCACCGCCGCTTCGCCGCTGAAACTGCGCCTGTTCTTTGATAGCTCCTCGGTTGAGGTCTTTGTCAATGATGGCGAGGCCTGCCTGAGTAGCCGTATTTATCCGGACGCTACCCGCCGGGAATTATCATTATTTGCCTGGAGCGGTACCGCATTATTATCTGAGGGCGGCGCCTGGCAGTTAGAATAAATAAACTGAATGTTGTTAATAACCCGTCCGCGGCGACGGGCGGGTTATTATTGTCATCGTCGTCGCCGGTTTTTATCCATAAATAAAAAACTTCATTTAATTAAATAATAAGAAAGGGTTTACCGATGAAAAAGATCTGGGTCGGATGTTTGCTGACGTCTTTATTTACCCCCGTGGCTAATGCGCAGGAGTCGCTTTCGCTGGAAGCGCGGCTGGCGCAGATGGAGCAACGCCTGAAGGCGACGGAGCAAAGGGCTGCCAGCGCGGAGGCGGAGATTCGTGCGCTGAAGCAGCCTGCCGCCGTGCCGGTAACGGCAAGCGCGGCGCCGGTGAAACCGACATTACAGTTGAATGATTATGGCGAATTAAAATTCTATGGCGACGTTGAGTTTAATATGGATGGCGCCAGCCGCACCGGCAGCCTGACGTCGGTAAAAACCACTGCGAATAAAAACTGGGCGCCGGGGAATAAAGAACGCTGGGATATTAACGGACGTATTCTGCTGGGCTTTGATGGCCTGCGTAAAGGCGCTGACGGGAAATATTCCGGCTTCAGCGTACAGCCGCTGGCGGATATGACCGGGAAAATGAATCTCGATGATGCGGTATTCTTTTTTGGCCGCGAAGATGACTGGAAAATTAAAGTGGGGCGCTTTGAAGCCTATGATATGTTCCCGCTTAATCAGGACACCTTTATTGAGTATTCCGGTAATACGGCCAACGATCTGTACAGCGACGGCTACGGCTATATCTATATGATGAAAGAGGGACGCGGGCGTAGCAGCAGCGGCGGCAACTTCCTGCTCAGCAAAACGCTGGATAACTGGTACTTTGAGCTGAATACGCTGGTGGAGGACGGCAGTTCGCTGTTCGTCAACCGCAGCTATCACGGCAACGCGCTGGATAATCGCAAAAACGTCGCCTATGTTCGCCCGGTCGTGGCCTGGCAGTCCGGCGCCTGGTCGGTGGCGGCCGCGGCGGAGAGCAACCTGGTGAATAACGCCTACGGTTATGACAAGCAAAATGGCGGCTGGGTCGATCGGTCCAGCCGTACCGGTTATGGGATGACCATGAGCTGGAATACGCTGAAAACCGATGCCGAAAATGGGGCGGTGGTGAATCTGAGCACCGCCTATCTCGACGCGGCGGATGAAAAAGATTTCAGCGCCGGTATCAATGCGTTATGGCATCGCGTTGAGCTGGGCTATATCTATGCGCATAACAAAATCGACCAGTTCAATATGTCCGGGGTGAGCGGGGAATGCGACGGCGACTGCGCGATTCTGGCGCCGGGACGCTATAACATCCATACCATTCATACCTCCTGGCAGTTGCCGAACATCATGGATATGCCGAACTTTAATATCTACCTCGGGGCCTATGCCTCCTGGCTGGACTCTTCGGCGGCGAAAACCGGCAATACGGATGACCGCTACGGCGCCCGGGTGCGGTTTAAATATTTCTTCTGACAGGGATCCCGGGCGGCGGCGTAAACGCCTCGCCCGGGCTACCGGATCGCAGACGGCGGTAGCCCGGCTAAGCAGCGCGCGAGCCGGGACGTTGCCGAATCACTACACCTCCGCCAGATACAGCGCCGGCATACCCTCTTTATCGGAGGTAAACAGCACCCAGCGTTCATCCGGCGAAAAGGACGGATGCGGATGCGTCACCTGACGATCGCCGTCGAGCACTTTCCAGGTCGAGTCATGGCGGCAAATCGCTTTTTGCTCGCCCGAGCGAATATCAAATACCCAGATAAACGGGTCGTTTAGCCGAATCTCGCCGGTGTTATGCGGCGAACCGTCGCCGACAATCAGCGAACCATCGTGGTTACTCATCAGGTGTGAGCAGGGAGGAATCGCCATCAGCTGGCGGTTTTCCAGCGTTTGCGGAGCGGCGCGATACAGATAGCGCTGCGGATCGTTTTCCCGATGGGCGACATAGTAAAGCGCGGACCCATCCGGCACCCAGAACTCATGGGTGAAGCTTTCTCCCGGCCGATGCTGGCGAACGTTGCGCAGGTGGCTGCCGTCGGGGTTGATCAGCCACATTCTGGCATCGATCGCATCGCGCGGTCCTTCATGGCAGAAGGCGATAGTCTGGTCGTCAAACGGGCGATAGAGCGGGTGGCCCAGCCAGCGTTTTTCCTGCAGAACCACCGAGCGTGCCCCGCTGCGCAGGTCGATATTGATCAGCCGACACTCAGGATGGGTAAAATAAAAGGCGCGGAACTTGCTCCAGTCGGTCAGCGGCTGCCAGTCGCTTTTTTTGATCTCAATGCCCACCAGTTTGCGGCAATCGCTGGTGGCGACCCAGGTGCCATACGCGACCCACTCATCATCCACTTCGTAGATGACCTGTTCCTCCAGCGTCGCCAGTTCCACCCGGCGTAGCTGGTGGTTATTTTTGACGTACCACAGCGCGCGGTCATCATCGGATAAAAAACCGCCGAAGGTATTATCCCCCGGGCCATCGGTCAGCTGCGTGGCCTGTTGGGCGGCGAGATCCAGCAGGTAGTAGTTCCAGTGGCCTTCAAATCCGCCGCCGAAAATCAGTCGACCGCCGTCGCGGGTGAAGCATTTCTGGTAGAAGTAGTTGCGGTGACAGACAACGTGCGGCGGCGTCATCCGCATCACCCGATGTCCGGTTTCGCTGTCTTCCGTCGTGCGGAAATCCAACGGGATAATCTTGCCCTTCATGGCTCACTCCTGACAAAGAATACCCCGCAGCCGGCGCTGCGGGGCAGGGGAGATGGCAAACACTTAGCGCATGGCGCGCCGTAAAATGCGGTCAGACTGACGCTGGAAGTCCATCGCCGTTTCTTCAACGCTTTTTTGCCCGTAGTCGATGTATTGCAGCGAGGTGCCGAACTGGGCGACGATCTGCGGATCGTCGAAGTAAGGCGAAACCGGGAGTTTGGCTGGCAGCGACTGCGCCAGTTTCAGCCCGGATACCGCCGGATCGTCGGTTTTGATCGTTCCGTTTTCGGTCAGATATTGCACCGCCACTTTGCTGAGCGGCACGCCGCGCTCAAGGCCCAGGGTATCGACCCCCTCTTTGCTGTTCAGCAGGAAATTAATGACCTTCGCCGCCGCTTCCGGGTTTTTGGTCGATTTGCCGATCGAGAGCATCTGCGCCGGTTTGAAGAACAGACCGGCATCGGTGGCGCCCGGCAGCATCGGGTAGTCGCCCAGCGCCAGCTTCGCCGGCGGCTTCAGGTTATCGGAATATTTGTTAATGGTGGAGTTCCACATATAGGTTCCCGCCCACTCCCCCTGAATCCACGGCTTCATTTCATACATATTGCTCTTGCCGAAGGAGGCATAGTATTTGGTGTCCGGCATCACGTGGCTATCGATCAGCTTTTTATACATCTGGAAGAACTCGACCCACTGCTCTTTGCTGTAGGAGAATTTCTTCGTTTTCTCGTCGATAGCCGGCTGGTTGTACTTCTGAATCATGTAGGAGTTCAGCAGCGCCAGCGTATCCTGATGCTCCAGCACCACCGGATAGTATTGTTTCCCCAGCTTGCTCTCGAAGGTTTTACCTGCCGCCATCAGCGCGTCCCACGTTTTCGGGAATGCCACGCCGGCTTTTTTCCAGGTTTCATCGTTAAAGTAGAACACCCGGGCGGTGACGGAAATCGGGATACCGTTGAGTTTGCCGTTCACCGTCGTTGACTGCAGCTCTTTGGCATCGAACTGGCTGAGGTCGATGACATCCTTCATCTTATTCAGGTCGTAGAAGCCTTCGCCGTTTTTCGAGAAGATCGGCAGCCAGTTCCAGTTAGTCTGCATCACATCCGGCTCGGTGCCCCCGGCGATTTGGGTGGTCAGACGCGAGAGGTGGCCGTCCCAGCCGGTGTATTCGGCTTTGACATTAATGTCCGGATGCTGTGTGTGAAACTCTTCCAGCGCCTTCAGGGTGACCTGGTGGCGGCCGTTGCCGCCCCACCAGGACATGCGTAGATCGACATCCTTTGCCAGGGAAGGTAACGCGGTAAGGCCCAGAGTGGCGGAGATTGTGGCGCTTAAAAGCACTTTTTTCATTTTAATACTCCAGTGATTACAGAGAGATGTTCTGTTCGGTGGCGGCATCAAAGAGATGGCACTTATTCATGTCGAATTTGAACCACACCCGGCGATGAAGCCCTTTTGCAATCATCGGCTTCACTTCGTCGGAAGGGACGCGGGCGGTTAGCTCATAGTCGGCGACTTTCAGGTAGACGAAGAACTCGTGACCCATATTTTCGACCCGCACCATCTCGCCTGAGCAGCCGCCTTCGGCGAACGGTTCATCGGCAATGGCGACAAACTCCGGGCGGATGCCGTAGAACAGCGACGGATTTTTATAACCGCTGACTTTATCCTGCAGCGCATCGCTTAACGGCAGCAGCTCATCGCCGATGGTCAGGTGCAGACGGCCCGCGCGCTCAACCAGCGTGCTGGGGCGAATGTTCATCTCCGGCGCGCCGATAAAGCCGGCCACGAACATGTTTTTCGGTTTGTGGTACAGATTATCCGGGGTATCTACCTGCATGATGTGACCCAGTTTCATCACGCAGATGCGATCGCCCATGGTCATCGCTTCGGTCTGATCGTGGGTGACATAAACGGTGGTGGCCGGTTTGCCGGATTTCTTCAGCTGCTTGTGCAAATCGGAAATGCGGATACGCATCGACGCGCGCAGCTTGGCATCAAGGTTGGAAAGCGGCTCGTCAAACAGGAAGACGTCCGGCTTTTTGACGATGGCGCGCCCGACGGCGACGCGCTGGGCCTGTCCGCCGGACAGCTGGCGCGGCAGGCGGTCGAGGAGCTCCTCCAGTTCGAGTATTTTGGCCGCTTCATTGACCTGGCTGGCAATGTGTTCTTTCGGCAACTTGCTCAGCTTGAGGCCAAAGGCCAGGTTCTCACGCACCGTCATGTGCGGATAGAGCGCATAGTTCTGGAACACCATCGCAATCCCACGCGCTTTTGGCGCGAGGTTGTTGACGATTTTTTCGCCGATGCGCACTTCGCCGCCGCTGATGGTCTCCAGCCCGGCCAGCATTCGCAGGGTGGTGGATTTGGCGCAGCCGGATGGCCCGACGATCACCATAAACTCGCCATCGGCGATTTTCAGGTCGATAGCATGTACCGCTTTGAAGCCGTTGGAGTAAACCTTTTCCAGTTTGTTGAAAATAACTTCAGCCATGATATTTCCCTCTTAACCTTTAATTCCGCTGCTGGTTACGCCCTGTACGAAGTAGCGTTGTGCCAGGAAGAAGACGATGATGGACGGCAGAATGGAGATACTCGCCATTGCCAGAATTTCGTTCCACGGAGCGCCTTCCGTGACGTCGATGGACATTTTCAGCGCTAGCGCGATCGGATACTTATCGACGCTGTAGACGTAAATCAGCGGACCGATAAAGTCGTTCATCGACCACATAAACTGGAACAGCGCGACGGAGATAATTGCCGGTTTCAGAATCGGCACCACCACGTACCACAGCACCTGGATGGAGTTGCAGCCGTCAATCTGCGCCGCTTCTTCCATATCGCGCGGGACGCCGCGCAGGAACTGAATCAGCATGAAGACGAAGAACCCCTGGGAGGCGAAGGCCAGCGGCAGCAACAGCGGCAGA
>NZ_JBJDNH010000031.1:5236-74012 GCF_044900465.1 Klebsiella sp. NPDC088457 | reverse complement strand
AACGTTTTCATAACCCGTTCCCTGCATGTTTATGTGAAGTAAAACGAACGCAACAATCTTAACAAAGAATAAAAAAAGTTCGCACAGGTGAATCGCGCCAGCAAAAAACGGATTAACCTGAAATGCATTTCTCTGATGCCGTACATATGGGTAAAATGTGCGCCAGATTAAAGAGGGAAGTGACGAATGCGCATTCATATTTTAGGTATCTGTGGCACGTTTATGGGGGGACTGGCGATGCTGGCTCGTTCCCTCGGTCATGAGGTAACGGGGTCGGATGCTAACGTCTATCCGCCAATGAGCACCCTGCTGGAAAACCAGGGAATCGATTTAATTCAAGGATATGATGCCAGCCAGCTGGACCCACGGCCGGATCTGGTGATCATTGGTAATGCGATGACGCGCGGCAACCCGTGCGTCGAAGCGGTCCTGGAAAACAATATTCCGTATATGTCCGGCCCGCAGTGGCTACATGACTTCGTCCTGCGCGATCGCTGGGTTGTGGCGGTTGCCGGTACTCACGGTAAAACCACCACCGCGGGAATGGCGACATGGATCCTCGAAGCCTGCGGCTATAAGCCAGGCTTTGTCATCGGCGGCGTACCGGGTAACTTCGAGGTTTCCGCCCGTCTCGGCGAGAGCCCGTTCTTTGTTATCGAAGCCGATGAGTATGACTGCGCCTTCTTCGATAAGCGTTCCAAATTTGTACACTACTGCCCACGTACGCTGATCCTCAATAACCTTGAGTTCGATCATGCGGATATCTTTGACGACCTGAAAGCGATCCAGAAACAGTTCCATCATCTGGTGCGCATCGTGCCGGGCAAAGGCAAAATTATCCTGCCGGAAAACGATATCAATCTGAAACAGACGCTGGCGATGGGCTGCTGGAGCGAGCAGGAGCTGGTGGGCGAGCAGGGGCGCTGGCAGGCGAAGAAGCTGAACGCCGATGCCTCGCAGTGGGAAGTGTGGCTGGACGGTGAAAAAGTCGGTGAAGTGAAGTGGGAGCTGGTGGGCGAACACAATATGCATAACGGTCTGATGGCGATCGCCGCGGCCCGGCATGTGGGGGTGGTGCCGGCCGATGCCGCCGCTGCGGTGGGCAGCTTTATCAATGCCCGCCGCCGTCTGGAACTGCGCGGCGAAGCGAATGGCGTCACCGTATATGACGATTTTGCCCATCACCCAACGGCGATTCTGGCGACCCTGCAGGCGCTGCGCGGTAAAGTCGGCGGCACCGCGCGGATCCTTGCGGTGCTGGAACCACGTTCCAACACCATGAAAATGGGCGTATGCAAAGACGACCTGGCCCCCGCGCTGGGCCGCGCGGACGAAGTGTTCCTGCTCCAGCCGCAGCATATTCCATGGCAGGTGGCGGAAGTGGCGGAAGCCTGCGTGCAGCCTGCGCACTGGAGCGCCGATGTTGATGTGCTGGCCGATATGATTGTTAAAACCGCGCATCCGGGCGATCACATTCTGGTGATGAGCAACGGCGGCTTTGGCGGCATTCATCAGAAGCTGCTGGACAAGCTGGCCAGCAAGGCGGCCGCGGCAGAATAAGCGCCGTGCCGTCTCTCTCTGCCCTCCGTGTGAGGGCAGATTTCTTTTAGCGACCGTGGATGTGTCATGCTGACATCGCAAAAAATCACCGCCGCCGACGGTGTTCACTTTACTGCCGTAGACGCGCTGTACGACAAAGCGTTTCCGTGGCACGAGCAGCGCGAGCCGGCGGCAAAGCGGCAGGCGCTGCGCGACCCGCGCTACCTGCTGGAGGCGTGGTTCGATGACGGGGTATTTATCGGGCTGAGCGGCTGCTGGCAGTTTGCCGGCTACCGCTATATTGAGCATCTGGCGATTGACGATACGCTGCGCTCGCGCGGCTACGGTAAACGCCTGCTGGCGGGGCTCCTGCAACGGACGCCGTTGACCATTCTGGAAATCGATCCGTTAACCACCGAGATTGCCCATAAGCGGCTGCGTTTTTATGCCACGATGGGCTTTTGCGCCAACCCGTGGCCGCATCGTCACCCGACCTATCATCGCGGTATCGCCGATCATGAACTGATTGTGCTGAGCTATCCGCAGGCGATTGACGCCTCGCAGTATCGGCGTTTCGCCGGGGATTTACGACAGGTGGTGATGGCGGGAGTAGGGCTGTAGCCCGGATAAGGCGCAGCGCGCCGGCATCCGGGATTTTTCCCGGTCACGCGATGCTTACCGGGGCTACAGGAAACGATTAGCTTTCGCCTTCCGCCAGTTCACGCAGATACTGGAAGATCAGACGCGCGGACTTCGGCGGCTTGTTGCCTTCTTTCTCTTTTTTGGCGTTACGGATAAGCGAACGCAGCTGCTGACGATCGGCGTCAGGCCACAGGTTCAATACTTCAGGTACCGCATCATCGCCTTCCTCAATCAGACGATCGCGAATCATCTCCAGCTTATGGAACAGCGCAACCTGCTGGTTGTGGCGGTTCTTGAGCTTGTCTAACGCCTGGCGAATCGGATCGACATCGCGGCTGCGCAGCATTTTACCAATCAGCTGCATCTGGCGGCGGCGGCCTTCCTTCTTGATGCGCTGGGCGAGTTCAATGGCGTCGCGCAGGTCGCTATCGAGCGGGATTTTATCCAGCGCGTTTTTCCCCAGCTCCACCATTTCGGCGCCAAGACGCTTCAGTTCTTCCGCGTCACGTTTAATTTCACTTTTACTGACCCAGATAATTTCATCGTCTTCATCTTCAACGTCATCACCGGGCACGTCGTCGAGCCAGTCATCGGGCTGCTTAGTCATCTCAGGCTCCTTAAAAAAAGAGGCTAATGTTACCAGTTAAGGCGCGCACTGAAAAACGGTTCTCTGTTAGACTTCACTTAACACCTTCCTACATTATGGCATTAGCGATGAAAGTCATCTCTCAAGTTGCACAGCAGCGTAAGACGCTGGAAGAGGCCGTGACCACGGCGCTGGAACTGGCGGCAGGCAAATCGGACGGGGCGGAAGTCTCCGTCAGCAAGACGACCGGCATCAGCGTCAGCACCCGCTACGGCGAGGTGGAGAACGTGGAATTTAATAGCGATGGTGCGCTCGGCATCACCGTTTATCACCAGAACCGCAAGGGGAGCGCCTCCTCAACCGATCTTAGCCCGCAGGCCATTGCCCGCACGGTGCAGGCGGCGCTGGATATCGCCCGCTATACCTCGCCGGATCCGTTCGCGGGCGTGGCGGATAAAGCGCTGCTGGCCTTTGACGCGCCGGACCTCGACCTGTTCCATCCGGCGGAAGTGACGCCGGATCAGGCGATTGAGCTGGCCGCCCGCGCTGAACAGGCGGCGCTGCAGGCCGACAAACGCATCACCAACACCGAAGGCGGCAGCTTCAACAGCCACTACGGCATCAAAGTGTTCGGCAATAGCCACGGTATGCTGCAGAGCTACTGCTCCACCCGCCACTCCCTTTCCAGCTGCGTGATCGCGGAAGAGAACGGCGATATGGAGCGCGACTACGCGTACACCATTGGCCGCGCGCTGGAAGATTTACGCACCCCGGAGTGGGTCGGTGACGAGTGCGCCCGCCGCACCCTGTCACGGCTGACGCCGCGTAAGCTCTCGACGATGAAAGCACCGGTTATCTTTGCCAACGAAGTCGCGACCGGGCTGTTTGGTCACCTGGTCGGGGCGATCGCCGGCGGCGCGGTATACCGCAAATCCACCTTCCTGCTGGATTCACTCGGCCAGCAGATCCTGCCGGACTGGCTGACCATCGAAGAGCATCCGCATCTGCTGAAAGGGCTGGCCTCAACGCCGTTCGACAGCGAAGGCGTGCGTACCGAACGTCGGGACATCATTAAAGACGGCGTGCTGACCCAGTGGCTGCTGACCAACTACTCTGCGCGCAAGCTGGGGATGAAGAGCACCGGTCACGCGGGCGGCATCCACAACTGGCGGATTAACGGCCGCGGCCTGAGTTTTGAAAAGTTGCTTAAAGAGATGGGCACCGGGCTTGTCGTCACCGAACTGATGGGGCAGGGTGTCAGTGGCGTGACCGGCGATTACTCACGCGGCGCTTCCGGCTTCTGGGTTGAGAATGGCGAAATTCAGTATCCGGTAAGCGAAATCACTATCGCAGGCAATCTGAAAGAGATGTGGCGTAATATCGTGACCGTTGGTGACGATATCGAAACGCGCAGCAATATTCAGTGCGGCTCCGTGCTGCTGCCTGAGATGAAAATCGCCGGACAGTAACACCGTTATACCTTCATTATTCAAGATGCAGTTTGCCGAATAACGTTTACAGAAGGGCGCTCCTGCGGCGCCCGTTTGCTTAAATAATAAAAAAGGAAGTGAGCAATGCGTAAAAAACTGTTAGCAATGTTGGCTGTCTCCGCCCTTGCAATGGGTTCCGCGTCGGCGCTGGCCGCCGAACTGGGTGAGGATATGGACACCATCGCGGAAAACCTGCAGGTGGTGCAGAAAACCTCCGATGCGGGCGAGCTGAAAGCGGCCCTGAGCAAAATGCGCGCCGCCGCTGCGGATGCGCAGAAAGAGACCCCGCCGAAGCTGGAAGGGAAAGCCGCCGACAGCGCAGAAATGAAAGATTATCGCCACGGTCTGGATATCCTGATTGGCCAGATTGACGGCGCGCTGAAGCTGGCGAATGAAGGTAAAGTGAAAGAGGCGCAGGCCGCCGCGGAAGCGTTTAAAACGACCCGCAACACCTACCATCAGAAGTACCGTTAAACCCCGTTGCAGGAGGTATCAGCCGATACCTCCTGCTCGTTTCCCGTCATAAAACCCCGTTGACATCACACTTTTCCTTTTTTCTTCTACGGTTATTCGCACCGCTCTTCCCACGTAAACCACGATTGGCCTGTGATGTGCATCACGTAATTTCGCCGAAAATGCCATTTTCACGGCAATTATGTGCATTGGATCACGCAGCCCGTCCGCCTTTCCACTTCGAAGTGGAAAACAACTCGCTACAAACTCCTCCTCCCCGGCGCTAGTTTTATCCCCAGAGACATCAACGGGGTAACACAAGTGAATAACGGAGCGGTAACAAACGACGTAGGGGACCAGGCGACGCAAACTGAGCAGCTTGCTGAGAAGATGCTGCAGCAGGTTTATGCACTGTTAAGCCGTCGCAATATCATCCCCAACGCCGTCCAGGAACAGATGCTGACATCCCATGTGCGGGCGATGGCCCACCGGTCGATTAGCGGCGAACCGCTGCCGGAAGTGGACGCCAGCCTGTTTGAAGAGATTTCAGAAGATTCAATGATGCTTGCCCGCGAAGTGGTTGCGCAGTTCGGCAACCTGCCAGAAGAAGAGTCCTGGCTGCTGTCCGTCCACTTCGAAGTAGCAAAAGACAACCTGTAAGGAGTAGCAAATGGAACAGATTACCGTAGTGATTGGCGACCGTCTGGGTAAAGGACAAAAAGTGGCCGCGGGCGCGGAAAAAGCCGGCGCGCATGCCGTGGTCGTACCGGGCGTTGCCGCGGATATGAAACTTGGCGACGTGATGAAAGCAGAAAACGCCAGCTTTGGTATCTCCTTCTGCGGCAGCGGCGGCGCTGGCGCCATCACCGCGCAAAACAAACACGGCTACAAGGCGAAATATGGCATGCGCTCCGTTGACGAAGGCGTGACCGCCATCAACGAAGGCTACAACGTACTGGGTTTCGGCTTCATGGATAAAGAAGAGCTGGGCGAGCGCCTGGTTGAAGCCTGGAAAAAGAAATACGGCGCCTGAGCATGAAAGAGCAATTCACCACTACGGTGAGCGTGACGGGCAAAGGCGAGAGCAAAACACGGGCCTTCGCCGACGCCCTGAATCACGTACAGGCAGCGGTGATGAAAACCTCACCGCATATCTTACTGCGTATTGAGCCACAGGATGTGAAGGTTGTTCATGCGCGTGAAGCGGTGCGTAAAGAAGCGTTCTTATTCTTCTTTTTGCGCCGTGAACGACGGACCTACAGCGTGGAGCTGGATGTCACCGTCAACGTGACCGCCATTAATCTCGATAAAGTGGATTTCGTCACGCACACCTGATTTTCACCATAGGGTCAGACTATGTTCCTGATAATTTTAATAAAATCGCTCATTATCGGCGGCCTGGTCGGCGTCGGCGTGGGCGCCGGAGCGGCACGCATGTTTCATGCGCCTACCACCCAGGGGATGGGGGCGTTTCGTACCCTGGGCGAGCTGAATTCCTGCGAAGGCGATCCGGCTTCCCACTTCTCCTTTGGTCTGGGCTTCTTCTTTAACGCCTGGGCTTCTTCCGTTGCAGCAGGTTCATTTACCCAGGACGTCGATCACCGCATTATCCCTAACTGGGGCGCCGCGGCATTGATGTTGAAAAACCGTAACGTCGGCGAAACGCTGCACGATCCGAAGAAGATGGCGATTGCCTGCGGCATCATCGGCATGCTGGTGGTCTCCTTCTTAAACCTGACCGCCTCTTCCGTACCGGAAGCGCTGCAGGTCACCGCGGTGAAGGTTCTGGTCCCGGCGGCTAACCTGCTGGTGAATACCGTGATGCCGGTTATCTTCTGGCTGGCGGCTATCGATGCCGGTAAAAAGTCGGGCTTCTGGGCCACCATCTTCGGCGGCGCGGCGCAGCTGATTATGGGTAACGCCGTGCCGGGTCTGGTGCTGGGCATTCTGATCGGTAAGGGCGTTGAAGAGAGCGGCTGGAACCGCGTCACCAAAGTGATGATGTCCGCCATTGTTGCGCTGTTTGTCCTGAGCGCCTTCTTCCGCGGCTTTGATATCAAGACGCTGGAGTCCTTCCATCTGACCGTGCCGAACTGGCTGGATCTGATCCACAGCTCGCTCAGCGGCAAATAACAGGAGCCTCGAAATGGAACAGAATAAAGGTTTTTGGTATGCCGACTGGTCGTTTCCGATCTTTGTTGGTCTGCTCTCCTCCGGCGTCTTCGCCGGGACCCATATGTACTACCTCTACGGCATCGGCGCGTTTAACGAAGTAGCCTTCGTGGCGATGCTGAAAGCGGGCATTGATACCGGGGCTTATGGCGCAGTGGCCGCGTTCGGCGCCAGCTTCCTGTTCGCCCGGATTATCGAAGGCTCGCTGGTGGGGATCCTCGATATCGGCGGAGCGATTCAGACCGGTATCGGCCTTGGCGTGCCGGCGCTGCTGTTAGGGGCTGGCTTCGTTTTCCCGGTGGCGAACTTTGCCGCCTCGCTGGCGACCGGCCTCGCGCTGGGGCTGGCGGTGGGCTACATCATCATTCTGGCGCGTAAGTTCACCATCAATCAGAGCGACTCCACCTACGGCGCCGATGTGATGATGGGTGCCGGTAACGCCTCCGGCCGCTTCCTTGGGCCGTTGATTATCCTCAGCGCGATGACCGCTTCGATTCCTATCGGTATCGGTTCTCTGGTTGGGGCGCTGCTGTTCTACATCTGGCAGAAGCCGATCACCGGCGGCGCCATTCTCGGCGCGATGATTCTGGGATCCCTTTTCCCGATTGCTATTGGTTAAGTCCTGCGGGCGCTCAGGCGCCCGCTTTACCAGGAGAGACCCATGTTTGATTTACTCCTGCGCGGTGCGCGCCTCGTCGACGATACCCTGACCGATATCGCCATCCAGGACGGAAAAATTGCCGCGCTGGGCGAGATTAGCGCGTCAGCGCGTAAAACCGTGGCGCTGGACGGGCGTTATTACGTGAGCGCCGGCTGGATTGATTCCCACGTCCACTGCTACCCGAATTCACCGATTTACCACGACCAGCCGGACAGCGTCGGCATCGCCACCGGCGTCACTACCGTTATCGATGCCGGCAGCACCGGAGCGGACGACGTTGATGATTTTTATCAGCTGACCCGCGCAGCGGCGACCGAGGTCTATGCGCTGCTCAATATCTCCCGCGTCGGGCTGATTGCCCAGAACGAACTGGCCAACATGGCTAATATCGACGCGGAGGCGGTGAAGCAGGCGCTGCAACGTCACCCTGATTTTATCGTCGGCCTGAAAGCGCGGATGAGCAGCAGCGTGGTTGGCGAGAACGGGATTACGCCGCTGGAGCGGGCGAAGGCCATTCAGCAGGAAAACGGCGATCTGCCGCTGATGGTCCATATTGGCAATAACCCGCCGAACCTCGATGAAATCGCCGACCTGCTCAGCGCAGGCGACATCATTACCCACTGCTATAACGGCAAACCGAACCGCATCCTGACGCCGGAAGGCGAGCTGCGCGCCTCGATTACCCGCGCGCTGCGGCGCGGCGTGCGCCTCGATGTCGGCCACGGTACCGCCAGCTTCAGCTTTGAAGTGGCGCGACGGGCCATCGCGCTGGGGATTCTGCCGCACACCATCAGCTCCGATATCTACTGCCGCAACCGCATCGACGGGCCGGTACGTTCCCTGGCGCTGGTGATGTCGAAGTTTCTCGCCATCGGCATGACGCTGCCGCAGGTGATTGAGTGCGTGACCGCCAGCGCGGCCGATGGGCTGCGTCTGACGCAAAAAGGGCGGCTGGCGGTGGGCTACGATGCCGATTTAACGCTGTTTACCGTGCAGCATGCGCCGACGGTGCTGGTCGACGCGGAAAAAGAGAGCCTGCAGGCTGACAATATTCTGGTGCCGCTTGCCGCGATTCGCGCGGGCAAGGGCTATCTGACCGAACAAGGGAGCGCGGAAAATGCCTTCGATTTTTGAAAAATACCATCTCAAACAAGTCATTAATACCTCCGGCCGGATGACGGCGCTGGGCGTCTCCACGCCGCGTCCGGAGGTGGTGGATGCGGTGATGAGCGGCATGAACCACTACTTCGAAATGAAAGACCTGGTGAACAAAACCGGCGAATACATTGCGAAGCTGCTGGACGTGGAAGGGGCGACCGTCGTCTCCTGCGCCTCGGCGGGGATCGCCCAGTCGGTGGCGGCGGTGCTGGTAAAAGACAGCGGCTGGCTGCTGGAAAACCTCCACGTCACGCCGATTGAAAACAATGAAATCGTGCTGCCGAAAGGCCACAACGTCAACTTCGGCGCGCCGGTGGGGTCGATGGTGGCGCTGGGGGGCGGCAAGCTGGTGGAAGCGGGCTACGCCAACGAATGTTCCGCTGACCAGCTGGCGGCGGCGATCACCCCGCGTACCGCGGCCATTCTGTATATCAAATCTCACCACTGCGTGCAGAAAAGCATGCTCAGCGTCGAGCAGGCGGTGGTGGTGGCGCGCAAACACCACCTGCCGCTGATCGTCGATGCGGCCGCGGAAGAGGATCTGCAGTGTTACTACCGCGCCGGCGCCGACCTGGTGATCTACAGCGGCGCGAAGGCGATCGAAGGGCCGACCAGCGGCCTGGTGGTGGGGAAAACCCAGTACGTCGAGTGGGTGAAACGCCAGTCGGCGGGGATTGGCCGCGCGATGAAGGTCGGTAAAGAGGGGATCCTCGGTCTGACCTGCGCGATCGAGCACTACCTGACGGCGCGTAAAGAGAGCGGCGATGAGATGGTGGCGAAGATGACGCCGTTTATTGACCAGCTCAATACCCTCAACGGCGTTACCGCCCGGGTGGTCTGGGACAGCGCCGGCCGCGACATCGCCCGCGCTGAAATCAAATTCGATGAAACCGTCACCGGTGTCGCCACCGGCGAACTGGTCGACGCGCTGAAACAGGGCGAATACGCCATCTACTTCCGCGGCTACAAGGCCAACGAAGGCATTATTGAGGCCGATGTCCGCAGCGTGAACGCGCAGCAGCTGGAAATTGTCTCCCGCCGCATCGCCGAGGTTCTGAACAAGGAGAAAAAAGCATGAAACTGACGCCGAATTTTTACCGTGACCGCGTATGCCTGAACGTCCTGGCGGGCAGCAAAGACAACGCCCGCGAAATCTACGAGGCCGCGGAAGGTCACGTCCTGGTTGGCGTGCTCTCCAAAAACTATCCGGACGTCGCGAGCGCGGTGGCGGATATGCGTGAATATGCCCGGCTGATCGATAACGCGCTCTCCGTCGGGCTGGGCGCGGGCGACCCGAACCAGTCGGCGATGGTCAGCGAAATTTCCCGTCAGGTACAGCCGCAGCACGTTAACCAGGTGTTTACCGGCGTCGGCGCCAGCCGCGCGCTGCTGGGGCAGAACGACACCGTGGTCAACGGTCTGGTGTCACCGACCGGCACGCCGGGGATGGTCAAGATTTCCACCGGGCCGCTGAGCAGCGGCGCGCCGGACGGGATTGTGCCGCTGGAAACCGCCATCGCCTTGCTGAAGGATATGGGCGGCAGCTCAATCAAATATTTCCCGATGGGCGGCCTGAAACACCGCGATGAGTTCGTCGCGGTCGCCCAGGCCTGCGCCCGCCACGATTTCTGGCTGGAGCCAACCGGCGGCATCGATCTGGACAACTACAGCGAAATCCTGCAGATCGCGCTGGATGCGGGGGTCAGCAAAATCATTCCGCACATTTACAGCTCGATTATTGATAAAGCCAGCGGTAATACCCGCCCGGCGGACGTTCGCCAGCTGCTGGAGATGACTAAAGCGTTAGTGCAGTAGGATCGTTGTCCTCATCGCGCGCGGCTGCGTCAGCGGCGCGCGCGAATAAAAAAACACCTATCGAACCATCAAGGAGTCGCTATGCCCACCGCTCGTCACCTGCTTGTTGCTTCCCTTTCCCTGCTTGCCGCCGCCGCCGCCGCCCAAACTCAGTATGCCTGGGTGGGGACCTATAATCCCAACGGTGAAGGGCTGTATCGCTTTACCGTCGATGGCAAAACCGGCGCGCTACGTGATAAAGCGCTGGTCAGCGCGCTGCCGAACGTCGCACAGCTCACCGTGTCGCGGGACGGTAAAACTTTGTATGCCGCCAGCGAAGTCGAAAAGGGGGTGGTGCAGGCGTGGCGGATTGAGGCCAGTGGTGAACTGACCGCTCTGAACCAGGTCGCCTCGGCAGGCGCCGGGCCGGTCTATCTGTCGCTGACGCCGGACGGCCGTCATCTGCTGGTGGCGAACTACGTCAGCGGCACGACGGCGGTGTTGCCGGTGAAAGAAGACGGTAGCCTCGGCGAGGCGGTGGACGTCCATCAGGATCAGGGACCAGCCGGTGCGCAACGGCCGGCGGCGGCCGTTGAGGGCAGCTTTGCCATCAGCGATCACAATGGCCCGCATGCCCATATGATCGCCGCCGATCCCAGCGGGAAATTCGTCTACTCTACCGATCTGGGGCTGGATCGGATCTATCAGTACCGGATCGACAATAGCAGCGGCAAGCTGACGCCGAACGATCCGCCGTTTATCGCCGCTTCTTCGGCCGGCGCCGGGCCGCGTCACTTTGTCTTTACGCCGAAAGGCGACGGACTGTGGTTGATTAATGAAGAATCTTCAACGCTGACGTTCTATCATCTTGATAAGCAAAGCGGGCTGCTGCGCGAAGGCAAAACGGTTTCCGCACTGCCGAAAGGCTACAAAGGCACCAGCTTTGCCGCCGGACTGGTCCTCAGCGCCGATGGCAAACAGCTGTACGTCGCGAATCGCCTGCATAACAGCATCGCGCATTTTAGCGTGCTGGCCGACGGCAGCCTGAGCCATCAGGAGGATATCTGGACCCGCGGCGACTACCCGCGGACGTTGACGCTGGATAATCAGGGGCAATGGCTGTACGTCATGAACCAGCGTAGCGATAATATTACCCGTTTTAGCGTGGCGCCGCAGAGCGGCAAGCTGACCTTTGCCCCGGATTACACCCCGGTAGGCAGCCCATCACAAATGGTGATATCCGCTCAACCTTGAGCCGTGAGATGAAGGAACTGACATGCGATTTCCCAACCAACGTTTAGCGCAACTGTTTACTTTGCTGCAAAACGAAACGCTGCCGCAGGATGAGCTGGCGCAGCGGCTGTCGGTTTCTACTCGTACCGTGCGCGCCGATATTACCGCGCTTAACGCGCTGTTGGTCCATTACGGCGCGCAATTTACTCTCACTCGCGGCAGCGGGTATCAACTGAAAGTTGACGACCCGGCGCGCATCCAGACGCTGGAAGAGAACGCGCCGAAGCCGCAGCTTATTCCGCGCACCGCCCAGGATCGCATCAACTTTCTGTTGGTGCGTTTTTTGATTTCTCCCTTCTCCCTTAAGCTCGAAGATCTGGCGGACGAGTGGTTCGTCAGCCGGGCGACGCTACAGAGCGATATGGCCGAGGTCCGCGAGCGTTTTCAGCGCTATCAGCTGACGCTGGAGACCCGCCCGCGCCACGGTATGAAGCTGTTTGGCAGCGAAGTGTCGATTCGCGCCTGTCTGACCGACCTGCTGTGGCAACAGGCGCAGCAGGGGGGACTCAATCCGCTGGGGGAGGAAGAAGGGCTGGATGCGGCGATGCAGGAACAGCTCGGCCGCGTCCTGCAGGAGATACTGATCCGCCACCATGTTCGCCTGACCGATGAGGGCGAACGTTTTATCCGTCTGTATGCCGCGGTGGTGGTGCGTCGCGTCAGTCAGGGCTATCCGCTGGCGGAATTTAGCGCGGAAGATGTCGCGCAAAACGTGCGCGATGCCGCGCGCGATCTCACCGGGGCGCTACAGCAGCTGGCGGGAAAAGCGCTCTCTCCGGCAGAAGAGGCGTGGCTGTGCGTGCACCTTGCCGCCCGCCAGGTCCAGGATGTCGATCCGGGCACCATCAGCGCCGATGATGGCGAAGCGCTGGTGAACTATATTCTGAGCTATATCAACAGCCAGTATAACTACAATCTGCTGGATGACGCCCAGCTGCATGCCGATCTGCTGACCCATATTAAGACCATGATCACCCGGGTGCGCTACCAGATTATGATCCCCAATCCGCTGCTGGATAATATTAAGCAGCACTATCCGATGTCGTGGGATATGACCCTGGCGGCGGTGACCAGCTGGGGCAAGTACACGCCCTATACCATCAGCGAAAATGAGATTGGTTTCCTCGTGCTGCATATTGGCGTCGGCCTGGAGCGCCATTACAACGTGGGTTATCAGCGTCAGCCGCGGGTGCTGCTGGTGTGCGACACCAGCAATGCGATGGTGCGGATGATCGAGGCGATTTTGCAGCGTAAATATCCGCAGCTCGAAATTGCCGCCACGCTGTCGCAGCGGGAGTACGAGCAGCGGGAGGCGATTGCCGAGGATTTTGTCATCTCAACGGTGCGGATCGGCGAAAAAGATAAGCCGGTGGTGACCATTGCGCCCTTCCCGACCGACTATCAGCTGGAGCAAATCGGCAAGCTGGTGCTGGTGGACCGGACCCGCCCCTGGGTGCTGAATAAATATTTCGATGCGGCCCATTTCCGGGTGATCGACACGCCGGTCGATCGGCAGACGCTGTTTGCCGAGCTGTGCGAGCAGCTGCAGCGCGAAGGGTTTGTCGATGCCGGGTTCCATGATTCCGTCGTCGAACGTGAAGCTATCGTCAGCACCATGCTGGGCGACGGGATTGCGCTGCCGCACGCCCTGGGCCTGCTGGCGCAAAAAACCGTGGTCTATACCGTGATTGCGCCAAACGGTATCGCCTGGGGCGACGAAACCGCCCATATCATCTTCCTGCTGGCCATCAGTAAAAGCGAGTATGAAGAGGCGATGGCGATCTACGATATTTTCGTCACCTTCCTGCGCGAGCGGGCGATGACCCGCCTTGCCGCAACCCGTAGTTTCGATGAGTTTAAAGCGCTGGCGCTGGAGTGCGTCAGCCGGTTTTAACCCCGACTATCGCAGATGATGGACCACCTGGTTGCTGCTGCCACGCCAGATCAGCGCCGGGTCTTTTAAATCCTGCACAAATTTGCCGTCGACCAGGACGTTGATCAGATCGACGACGGCCATTTGCGCGTCGTTCAGTTCGGCCAGCTTATAGCCCGTCCACACCCAGATATCCTTCCCGGGGCATTCGGCGCGGATCCGCCGCACCAGCTTAACAATTTCCGGCAGGTTCTGCGGATGCAGCGGATCGCCGCCGGAGAGGGAAATCCCCTGGCGCCTGATGCGCGTATCGTTGAGGTCGGCGATGATACGATCGGCCATGGCGGAGGTGAACGGCAGCCCGGAGTTAAGCCGCCAGGTGCTTTTGTTATAGCAGCCGGGGCATTCGTGGACGCAGCCCGAGACAAACAGGGTGCAGCGGGTACCGGGGCCGTTGACGATGTCTACCGGATAGTATTGATGGTAATTCATGTTCGCTTCTCAATTGACGCCCTTACTGCGTTGGCTGCGCTCGCTTACCCGGGTCACTGACTTATGTAAGTGACCCGGGATTCGCTGGCTTGCCGCCTTGTCCTGGCGCCAATAGCTTTGCGAAAAGCGTCGCATTGCCGGGCAATAATAGTGTCGAAATTAACCGATCTGCCCGTTACCCAAATGCTTCACGCGGCGTTTAACTTCTTCCTGCTTGCCGGCGTTGAACGGGCGGGCGTCCGGGCTGCCGAGATAACCGCAGACCCGACGGGTGACCGACACGCGGGAGGCATCGTGGTTGCCGCATTTCGGGCAGGTAAAGCCTTTGCTGGTGCATGAGAACTCGCCGGTAAAACCACACTCATAGCACTCGTCGATCGGCGTGTTGGTGCCGTAATAGGGCACGTGCTGATAGCTGTAATCCCAGACGTCTTCCAGCGCTTTCAGGTTGTGCTGGATGTTGGGGTATTCGCCATAGCAAATAAAGCCTCCGTTCGCCAGCGGCGGATAGGGCGCTTCGAAGTCAATCTTGTCGTACGGGTTGACCTTTTTCTCGACGTCCAGGTGGAAGCTGTTGGTGTAGTAGCCCTTATCGGTAACGCCATCAACCACGCCAAACTCGGCGGTGTCGAGACGGCAGAAACGGTCGCACAGGTTTTCGCTCGGCGTACTGTAGAGGCTAAAGCCGTAGCCGGTCTCTTCCTTCCACTGCTCTACCGCGTCGCGCAGACGCTGGACGATGGCGATGCCTTTGGCCCGCAGCGCGTCGCTGTCGTACATGTGCTGGTTGCCGGAAAGCGCGTTGATGGTTTCATGGATGCCGATATAGCCCAGCGAGATCGAGGCGCGACCGTTTTTAAAGATATCCGCCACATTGTCGTCGGCTTTCAGCCGCACGCCGCAGGCGCCTTCCATATACAGGATTGGCGCGACGCGCGCTTTCACCCCTTCGAGACGGGCAATCCGCGTCATCAGCGCTTTGTAAGCCAGATCCAGGCGGCTGTCGAGCAGCTTCCAGAAGGCGGCTTCGTCGCCTTTGGCTTCCAGCGCGATGCGCGGCAGGTTCAGGCTGATCACCCCGATGTTGTTGCGGCCGTCGTGGATCTGCTCGCCGTTTTCTTCGTACACGCCGAGGAAGCTGCGGCAGCCCATGGGCGTTTTGAACGAACCGGTGACCTTCACCACCTGGTCGTAGTTCAGAATGTCCGGGTACATGCGCTTGCTTGCGCACTCCAGCGCCAGCTGTTTAATGTCGTAGTTGGCATCGCCCGCTTTGTGGTTCAGACCGTCGCGAATCGCGAACACCAGTTTCGGGAACACCGCCGTTTTACGGTTTTTCCCCAGCCCGGCGATGCGATTACGTAAAATGGACTGCTGAATCAGGCGTGATTCCCAACTGGTGCCGAGGCCAAAGCCAAAGGTGACGAACGGCGTCTGACCGTTGGCGGTATGCAGGGTATTCACTTCGTATTCCAGCGACTGGAAGGCGTCGTAGCACTCTTTCTCGGTCCGGGAACGGGCATAGCCTTCGGCATCGGGGATCTGCCACTCTTCGGCGGTTTGGCGATGTTTTGCAAAGCTGGCGCTGACAAACGGCGCCAGCACCTCATCAATACGATTGATGGTGGTGCCGCCATAAATATGGCTGGCGACCTGGGCGATGATTTGCGCGGTCACCGCCGTGGCGGTAGAGATGGACTTCGGCGGTTCAATCTCGGCGTTACCCATTTTAAAGCCGTGGGTCAGCATGCCTTTGAGGTCGATCAGCATGCAGTTGAACATCGGGAAGAACGGCGAATAGTCGAGATCGTGGTAGTGAATCTCCCCACGCTCGTGGGCAAGGACGACATCGCGCGGCAGCAGATGCTGACGGGCATAGTGTTTGGCGACGATACCCGCCAGCAGGTCGCGCTGGGTCGGGATCACTTTGCTGTCTTTGTTGGCGTTTTCGTTGAGCAGGGAGGCGTTGGTTTGCTCAACCAGGCCGCGAATTTCCTGGTTCAGGCGGCCGCGTTTTTCACGCTCGATATCGCGATCGTGGCGATATTCGATATAGGCGCGGGCCAGCTGTTTCCACGGGCCGGACATCAGCTGGTTCTCAACGGCGGTCTGAATCTCGTTGATATCCACCTGGCTACGGTCCTGCATTTGCTGGCTGACGATGTCCGCGACGGTGGCGCAATAGTCTGCGTCATCGACTCCCGCTGCTTTAGCTGCACGCAGAATTGCTTCTTTAATGCGCTCAGATTTGAACGGCACTTTACAGCCATCTCGTTTCATCACATGCGGTGTCATAGTCACTCCATACTTTATAGAACAGGTTATCCACAGAGGCGGAAGGGGCACCGGAGTCGCGGGGGGCTATCTCTGCCGCCGTTTACCTTCGGTTCCGGCCCTTTTTATCCACATCCCGCCACCGCCTGGTAAGGATGGGATGTGCTGACATAATAGACGATTAATACAATATGTGGGGCCGGGGCGCATTTTAAGTTCTATATGTAGTGATTTGCATCAAAGATGTTTGCGATTTTATTGATGCAGAACAAAGTAAAAACAGGAGAGTACGGATGGTGGGGCGTGCGGGCGAATGTAAATTTATCTGCTTATAAAATAAGCAAAAAACGGGCCTGGATGGCGAACAGCCAGACCCGGCGTGACGCGCTTTCAGGCCATCAGGGTGTCATTGAGCAGATCGACCAGCAGCAGCAGGGCGTAGCGGGCCAGCTGCGGGTTTTCCGGCAGGGGAATAATGTCGGCGGCCATATTCGCCAGCGTATGATTTTCCGGCGTCAGGGCGAGGATGGTGACGCCCTGCGTCCGCGCCTGTAGCGTGGCGCTTTGTAAAATCGTGTCGGCTCCGGCGGTCACCAGTACCAGCAGGAGGTGATCGTCGGTGAGGGTGCTGGCGGTCATCCGCATCAACGCCGCGTCCTGACACAGATTAATGGCAATCCCGGAGGGCAGGAGCTGATGCTGTAACAAGGTGGCCAGGGCGGTATCCTGCGCGCCAAGGGCGAAGCAGTGGACGGCGCGGGCGCTGCGCAGACGGGACCTGAGCTTGTCGAGCGCCGCTTCTGAAGTATGCGTCAACTGACGCGTGAGCGTATCGCCAAGATAGCTCAGCTTATCCCGCCAGGCGGCGGGCAGGGCGTCGCTGCCGGGGTTGAGCCAGCTGGCGCGGCGTTCGCTGGCCTGCGCCAGCTGCTTGCGCAAATCGCGAATATCCTCGCAGCCGACGGAGCGGGCAAAGCGGGTGATGGTCGCCGGGCTGACGCCGGCGCTGGCGGCCAGCTCGTCGATGGAGGCGCTGGCGGTAAAGCTTAAGTTTTCGAGGATAAACGCGGCGACCCGCGACTCCTGGGCGCTAAAACGAACGAACCCTTCCTGCAACTGACCTACGATATCCATCCTGACTGTTCCTTTCTGCAGAACATGGCCTGAAAATATTTTTCACTTACCGATGAGGGCTATTTATAGCATCAGCGCCGGCTATTTCCTATGGCTGACCGCTTTATTCCCCGGAGAGGGGAGGTAATAATGATGAAAAATTACGCTTCGATCACATCGGTGAAAATTATTTTCATATAGCCTTCACTTTCACACAATCTTAACAATATATTCGTGTATGCCCTCATGGGCCAGATCACGAAGCCAAAAGAGGAAAGGTTATGCAACGAATCGTTCTGTGTTGTGCCGCGGGGATGTCGACCAGCATGCTGGTCAGCAAGATGAAAGCGGAAGCGCAGCAGCGCGCGCTGTCGCTCGATATTTACGCGGTGGCGGTGGCGGAGTTTGAGCGTGAGCTGGCCAATGCGGATGTGATCCTGCTGGGGCCGCAGGTGAAATATGAAGCCGGACGCCTGAGCGCGCTGGCCGCCCCGCACGGTAAAGCGGTGGCGGTGATTGATATGGCCGACTACGGGATGATGCGCGGCGCCGCCGTGCTTGATAAGGCGCTCGCGCTGCTGAATCACTGATTTTTCTCTCTAAAACCTGAACCATTACGCGCAATCATGCGGGTTGCGTGCGGCTCTTTGCATGCCGAAAAGAGGTCTCTATGCACACGCTGAAAATCGCCGTTATTGGCGGCGGGAGTAGTTACACGCCGGAGCTGATTGAAGGAATTATCGTTCGTTATGAGCAGCTTCCGGTCACGGAGCTGGCGCTGGTTGACGTGGAATCAGGCCGTGAAAAGGTGGAGATTATCGCCGCATTGACGCGGCGGATGCTTAAACGCCAGGGGCTGGAACACGTCGTCGTCAGCGTCCACTTTGCGCTTGATGAGGCGATTCGCGGCGCCAGCTTTGTATTGACCCAGCTGCGCGTTGGACAGCTGGCGGCGCGTGCCGCGGATGAACGTCTGGGGCTGAAGTACAACCTGCTGGGCCAGGAGACCACCGGAGTCGGCGGGTTTGCCAAAGCGCTGCGGACGATCCCGGTGATCCTTGAGGTGGCGCGGAAGGTGGAGGCGCTGGCGCCGGAGGCCTTTATTCTCAACTTCACCAACCCGGCCGGGATAGTGACCGAAGCGGTGAGCCGCTACAGCAAGGCGAAGATTATTGGCCTGTGCAACGTACCGATTAATATGCAGCACATGATCGTCGGCATGCTGGGGGCAAAAGAGGAAGAGGTCAAACTGCGCTTTGCCGGACTCAACCATATGGTCTGGGTGCACCGGGTGATGCAGGGGCGCCAGGATGTGACCCGCCAGGTGATCGATATGCTGTGCGATGGCCAGGCGCTGTCGATGAACAACATCAAGGAGCTGCCGTGGCCGGCGGAATTTCTGCGGGCGCTGAAGGCGATTCCTTGCCCGTATCACCGCTATTTCTGGCTGACGCCGGCGATGCTGGCGGAAGAGATCGCCGCGGCGAAAAGCAAAGGCACCCGCGCCGAGCAGGTGATGAAGGTCGAACAGGAGCTGTTCGCGCTGTACGCCGATCCGCATCTGGATGAGAAACCGGAGCAGCTCAGCTTCCGCGGCGGCGCGTACTACTCTGAAGTCGCGGTGGAACTGATTAATGCCATCCACAACAATCTCGGCAAGGAGATGGTGGTGAACACCCGTAATAACGGGGCGATCCATGGCCTGGACGACGATGCGGTGGTGGAGACCAACAGCATTATTGACGCGCAGGGCGCCCGTCCGCTGACGTTTGGCCCATTGCCTCCGGCGATGAATGGCCTGACGCAGCAGGTAAAAGCCTTTGAACGACTGACCATTGAGGCGGCGGTACACGGCTGTCGCGACAGCGCGCTGCTGGCGCTGGTGACCAACCCGCTGGTGGGGAATGTCACCGACGCCCAGGCGCTGCTGGATGAAGTGTTAACCATCAACCGTCAATGGCTGACGCAATTTAACTGACCGTTTTTTCCTTCGGGGATCGCACATGTCGAACACTACTTTCATTGAACGCTACGTCATGCCGGCGGCGCTGAAAATCGCCGGGCAAAAACATGTCCTGTCCGTGCGTGACGGCATTATTCTGAATATGCCGTTTATGTTGATTGGTTCGTTTTTCCTGATTTTCGCCTATCTGCCCATCCCCGGCTACGCCGACATGATGAGCAGCCTGTTTGGCGACGTCTGGCGCGATAAAATTCTCTATCCGGTGAAGGCGACCTACGACATCATGGCGCTGATCTCAAGCTTCGGCATCGCTTACCGGCTGGCGGAGAAATACCGTACCCTGGACCCGCTCACCGCCGGGGCGATGTCGCTGGTGGCCTTTGTGATGACCATCCCGCAGCACACGCTGTTTACCCCGGTACACGGCGCGGCGGAGGTGGTTAAAGGGGTGATTCCGGTTGGCCTGGTTGGCAGCCAGGGGCTGTTTGTCGCTATCGTCATTTCGCTGCTCTCCACCGAGATTTACCGCTTTGTCGCCGGGCGCAACCTGGTGATCCGCATGCCGGACGGCGTGCCGCCGGCGGTGGCGAAATCATTCCTCGCGCTGATCCCCGGCTTCTGCGTGCTGGCGGTGGTGCTGGCGCTGCGTCTGATCGTGGAAGCCTCGCCGTTCGGCGATATTAACAGCATGATCGCCACGATTATCGGTATTCCGATGCATCATGTCGGCGGTACGCTGCCGGGGATGATCGTCTCGGTTATCCTGATCGGGATTCTGTGGACCCTGGGTCTGCACGGCGATGCCATCGTGCTGGTATTTATCCAGCCGGTGTGGCTGGCGAATATGTCGGAAAACCTGACGGCGTTTCAGAACGGTCAGCCGATTCCGCACATCATCACTCAGCAGTTTTACGACCTGTGGATTGCTCCCGGCGGTACCGGAGCGCTGCTCGGGCTGGTGATCTTTATGCTGTTCCGCAGTCGCAGCCAGCAGATGAAGCAGCTGGGCAAAATTGCCGCGCCGGGGGCGCTGTTCAATATCAGCGAACCGATGGTGTTTGGGATCCCGCTGGTGATGAACCCCTGGTTCTTCCTGCCGTTTATTCTGACCCCGGTATTGCTGGTGATTGTCTCCTATACCGCGATGGCCACCGGGCTGGTGGCGCCGCCGGCGGGGATTGCGCTGCCGTTTACCACCCCGATTTTCGTCAGCGGCTATCTGGCCACCGGCGGACATCTTTCCGGGACCATCCTGCAGGTGGTTAACCTGGGCATCTCGCTGCTGGTCTATTACCCGTTCTTCCGCGCGTGGGACCGGCTGAAAGCGAAAGAGGAGCATGCGTCGACGCAGCAGGAAGCCAGCGCCGCCCTGTCCTCCGCCGACAGAGCGTAACCCCGCTCAGCGTAGCGCGAGCGGGGGAACGGTTTTACTCCTGCAGCCACCACACCGCTTCGAACGGACGCAACGTGGTGGCCGCCGGACGGTTTGCCGCCTCCGCGTAGTTGCTCATCAGCACCCGCCACTCGCCGTCCATCTCGTCCGGTTGCCAGGTCTGGAACTCGCGGCTCAGGTTGGCGGCGACGATCAGCGTCTTCCCCTGCCATTGACGGCGGTAGCACCACAGAGACGGGTGTTCCGGCAGCAGGTCCCGGTAGTCGCCCCAGGTCAACACCGGCGTCGTTTTGCGTAGCGTAATCAGCTGCTGATAGACGTAGAAGACCGAATCCGGGTCCGCCAGCGCCGCGTCGACGTTGATCGTCCGGTAGTTATCGCACAGCGCAATCCACGGTTCGCCCTCGGTGAACCCCCCTTGTTCGCGGCAGTCCCACTGCATCGGCGTCCGGCTGTTATCACGTGATTTACTGGCAAGGATCGCCAGCAGCTCATCGGGCGCCTGGCCCTGCGCCGAACGTTCAATAAACATATTGTGGCTTTCGACGTCGCGATAATCGCTGATGCGCGAGAAGTGCGGGTTGGTCATGCCAATCTCTTCCCCCTGATAGATATAAGGGGTGCCCTGCATACCGTGCAGCACCATCGCCAGCATTTTGGCCGCCGGTACGCGATATTCGCCCTCGTCGCCGAAGCGCGAAACGATACGCGGCTGATCGTGGTTACACCAGAACAGCGCGTTCCACGCCCGGTTGTGCATCCCCTGCTGCCAGTGGCTGAACAACGCTTTCAGCGCCACGTAGTCCGGGCGCGCCAGAGTCCACTTTTCGCCGCCGGGATAATCCACCTTCAGGTGGTGGAAGTTAAAGGTCATCGACAGCTCGCGGCCGTCCAGCGCCGCGTACTGCTGGCAATGTTCCAGCGAGGTCGAGGACATCTCGCCTACCGTCATCAGGTTGCGCGGCGTAAAGACATCGCGGCTCATCTCCTGCAGGAACTCGTGGACCCGCGGGCCGTCGGTATAAAAACGGCGGCCATCGCCCTGCGGGTCCGACGGGAACGCCTGGTCTTTAGAAATCAGATTGACCACATCGAGGCGCAGGCCGTCGACGCCGCGATCGGCCCAGAATTCGCAGACCTTTTTCAGTTCGGCGCGGACCGTCGGATTTTCCCAGTTGAGATCCGCCTGTTCCGCGGCGAACAGGTGCAGGTAGTACTGCCCGCTCCCGGCGTGCCACTGCCAGGCGTTGCCGCCAAACTTCGAGCGCCAGTTATTGGGCGGCGTGGTGGGCTCGCCGTCACGCCAGATATAAAACTGGCGGTACGGACTCGCGCTATTTAACGACTCGCGAAACCAGGCGTGGGCGGTAGAGGTATGGTTGAAAACCATATCCAGCACGATGCGGATCCCGCGGGCTTTCGCCCCGGCGACCAGCTCGTCGAAATCATCCAGCGTACCGTAGGCGGGATCGATGGCGGTATAGTTCGCCACGTCGTAGCCGTTATCAACCTGCGGCGAGACGTAGAACGGCGTCAGCCAGAGGGCATCCACCCCGAGTTTTTGCAGATAGTCGAGGCGCGAGGTTACCCCGCGCAGATCGCCGGTACCGCTGCCGGTCGTGTCCTGGAAACTCTTCGGATAAATTTGATAAATAACGCCGTTTTGCCACCAGAGGGGAAGGGTATTCATATCGCTTTCCTGCTACAACGAAGGGGCGCCATCGCGCCCCGGAAGAAAAAAATCAGACAATCTGTAAGGTGCCCTGACGGAATTTACGCTGGTAGACGAAGGTGGTGAGAACAATCGGCACCACTACCGCGATGGCCATCGCCAAGCCATAGACCTGCCAGTAAGTCGGCTGGATGGAGAGGATGCCCGGCAGGCCGCCGACGCCGATACCGTTCGCCATGACGCCATTCAGGCCGCACAGCAGGCCGGCAAGACCGGAGCCGACCATCGCGCAGAGCATCGGGAAGCGGTACTTCAGGTTGATCCCGTACATCGCCGGTTCGGTCACGCCGAGGTAGGCGGAGATGGCGGCCGGTACCGAGATTTCACGCTCATTCTGTTTACGGCTGGCGATAATAATGCCGACCACCGCGGAGGCCTGAGCGATGTTAGACAGGGCAATCAACGGCCACACCGGGGTGCCGCCCATGCTCTGAATCATCTGCATATCGATAGCCAGCGTGGTCTGATGGACCCCGGTAATCACCAGCGGCGCATACAGGAAGCCGAACAGCGCGGCGCCAACCGGCGCGAAGCTGCCGGTCATCAGGTGGCGTACCGCGAAGGCGACGCCGTCGCCAATCATGCGGCCAAACGGGCCGATGAAGGCGTGGGCGAGGAACACCGCCAGAATCAGGGAGCAGACCGGCACCACCACCAGGTAGAGGTAGTCAGGGACGATACGTTTCAGACGCGTTTCGATAAAGCCGAGCGCCAGGCCCGCCAGCAGCGCCGGGATCACCTGCGCCTGATAGCCGACCTTCGCGATGGTGAACAGGCCGAAGTTCCACACTTCCGGCAGCTGCTGACCCAGCAGATAGGCGTTCATCAGCTGCGGAGAGACCAGGGTGATGCCGAGCACGATGCCGAGGATTGGCGTGCCGCCCATTTTCTTCACCGCCGACCAGCAGATCCCGACCGGCAGATAGAAGAAGATGGCTTCGCCAATCAGCCACAGGAAGTCATAAATGCTTTTCAGCGACGGGTGCATTTGCGCCAGCGTCTGCCCGTTGCTCATCGGCAGGTCGCCGATCACGTTACGGAAGCCGAGGATCAGGCCGCCGCTGATCAGCGCCGGCAGCAGCGGGAAGAAGATCTCGGCAAAGTGCGAGATCAGCTGCTCGTGCCACTTCATGTTCTGCCGCGCGGCCTTCTTGGCCTGCTCTTTATCCGCCGAGGACTTGCCGGTCGTGGCCAGCAGGGCTTTGTAGTAATCGCCGACCTCGGTGCCGATCACCACCTGGAACTGCCCGGCGTTGGTAAAGCAGCCTTTCACCATGCGCAGTTGTTCAATTTCTTTTGGTTTGGCGATGGCCGGATTGTTCAGCACAAAGCGCAGACGGGTAATACAGTGGCTGACGGTGGCGATGTTGTCGCGCCCGCCCACCAGTTCGATCAATTTATCGATGTCCTGCTGATTTACTTTACTCATTGTAAGGCCTCAAAACAGAGGGAAGAGATTGCGTAATGACCTGAGACGAATCCTAACCGGTTCGCTTCATTTACAAAATGGGAACGTTCCCGAAACGCAGCAACGATCACATAAATCCCGCGGGCGGGCTTAAATAAGCGCGGCGGGAATCACTATCTGACGGGGATCCGCCTGGCCGGCGATCTGGGCGATCAGCTGTTGTGCCGCCTGGCGTCCGGCCTCGCCATAGCCGGGATCGACGGTGATGATCTCCGGATGGAGAAACTTCATCAGCGGCGTACTGCCGACGCTGGCAAGCTGCAGGCTATCGATACGCTGCTCTTGTAAATATTTGCTGGCGCCGAGGGCGAGGGTATCGGTGGCGCAAAGCAGCGCGCTGGTGTCGGGGGTCAGGACGCTGGCGACATTTTCATAGCCCTGCTTCATGGCCAGCCCCGGCAGGGCGGCGGTAGGGGTGAGCTGGTACTGCGTACAGAAATCGAGATAGGCCTGATGGCGGCGTTGCCCGGTGGTGACGTCGCTGTGCGGCACCCCGAGGAAGCTGATATGGCGGTGCCCGCGCTCGTAGAGACGCTGCATCAACATTTTCACCGCGCCGTCGTCGTCGTAACAGACGGAGGCGACGCCCGGCGCGTCGCGGGCCAGCAGCACCAGCGTTTCCCGCCACTGCGTCAGCATCTCTTCGCTAATGCCGGTAAAGCCAAACAGCACCACGCCGTCGATATTGCGGCGGGCGAGGATCCCCAGATGCTCGGCAACCAGCGCCGGGGAGAACTGGCTTTCCATCATAATCGGATCGTAACCCTGCTCGTAAAACGCCGGCAGCATGGTCTGCACGGCGAGGTTTTCCGACAGCGAATCGAGACGGGTGACGATGATGGCCACCACTTTGTCGCTCTGGCCGCGCATGGCGCGCGCGGAGCGGGAGGGCGAGAAACCGTATTGCTGCATCACCGCTTCTACCCGTTCACGGGTGCGCTCGTTAACACCGCTTTCATTGTTGAGCACTCGTGACACCGTCGATTTCCCGACGCCGCTTAAGCGCGCGATATCTTTGATGGTCAGCCGGTTTTGCATGCAGGGTTCTCGTCGCTATCCAGTTTTAGTGAGCCTAATGCTACTCAACCCAATCGCAATGAGCAAAGTCTGGTTTACGTCTGGTTTAGTTACGCGGGGTTATCATTGCGAAAGTGGCTACGAGTTGTCCGCCGTGCGCGGTATACTCAGCGCCGTTTTTTTACTCACTTACCGGAGATTTTATGGACCCCGATCCCACTCCTCATCCGCGATGGAGTTACCCCTTTTTCCGGTAAGCCTGCTTAGCACTGCTTTACCGGAAGCGTAAAGCAGTGACGTCTTTGATGTCCCTGCCATAAAAAAATAATACCTGACGGGTATGGTTTTATCCTGCCTGTCTGTTGTGCTGCGTTCGCCCATGCGAGCGCGGAGGGACTGTTTATGCTGAAAAATATGACCCGGCAGCTGTTCGCGCAGCTTAGCCGCCACTTGCCGCGCCGACTGGTTCAGCGCGATCCATTACCTGATGCGCGTAATCTGACCAGCGCGCCGATCCCGGACTCGCTAGGCAAACGCTGCCTGGACGTCGCGCCGATCCCGGACTCGCTAGGCAAACGCTGCCTGGACGTCGCGGCGATGGACGACAATGAAATCTGGCGCGCCTTCGCCAGCCACCCGGAAGGGCTCAACGAGGGCGAAGTCGCGCAGAAAATCGCCGAGCACGGCGATAACCAAATTCCGGCGCAGAAGCCGGCGCCGTGGTGGGTTCATCTGTGGACCTGCTATCGCAACCCGTTCAATCTGCTGCTGACGGTGCTGGGCATCGTCTCCTATTCGACGGAAGATCTGTTCGCCGCGGGCGTGATTGCGCTGATGGTCGGGATCTCCACGCTGCTCAACTTTATTCAGGAAGCTCGCTCAACCAAGGCGGCGGATGCCCTGAAGGCGATGGTCAGCAACACCGCGACGGTGCTGCGGGTGGTCAATGAGCAGGGGGAAAGCCGCTGGTGCGAGCTGCCGATCGATCGGCTGGTGCCGGGCGATATCGTCAAGCTGTCGGCCGGGGATATGATCCCGGCGGACCTGCGCATCCTCCAGGCGCGGGATCTGTTCGTGGCGCAGGCGTCGCTGACCGGCGAATCGCTGCCGGTGGAAAAAGTGGCCCGCAGCCGCGACCCGCAGCAAAGCAACCCGCTTGAGTGCGATACCCTGTGCTTTATGGGCACCAACGTGGTGAGCGGTACGGCGCAGGCGATGGTCTTTGCGACCGGCGGCAACACCTGGTTTGGTCAGCTGGCCGGGCGGGTCAGCGAGCAGGAGAGCGAACCTAACGCCTTCCAGAAAGGCATCAGCCGCGTCAGTATGCTGCTGATTCGCTTTATGCTGGTGATGGCGCCGGTGGTGCTGCTGATTAACGGCTACACCAAAGGCGACTGGTGGGAAGCGGCGCTGTTTGCGCTGTCGGTGGCGGTCGGGCTGACGCCGGAAATGCTGCCGATGATCGTCACTTCCACCCTGGCGCGCGGGGCGGTGAAGCTGTCGAAACAGAAAGTGATTGTGAAACACCTCGATGCGATCCAGAACTTTGGCGCGATGGACATCCTGTGCACCGATAAAACCGGTACCCTGACCCAGGATAAAATCGTGCTGGAAAACCATACCGACGTCTCCGGCAAGGTCAGCGAACGCGTGCTGCACGCCGCATGGCTGAACAGCCACTATCAGACCGGGTTGAAAAACCTGCTGGATACCGCGGTGCTGGAAGGGGTCGAGCTGGATGCCGCCCGCCAGCTTGCCGAGCGCTGGCAGAAAGTGGATGAGATCCCGTTCGATTTTGAACGCCGCCGGATGTCGGTGGTGGTGAGCGAGCTGGAAGGCGTTCATCAGCTGATCTGCAAAGGGGCGCTGCAGGAGATCCTTAACGTCTCGACTCAGGTGAACTACAACGGCGAAATCGTGCCGCTGGACGACACCATGCTGCGCCGTATCCGCCGGGTGACCGATACGCTCAACCGCCAGGGGCTGCGCGTCGTGGCGGTAGCGACCCGCTATCTGCCCGCTCGCGAAGGGGATTATCAGCGGGCCGATGAGTCGGACCTGATTCTGGAAGGCTACATCGCCTTCCTCGATCCGCCGAAAGAGACCACCGCCCCGGCGCTGAAAGCGCTGAAGGCCAGCGGAATTAGCGTCAAAATTCTTACCGGCGATAGCGAGCTGGTGGCGGCGAAGGTGTGCCATGAGGTGGGGCTGGACGCCGGCGAGGTGGTGACCGGCAGCCAGATTGAAACCCTGAGCGATGACGAGCTGGCGGCGCTGGCTAAACGTACCACCCTGTTTGCCCGTCTCGCGCCATTGCATAAAGAGCGTATCGTTACGCTGCTCAAACGCGAAGGGCATGTGGTGGGTTTCATGGGCGATGGCATCAACGACGCCCCGGCGCTGCGCGCGGCGGATATCGGTATTTCCGTCGATGGCGCGGTGGATATCGCCCGTGAAGCGGCGGATATCATTCTGCTGGAAAAAAGCCTGATGGTGCTGGAAGAGGGGGTGATCGAAGGGCGCCGCACCTTTGCCAACATGCTGAAGTACATCAAAATGACCGCCAGTTCGAACTTCGGTAATGTTTTCAGCGTGCTGGTGGCGAGCGCATTCCTGCCGTTCCTGCCAATGCTGCCGCTGCACTTACTGATCCAGAACCTGCTGTACGATGTCTCCCAGGTGGCGATTCCGTTTGATAACGTCGATGATGAGCAGATTCGCAAACCGCAGCGCTGGAACCCCGCCGAGCTGGGGCGCTTTATGGTCTTCTTTGGCCCGATAAGCTCGATTTTCGATATCCTGACCTTCTGTCTGATGTGGTGGGTCTTCCACGCCAACGTCCCGGAAGCGCAGACGCTGTTCCAGTCGGGCTGGTTTATCGAAGGGCTGCTGTCGCAAACGCTGATTGTGCATATGATCCGTACGCGACGCATTCCGTTCGTCCAGAGCCGCGCCGCGTGGCCGCTGTTCGCCATGACGCTGGTGGTGATGATCGTCGGCATCGCGCTGCCGTTCTCGCCGCTGGCCGGCTATCTGCAGCTGCAGGCCCTGCCGCTGAGCTACTTCCCGTGGCTGATTGCCATTCTGGCGGGCTACATGACGCTGACCCAGATGGTGAAAGGCTTCTATAGCCGTCGTTACGGCTGGCAGTAAGCGCAATTTTTCCCGCCGCCTCTCTCCGCCGCCAGGAGAGAGGCTATTCTGGCATTTCTCTTAAATCTCAGAAAGTTGTGAACCCCGTCATCCCATTCTCTTGACGCTCTTTTGCGCGCATGTTAACCCAATGTTTTGCTTTTTTTTGGCCCGTCATCAAAAGGAAAACTCATGCTTAACACTGTGTGCTATGGCCTGCTGAGCAGCGGACTACTCTTCGGCGCTCTGGCCCAGGCCGCCCCGGCCGGCGACCTGCCGCTGATGCCGTGGCCGGCCCACGTTGAACGCCCGCAATCGCAGGGCGCGTTAGTACTCAATAACCAACTGACGCTGAGCGTCAGCGGCGACGATCTTGGCGACGCCGTGGGGCGCTGGCGGGAACGTATTGCCCGCCAGACCGGCTGGACGCTGCAGCCGCAGGTGGCGCCGGTGAAAACGCCGACGATTAACGTAGTGATTGGCAAAAAAGTGCCGCCGCTCCCCCGTCCCGATAGCGACGAACGCTATCAGCTGACGGTCGCGGCCGACGGGGTGACGCTGCGGGCGAACACCCGCTTTGGCGCGCTGCGCGGCATGGAAACGTTGCTCCAGCTGATTCAGAACGGGCCCGAGAATACCGCGATTCCTTACGTCACGATCGATGATGCGCCGCGCTTCCCGTGGCGCGGGCTGCTGCTGGACTCCGCGCGCCACTTTATGCCGCTGGACGCCATCAAGCGGCAGATCGACGGCATGGCGGCGGCCAAACTGAACGTTTTCCACTGGCATCTGACTGACGATCAGGGCTGGCGCTTTGCCTCCACGCGCTATCCGAAACTGCAGCAGAAGGCCAGCGACGGGCTGTATTACACCCAGGCGCAGATGAAAGAGGTGGTGCGCTATGCCGCGGAACGCGGTATCCGGGTGGTGCCGGAAATCGATATGCCCGGTCACGCGTCGGCGATTGCGGTGGCCTACCCGGAGCTGATGAGCGCCCCGGGGCCGTATGAAATGGAGCGCCACTGGGGAGTACTCAAGCCGGTACTCGATCCGACGAAAGAGGCCACCTACGCCTTTGCCGAGGCGATGATCGGCGAACTGGCGGCGATCTTCCCCGATCCCTATCTGCATATCGGCGGCGATGAGGTCGATGACAGCCAATGGCAGGCGAACCCGGCGATCCAGAAATTTATGCGCCAGAAGGGGCTGGCCGATAGCCACGCGCTGCAGGCGTATTTCAACCGTAAGCTGGAGACGATCCTCGAAAAATACCATCGCCAGATGGTGGGCTGGGATGAAATCTATCACCCCGATCTGCCAAAAAGCATTCTGATCCAGTCCTGGCAGGGGCAGGACGCGCTGGGAGAGGTGACCAAACAGGGCTATCGCGGGATCCTTTCCACCGGTTTTTATCTCGACCAGCCGCAGTACACCGCCTACCACTACCGCAATGAGATCGTGCCGCAGGGGCTCAACGGCGTTGATACGATTAGCGACAACGACAGCGCCCAGAGCTGGAGCTTCACCATGCCAAGGCTGAAGGGAAGCGCGGTAGAGGGCACTTTTACCCTGGTCAAAGGCGAGGGCGGCTGGCGCGGCTTTATTGACTTCACAGGTAAATCCCGCCGTGCGGTGCAGGATATTGAATGGTCAGGCGACGATCGGCTGACCTTCCGCGTCGACACCTGGATGGGGGAAACCCGGCCGGTACTGAGCGTGAACGACGATAAGCTGAGCGGCTATTTCCTGCTGGGCAACGCCCGCTATCCTGTCAGCGGGCAGAGGCTGGAAGCGGTGCCTCAGGGCACGCCGCCGGTGGTCCCCGGCGCGGACCAGCAGAAGAACCTGCTCGGCGGTGAAGCGGCGCTGTGGGCGGAAAACGTCGCGGCGCCGGTGCTGGATATTAAACTGTGGCCGCGGGCCTTCGCGGTGGCGGAGCGGCTGTGGTCGGCGCAGGATGTTAACGATAGCGACAATATGTATCAGCGCCTGCAGGCGATGGACAGCTGGTCAACGGTCTCGGTCGGCCTGCAGCAGCATACCCAGCAGCTGGTGCAGTTCACGCGCCTGGCCAACGGCAGCAGCGCCCTGCCGCTGCAAATCCTCGCCCAGGCGCTGGAACCGGCGCACTACTACACCCGTCAGCACCTGAAATTCCAGGCCAACCATTACGATCTGTTCGAGCCGTTAAACCGCCTGGCCGATGCGCTGCCCGCGGAAAGCGCCACCGTCCGCAGCCTCGACCGCTGGGCGGAACGTTTAATCAGCGATGCGGAAGACAACGAAAGCGCGGACGCGTTACGCCATATCTTTAGCCGCTGGCAAAATAACACCGCCGATGTTCAGGCGTTGACGGAAAATAGCTATCAGCTGGCGGCGATCGGCCCGGTGGTACAGCAGGTGGATAAACTGGCGACGTTAGGCCTGCGGCTGACCGATCTGGTGGCGCGTCAGGGGACGCTGGACGATAAAGAGTATGCTTCGGTTCAGGCGCAGCTCGACGAGGCGGCGAAAACCCAGGATGAGCTGGTGATTGCGGCGGTCTATCCGCTGGAGAAGCTGCTGCGGGCGACGAAGGTAGAGTGAGGAAACTCCCTCACCCGACGCGTGACTTAACAGCGGGCGGGTGAGGGGAAAGAAGCGCTTAGCGACGAATCGCGATCGCTTCGATCTCGATCTTCACATCTTTCGGCAGGCGCGCCACTTCAACACAGGAACGTGCCGGGAAGGTCGCATTATGCTCGCTGAAAAACGCTTCATAAGCGGCATTCACGGTGGCGAAATCGTTGAGATCTTTGACGAATACGGTGGTTTTAACAATATCGCCCACTTTCAGGCCTGCCGCTTCCACGATAGCTTTCACGTTGTCCAGAGACTGACGCGCCTGCGCGGCGACATCTTCCGGCACGCTACCGGTTTTCGGGTCGACGGGGATTTGGCCGGAAGTGATGATCATGCTACCCAGATCAACACCCTGAACGTACGGGCCGATTGCTGCTGGTGCATTTTCCGTCGCGATAGTTTTAGACATGAGTTCTCCTGAATAACAGCATGATTAAGTAGTGACGCGGAATCCTTGGGGTTGCATCGATGCGGCAGGGAGCGAGTCGCCGTGGGCGCTCACGCCGCCGACAAAGAGGCCGCTTGCAGGATAGCGCGTAGGGGACCCGGCCATTATAGGGAGCCGGGTCGCCAATACCAACCTCAATTAGTTGGCCAGAACGACATAATGTGAAAACTCTTTTTCACAATATTTGCACTTCAGCGCGATATCATTGGCGCGCTTTTTGACCGCAAAGCTGGAAGAAACCGGCTCAGCGTGGCTGATGCAGTTGCTGTTCGGGCAGACCAGCACGTTGTTGATCCGATCCGGCAGGTTCGGGCGCGATTTACCCACCACTTCATAATCGTCGATGCGGTTGACCGTGGCATGCGGGGCGTACAGCGCCAGCTGGTTAACCTGCTCGTCGGTGAGGAAGGTATTCTCGATTTTTACCAGGTCCTTGCGGCCCATTTCACCTGACGGCAGATTCAGGCCGATGGTGATGCGCTGGTCCGTTTCGGTCAGCTTGAACAGCGTCAGCAGCTTAAAGCCCACCTGCGCAGGGATATGGTCAATGACGGTGCCACGTTTAATGGCTTCTACCTGCAATTTATTATCGTGTGTCATGGTCGTTCCCCCTTACAGAGCCAGCTCGCTATTCAGTACCAGTGCCAGTAACGCCTGGCGTGCGAAGATGCCGTTGCCGGCCTGCTGGAAATACCAGGCGTGCGGCGTTTTATCGACATCGGTGGTGATTTCATCAATGCGCGGCAGCGGATGCAGCACTTTCATGTTGTGTCGGGCGCCTTCGAGGTCGGCGGCACGCAGGACAAACTGCGCCTTGACGTTGGCGTATTCGGATGGATCCAGACGCTCTTTCTGGACGCGGGTCATGTACAGAATATCCACCTCTTCCATCACCTCATCGATGGCGCTATGCACGCTCCAGGCAATTCCTTTTTCATCCAGCATATCGAGGATGTACTGCGGCATCGCCAGCGCGTCCGGGGCGATGAAGTAGAAACGGTTGCCGCTAAACTTCGCCAGCGCCTGGGTCAGCGAGTGGACGGTGCGGCCGTACTTGAGGTCGCCGACCATCGCGACGTTGAGGTTTTCCAGGCGCCCCTGGGTTTCCTGAATGGTGAACAGATCCAGCAGGGTCTGCGTCGGGTGCTGGTTCGCCCCGTCGCCGGCGTTGAGCACCGGAATACCGCCGGAAAATTCGGTGGCCAGGCGCGAGGCCCCTTCCTGCGGGTGACGCATGACGATGGCGTCAACGTAGGTGCTGATGACCGAAATGGTGTCGGCCAGGGTTTCGCCTTTTTTGCCCAGCGAAGTGTTGCTGCTGTCGGAGAAGCCCACCACGCTGGCGCCGAGGCGATGCATCGAGGTTTCAAACGACAGACGGGTACGGGTGGAGGCTTCAAAGAAACAGCTGGCGATAACCTTATGCTTCAGCAGTTCTGGCTGTGGATTCGCTTTTAGTTTTGCAGCGGTCGCCAGGACCAGTTCGAGGTCTTCTCGGCTGAGATCGTTTATGGAAATGATATGTTTTTGATATAGCGGGTTAGCCATGTTTATCTCCTGACGCCTGGGCAAAAAAAAAGCCCCTTGAATAAGGGGCTTCGAGAATTCTTGAGCAACGGAAAGAAAAACGCTACGCCAGCGCCTGTTTTCAGACGCGGTAAGACAGAATGTCGTACGCAGTAGACCATGCTTCCTCCCGGCAAATCGACCGGCATTATACGCAGCTCAAATTTCGGATCAAGCGATTAGTACGCAAACAAGAAAACGATTGCTTCGATAAGCTTGCGTCAGCGCAAAAAAGCATAAAAAAGAGCTGGTATGGTACCGCCAGGGGGCGTATAAAAACGAAAATGAAAAGCCGTTTTATATTTGAGGGTTATTATGATCGTCGGTCACATTCACCATCTGCAGGCCTGGCTGCCGGACGCGCTGCGTCAGGCGATTGAATATATTAAAGCGCACGTCACCGCGGAGACGCCGCCCGGTAAACACGATATTGACGGCAACACGCTGTTTTATCTGATCTCAGAAGACAGTACCGAACCGCTCGCCGCTCGCTGCTCGCCGCGCCGAATATCATGCGCGTTATCTGGATATCCAGATCGTACTGCGCGGCCAGGAGGGGATGACCTTCAGCACGCGGCCTGCCGGGGCGCCGGATACCGACTGGCTGGCGGAGAAAGACATCGCGTTTCTGCCCGCCGGCGAGCAGGAGCAAACCGTGATCCTCAATGAGGGCGACTTTGTGGTGTTTTATCCCGGAGAAGTGCATAAGCCGCTGTGTGCGGTGGGGGAGCCGGCAAAAGTGCGTAAGGCGGTGGTGAAGATGCGGGTGGCGTAACCCCAGCCCCGGTGGCGTTATGCTGGCCGGCGCGAGGGGCTGCGTCAGGTCGCCCGGATAAGGCGCTGGCGCCGCTATCCGGGAGGATAACCCAGAGCTGATAAGGTTATTTCGCCAGCGTCGCGACCATCACCGCTTTGATGGTATGCATCCGGTTTTCCGCCTGATCGAAGACGATGCTGGCGGGCGACTCAAAGACCTCATCGGTCACTTCCATCCCGCCGTGCAGGCCGTATTCCGCCGCCATCTGCTGGCCCAGGAGGGTTTGATCGTCATGGAACGCCGGCAGGCAGTGCAGGAACTTCACCTGCGGATTGCCGGTCAGCGCCAGCATCGCGCTGTTCACCTGGTAATCACGCAGCAGCGCAATACGCTCGGCCCACTTCTCTTTGGCTTCGCCCATCGACACCCACACGTCGGTATAGATAAAGTCGGCGCCCTTAACCCCCGCCGCGATATCTTCGGTCAGGGTAATGTTACCGCCGTTTTTCTGCGCCAGCGCTTTGCACTTCGCCACCAGGCCCTCCTCCGGCCAGCAGGCCGTCGGGGCCACCAGGCGCAGATCCAGCCCGGTGAGGGCCGCCGCTTCCAGCATCGAGTTGCCCATATTGTTGCGGGCGTCGCCGGCATAGACCAGGGTCATGTCGTTGAAGGCTTTCCCCGGCAGATGTTCCTGCATGGTCAGCAGGTCCGCCAGCAGCTGGGTGGGATGAAATTCGTTGGTCAGGCCGTTCCACACCGGAACACCGGCATACTCGGCAAGCGTTTCGACCACTTCCTGGCCATGGCCGCGGTACTGAATACCGTCATACATCCGCCCCAGCACGCGGGCCGTGTCTTTAATCGATTCTTTGTGGCCGATCTGGCTGCCGCTTGGCCCGAGATAAGTGACGCGGGCACCCTGATCGTATGCGGCAACTTCGAAAGAGCATCGGGTGCGGGTAGAGTCTTTTTCGAAGATGAGCGCGATGTTTTTGCCAGCAAGATACTGGATTTCAATACCGTTTTTCTTATCGGTTTTCAGTCTGGCCGCCAGCTTCAGCAGGGCGGTAATTTCTGCTGGGGTAAAATCAAGCAACTTTAAAAAATGCTTCTGATAAAACTCGGACATGGTTCCCTCGCATGGCTTAAGCCACTTATTGAATTAAAATTCAATTTATATGTATGAATATTCATTTGCAACCCCATTGCACAAATCTTTCGCGCAAAGGTGGAGGCAATCACGGCGGTATGTGACAATAGAAGTATCTGCCGCACATTATGAGGAACGAGCCATGGCAAACCCGGAACTACTGGAAGAACAGCGTGAAGAAACGCGTCTGATAATCGAAGAGCTGCTCGAAGACGGCAGCGATCCGGACGCCCTGTACACCATTGAGCACCATCTCTCTGCCGACGACTTCGAAACGCTGGAGAAAGTGGCGGTAGAAGCGTTCAAACTGGGTTATGAAGTGACCGAGCCGGAAGAGCTGGAAGTCGAAGAAGGCGATGTGGTTATCTGCTGCGATATCCTGAGCGAAAGCGCGCTGAAAGTGGAGCTGATCGACGCCCAGGTTGAGCAGCTGCTGAACCTGGCGGAAAAATTCGGCGTGGAATATGACGGCTGGGGCACGTACTACGAAGATCCTAACGGCGAAGACGGCGACGAAGAAGACGATGACGATCTCGTCGATGAAGACGACGACGGGGTTCGCCACTAAGGTTGCAGATGGATACGGCGGCGCCCGCCGCCGTATAGCAAGGATCATTCATGGATTACCCGCAAATACTCGCACCCGTACTGAATTTCCTGCACTGTCCAACGCCTCAGGCGTGGATTGATGAAGCCCGTAAAGCGGAAAATCTTCCGCTGCTGCTGACCGATCACATGGTCTGTGAGCTAAAGGCGGCGCAAAATGCGCTGCTGCTGGTGCGTAAATATGTCGCCGATAAAGAGGGGGCCGACGAACTGCTGGCCTGTCTCAAGCCGTATGAGGACTTCACCTACCGCTGGGGGCCGGAGCCGGATTTCGTCGCGCTGCATAAGCGAATCAATAAAAGCACCATGCCGCAAACCGACGACCCCTGGGGCCGCCAGCTGATAGATAGCATGGTCCTGCTGATTAAAGAAGAGCTGCATCACTTCTGGCAGGTGCGCGAAATGATGCAGGCGCACGACATCCCGTACGTCAAAATCACCGCCAGCAACTACGCCCGCGGGCTGCGCAGAGAGGTGCGTTCTCACGAACCGGTGATGCTGATCGATAAGCTGATTTGCGGCGCCTATATTGAAGCGCGCTCGTGCGAGCGGTTTGCCGCGCTGGCGCCGTGGCTGGAGGAAGACCTGCAGAAGTTTTACCTGTCGCTGCTGCGTTCGGAGGCGCGCCATTATCAGGACTACCTGGACCTGGCGCAGCAGATCGCCGATGAGGATATCAGCGAACGCATACGCCAGCTTGGCGAGGCGGAAGCGGCGTTAATTAACGCTCCGGAGGCGGAGTTCCGCTTTCACAGCGGCGTGCCGGTTATCGCCTGATGCGATGTTCCCGGATAGCGACGCTGCGCGTCTTATCCGGGTGACCTGAGTGCCGGGAGCCGCCGCAGGCAGCGCGCGGGCGGGGCAAGCGCTTACAGCGTTTTCAGCATTCGCACTTCGCAATCCACATGTCCGGTGCGGCCAAGGGGCCCGTCGATATGTTCGAACCCCAGGTGCTCATATAGCCCGACGGCCTCTTTCAGAAAGGCGGTGGTTTCCAGATAGCAGCGTTTGAACCCCTGCTCGCGGGCGTGATCTAACGCCAGCAGCGCCAGCTTTTTCGCCAGCCCCTGTCCGCGGGCAGAGGTCATAAAATACATTTTCTGCAGTTCGCAGATATCCGGTTCGCTATGAGCCAGCGGGGCAATTCCGCCGCCGCCGACCACCCGACCATCCTGTTCAACCACCCAGTAGGCGGAGCCCGGCTGGCTGTAGAGCTCAAAAAGCTCATCGAGGTTGGGATCGGCTACGGTGTAGCCCTTATCGGCCGTCAGCCCGTATTCCGCAGAAACCTGGCGGATAACGTTGGCGATAGCAGCATTGTCTTCAGCGGTGATGCGGCGCAGCGACGCCGTAACGGTCGCGATCGTATTCATACGATTACTCATAGCAAAAAAATGACGGATGGTGTTGTTAATAACATCGGGAGCGGGGGGAGCGCAAGCGCGTATCGTGGATAAAAACGCCCCTTGCCTGAACAGGCAAGGGGCGGGAGGATTACAGCGCGGCGATAACGGCCTGCTGTTCGATCAGTTTGCTTTTCGCTTCCGCGTAGCCTTCCAGCTTCTCGCGCTCTTTGGCAATCACCGCTTCCGGCGCGCGGGCGACGAAGCCTTCGTTGGCGAGCTTACCTTCGATACGGCCAATCTCCGCTTCGACTTTCGCGACCTCTTTCGCCAGACGCGCCAGCTCGGCTTGTTTGTCGATCAGCCCCGCCATCGGGATCAGCAGCTCGGCGCCGTCGATGATTTTGGTCACGGAAACCGGACCCTTATCATCGGCAGGCAGCACGGTGATGCTTTCCAGGCGCGCCAGGTTGAGCAGGAAGCTGCGGTTGTCGTTAACACGACGAATCGCATCTTCGCTGCAGCCGCGCAGCAGCAGTTCCAGCGGTTTGCCCGGCGCGATGTTCATTTCCGCACGGATATTACGCACCGCGACGATCGCCTGCTTCAGCCATTCGGTATCGGCCAGCGCCGCTTCATCAACCTGCGCCGCATCGTAAACCGGGAACGGCTGCAGCATGATGGTGTCCGCATCGATACCGACGATGGTTTTCACCCGCTGCCAGATGGTTTCAGTGATGAACGGAATGATCGGGTGCGCCAGACGCAGCAGAGCTTCCAGCACGGTCACCAGCGTATGACGCGTGCCGCGCAGCTCGGCTGCGGAACCGCCGGTCATCACCGGTTTGGTCAGCTCCAGATACCAGTCGCAGAACTGGTTCCAGGTGAACTCATACAGGATGCCGGCGGCGATATCGAAGCGGAAGTTATCCAGCGCCTCGCGATACGCTTTGACGGTCTGGTTGAACTCCGCGAGGATCCAGCGATCGGCCAGGGAGAGCACCATTTCGCCGCCGTTGAAGCCACAGTCCTGATCTTCGGTATTCATCAGCACGAAACGGCTGGCGTTCCACAGCTTGTTACAGAAGTTACGGTAACCTTCCAGACGCTTCATATCCCAGTTGATGTCGCGGCCGGTGGAGGCCAGCGCCGCCAGAGTGAAGCGCAGGGCGTCGGTGCCGTGCGGCTCAATGCCGTTCGGGAACTGTTTCTCGGTGCGTCTGGCGATTTTTTCCGCCAGCTGCGGCTGCATCATATTGCCGGTACGTTTCTCCAGCAGCTCCGGCAGGGAGATGCCGTCGACCATATCCAGCGGGTCAATGACGTTACCCTTGGATTTGGACATTTTCTGCCCTTCGTCGTCGCGAATCAGGCCGGTCATATAGACCGTTTTGAACGGTACCTGCGGCTTGCCGTTTTCATCTTTGATGAAGTGCATGGTCATCATGATCATGCGGGCAATCCAGAAGAAGATGATGTCAAAGCCGGAAACCATCACGCTGGTCGGATGGAACTGACGCAACGCGTCGGTGTTTTCCGGCCAGCCGAGGGTGGAGAAGGTCCACAGCGCGGAGGAGAACCAGGTATCCAGAACATCTTCGTCCTGGCGCAGGGCGACGTCGGCGGAGAGGTTATTTTCCTGACGCACTTCGTCTTCGGTGCGGCCCACGTAAACGTTGCCTTCGTTGTCATACCATGCCGGGATACGGTGACCCCACCACAGCTGACGGGAGATACACCAGTCCTGAATATCGCGCATCCAGGAGAAATACATGTTTTCGTACTGCTTCGGCACGAACTGGATGTCGCCGTTTTCAACCGCTTCTACGGCGGGCTTCGCCAGCACGTCGGCGCGGACGTACCACTGGTCGGTCAGCATCGGCTCGATGACCACGCCGCCGCGGTCGCCGTACGGCACGGTCAGATCGTGAGGTTTGATCTCTTCGAGCAGGCCGAGCGCATCGATGGCCGCCACAACGGCTTTACGCGCAGCGAAACGCTCCAGATTCTGGAATTCAGCCGGGATCTCTGCGGAGTAAACCGCGGACTCTTCGCCTTTGGTGTCGTACACCTGCGCGCTTTCGCGGATGTCGCCGTCAAAGGTCAGGATGTTGATCATCGGCAGGGCGTGACGTTTCCCGACTTCATAGTCGTTAAAGTCGTGCGCCGGGGTGATTTTCACGCAGCCGGTGCCTTTTTCCATGTCAGCGTGTTCGTCGCCGACGATCGGAATGCGGCGGTTAACCAGCGGCAGAATCACGAATTTGCCGATCAGGTCTTTGTAACGCGGGTCTTCCGGATTCACCGCCACGCCGGTGTCGCCCAGCAGGGTTTCCGGACGGGTGGTGGCGACCACCAGGTAATCTTTACCGTCAGCGGTTTTCGCGCCGTCGGCCAGCGGGTAGCGGATGTGCCACATCGAGCCTTTGGACTCGCGGTTTTCCACTTCCAGATCGGAGATGGCGGTGCGCAGTTTCGGATCCCAGTTGACCAGGCGCTTGCCGCGGTAAATCAGATCTTCTTTGTACAGGCGGACAAAGACTTCTTTGACGGCGTTGGAAAGACCTTCATCCATGGTGAAGCGCTCGCGCTCCCAGTCCACGGAGTTGCCAAGGCGACGCATCTGCCGGGTGATGGTGCCGCCGGATTCCGCCTTCCACTGCCAGATTTTATCGATAAAGGCCTCGCGACCGTAGTCGTGGCGGGTTTTCCCTTCTTCGGCGGCAATCTTACGCTCAACCACCATCTGGGTAGCGATACCCGCATGGTCGGTCCCGGCCTGCCACAGGGTATTTTTACCCTGCATGCGCTGGTAGCGAATCATGGTATCCATGATGGTTTGCTGGAAGGCATGACCCATATGCAAACTGCCGGTGACGTTCGGCGGCGGGATCATGATGCAGAAGCTCTCCTGGCTTTCATCACCATTCGGTTTGAAATAGCCCTGCTTTTCCCAGTGCTCGTAAAGCGGCTGTTCGATATCTTGTGGGTTGTATGTCTTTTCCATTATTTCCAGGTTGCCGTGTTCAGGTTGAAACCAGCCATGCGGTACGCTTTATAACGTTCGCGCGCCAGTTGTTTCAGAGAGTCTTCGTGAGGGACAAAGTCTATCACTTCTGTGAAAGCGGTGGCAAAATCTGCAAAGTTTAGCCGCAGACTGATCAGAATATCGCGCGGGCTGCTGTTGCGCTTTTGCGGCCAGGCGACCTCCACCGGCGCGCCGCCTCTTGGCCCTTCTCCCGCCAGGTTGTGCGGCACAAAGCTTTCCGGGGGGCGCGTCCACAGCGCTTCATCCAGGCGGATGGCCTGCTGCTCGTCTTCACAGGCGATCAGCACGCGCTTGCCGCTGCGCCAACGTTCTGCGGCAAGTTCACACACCAGTTGCTCGACGGCGCTCAGGCCATCCTGTGTGGTGTCGTTGTCCAGAAGGTAGAACGTTGCGTTTCTCATGATATGGGGCTTCTTGTGGTGGATTTAAACGTACTGCCCGGCTGCGCTGCGCTGGCCGGGCCTACGGTTTACTGCCGTTTTGCAGGCCGGATACGCCTCGCGCGATCCGGCAAGCAAACTTACTCTTCGCCGTTAAATCCGGCGCGATTGAGCAGGAACTGCGACAGCAGGGCGACCGGACGACCGGTGGCGCCTTTGGCTTTACCGGAGCGCCAGGCGGTGCCGGCGATATCCAGGTGCGCCCAGTTGTATTTGCGGGTGAAGCGCGACAGGAAGCAACCAGCGGTAATCGCTCCGCCAGGGCGGCCGCCGATGTTGGCCATATCCGCGAAGTTAGACTCCAGCTGATCCTGGAACTCGTCGGCCAGCGGCAAGCGCCAGGCGCGGTCGCCCGCCAGCTCGGAGGCGCCGATCAGCTCGTGGGCCAGCGGATTGTGGTTCGACATCAGGCCGGTGATGTGGTGGCCCAACGCAATCACGCAGGCGCCGGTCAGCGTCGCGACGTCAATCACCGCTTCCGGCTCGAAACGTTCAACGTAGGTCAGCACGTCGCATAGCACCAGGCGGCCTTCGGCATCGGTGTTTAACACTTCAACCGTCTGGCCGGACATGGTGGTCAGAACGTCCCCCGGGCGATAGGCGCGGCCGCCAGGCATGTTTTCACAGCCCGCGAGGACGCCGATCACGTTCAGCGGCAGCTGCAGCTCCGCGACCATGCGCATCACGCCATAGACCGCCGCCGCGCCGCACATGTCGTACTTCATCTCGTCCATGCCTTCGGCAGGTTTGATGGAGATCCCGCCGGAGTCAAAGGTCAGCCCCTTGCCGACCAGCACGATCGGACGCGCGTCTTCTGCCGGATTGCCTTTGTATTCGATAACCGACATCAGCGATTCGTTCTGCGAACCGTTGCCGACCGCCAGGTACGAGTTCATGCCCAGCTCGCGCATCTGCTGTTCGCCGATCACGCGGGTAATGACATTCTTGCTGTAGGTATCGGCCAGCTGACGCGCCTGAGAAGCCAGGTAGGCGGCGTTGCAGATGTTGGGCGGCATATTGCCCAGATCTTTCGCCGCTTTGATCCCGGCGGCAATCGCCAGACCGTGCTGGATGGCGCGCTCGCCGCTGGTCAGTTCGCGGCGGGTCGGGACGTTGAAGACCATTTTACGTAGCGGACGACGCGGCTCGCTTTTGTTGGTCTTCAGCTGATCGAAGCTGTACAGCGTCTCTTTGGCGGTCTCAACGGCCTGGCGAACTTTCCAGTAGTTGTTACGCCCTTTAACGTGCAGTTCGGTCAGGAAGCAGACGGCTTCCATCGAACCGGTATCATTCAACGTGTTGATGGTTTTCTGAATGACCTGTTTATACTGACGCTCATCCAGTTCACGCTCCTTGCCACAGCCAATCAGCAGAATTCGTTCTGACAGAATGTTGGGCACATGGTGCAGCAGCAGCGTCTGGCCAGGCTTACCTTCCAGTTCACCGCGACGCAGCAGCGCGCTGATATAACCGTCACTGATTTTATCGAGTTGCTCGGCAATCGGGGAGAGGCGACGCGGTTCAAAGACGCCGACTACGATACAGGCACTCCGCTGTTTCTCCGGGCTACCGCTTTTTACACTGAACTCCATGCACTACGCTCCTGAATCTTAAAGACAACGACGGTGGCTACGGATAGAATTGAAAGCTTTCGTAACTCATGACCGCGGTTGCGGTGACTTCGTGTTAATCTTAACGTTATTACGGCTTTGGTTCGTCAGAAAAAAACCTGATACGCGGAACCAATGAGTCATTTAATCTTAGCGATGATTTCGAAGACCAAAGAGAATAAATGACGTTTAAGCCATGAAACAAGCAATTTTCCTGCAATAAGACGGGTTTTTACGGGCGTATTTATAGTGATAATCATAAGATATCTGGTTCGTGAGACGCTGAAAAGCCAGTTGGCGATCCTGTTCATCCTGTTACTCATTTTCTTTTGCCAGAAGCTGGTCAGGATCCTCGGCGCCGCGGTGGATGGCGATATCCCGACCAATCTGGTGCTCTCGCTGTTAGGGCTGGGCGTGCCGGAAATGGCGCAGCTGATTCTGCCCCTGAGCTTATTCCTCGGGCTGCTGATGACGCTGGGCAAACTGTATACCGAAAGTGAAATCACGGTGATGCATGCCTGCGGTCTGAGTAAGGCCGTACTGGTGAAAGCGGCGATGATCCTCGCGCTGTTTACCGGCGCCGTGGCGGCGGTGAACGTGATGTGGGCCGGCCCCTGGTCGTCCCGACATCAGGATGAGGTGCTGGCGGAAGCCAAAGCCAACCCCGGGATGGCCGCGCTGGCCCAGGGGCAGTTCCAGCAGGCCAGCGATGGCAGCGCCGTACTGTTTATTGAAAACGTCAACGGCAAGCGCTTCCAGGATGTGTTCCTGGCGCAGCTGAAGCCGAAAGGCAACGCGCGTCCGTCGGTCGTGGTGGCGGATTCGGGCGAGCTCACCCAGCAGAAAGACGGCTCGCAGGTGGTGACCATGAATCAGGGCACCCGCTTCGAAGGCACGGCGATGCTGCGCGATTTCCGCATTACGGATTTCAAAAATTATCAGGCGATTGTCGGCCATCAGGCGGTGGCGTCGGATCCTGACGATACCGAACAGATGGGGATGCGCACGCTGTGGCGCACCGATACCGACCGCGCGCGCGCGGAGCTGCACTGGCGTTTCACGCTGGTGGCGACGGTGTTCATTATGGCGCTGATGGTGGTCCCGCTGAGCGTGGTGAACCCGCGTCAGGGCCGGGTGCTGTCGATGCTGCCGGCGATGCTGCTGTACCTGGTGTTCTTCCTGCTGCAGACCTCGATTAAGTCCAACGGCGGCAAAGGGAAAATCGACCCGATGATCTGGATGTGGGCCATCAACCTGCTCTATTTCGCGCTGGCCGTGCTGTTGAACCTGTGGGATACGGTGCCGATGCGCCGCTTCCGTGCCCGTTTTAATAAAGGAGCGGCGTGATGCAGGCGTTTGGCGTACTTGACCGTTATATCGGTAAGACGATTTTCAACACCATCATGATGACGCTGTTCATGCTGGTTTCGCTCTCGGGCATTATCAAGTTTGTCGATCAGCTGAAAAAAGCCGGTCAGGGCAGTTATGACGCGCTGGGCGCCGGGCTGTACACCCTTCTCAGCGTGCCGAAAGACGTGCAGATCTTCTTCCCGATGGCGGCGCTGCTCGGCGCGCTGCTCGGGCTGGGGATGCTGGCGCAGCGCAGTGAGCTGGTGGTCATGCAGGCCTCTGGCTTCACCCGCTTGCAGGTGGCGCTGGCGGTGATGAAAACCGCGATTCCGCTGGTGCTGCTGACCATGGCGATAGGCGAGTGGGTCGCGCCGCAGGGCGAGCAGATGGCGCGTAACTACCGCGCTCAGCAGATGTACGGCGGGTCGCTGCTGTCGACTCAGCAGGGGCTGTGGGCGAAAGACGGGCATAACTTCGTCTATATCGAACGGGTGAAAGGTAACGACGAGCTGGGCGGGGTGAGCATTTACGCCTTCAACGACCAGCGCCGCTTGCAGACCGTGCGCTACGCCGCTTCGGCGAAATTCGATAACGAGACGAAAGTCTGGCGCCTGTCGCAGGTTGATGAGTCCAACCTGACCGACCCGAAACAGATCACCGGTTCACAGATGGTGAGCGGGACCTGGAAAACTAAGCTGACGCCGGACAAGCTGGGGGTTGTGGCCCTGGACCCGGATGCGCTGTCGATCAGCGGCCTGCATAACTATGTCACCTATCTGAAGTCCAGCGGGCAGGATCCGGGACGTTATCAGCTAAATATGTGGAGCAAGATCTTCCAGCCGCTGTCGGTGGCGGTGATGATGCTGATGGCGCTGTCGTTTATCTTCGGCCCGCTGCGCAGCGTGGCGATGGGCGTCAGGGTGGTCACCGGGATCAGCTTTGGCTTTATCTTCTACGTCCTCGACCAGATTTTTGGCCCGCTGACGCTGGTCTACGGTATTCCGCCGATTATCGGCGCGCTGCTGCCGAGCTTCAGCTTCTTCCTGATTAGCCTGTGGCTGATGATGAAAAAAAATTAGTCCCGCATCCCCCTCCCTTGCGCCGGGAGGGGGATGAGATCAACGTTTTCGCCCGCCGAGTAAACTCCCCAGCATGCCTCTCACTATCTGATTCGTCACCTGACGCACCGCGCTTTTGGCCGCCGTTTGCACGATGCCGTCGCGCTTGCCGCCGCGCGGGCCGGTGGTGCCAAACAGGATATCTTTCAGCCCGCCCAGCAGACCGTCGTCGTCGCCGCTGGTCTGGCCTTGCGCCGGCGGCGTCTCCTGCTGTCCGGCGGCGGCCTGCACGCCTTTTTGCAACATTTCAAACGCGGACTCGCGATCGACCTCTTCTTCATATTTGCCGTACAGTGCCGAGTGGTTAATCAGGCCGTTACGCTCGTCGTCGCTCACCGGTCCCATCCGCGAGCACGGGGCGATAACCATCGCCCGCTCGACCACCGACGGGCTGCCTTTCTCATCAAGGAATGAGATCAGCGCTTCGCCGGTGCCCAGTTCCTGAATGGCCTGCTCGGTGCTGAAGGCCGGGTTGGCGCGCATGGTCTGCGCGGCGGTTTTCACCGCTTTCTGATCTTTCGGCGTGAAGGCGCGCAGGGCGTGCTGGACCCGGTTGCCCAGCTGGCCCAGGACCGCATCGGGTATATCCGACGGGTTCTGCGAGACGAAATAGACCCCCACGGCTTTAGAGCGAATCAGGCGGATCACCTGCTCGATTTTATCCAGCAATACCTGGGGGGCGTCGTTAAACAACAGATGGGCTTCATCGAAGAAAAAGACCAGCTTCGGCTTTTCCAGATCCCCGGCTTCCGGCAGACGTTCATAGAGTTCTGAGAGCATCCACAGCAGGCTGGCCGCATACAGCTTCGGCATCTGGTACAGCTTCTCGGCGCTGAGGACATTAATTACCCCTTTGCCATCCTCATCGACGCGCATCCAGTCCGCGATATCGAGCATCGGCTCGCCAAAGAAGTGCTCCGCCCCTTGCTGCTCCAGCGTCAGTAAACCGCGTTGGATAGCCCCGACCGACGCGGTGCTGATATTGCCATACTGGTTTTGAAAGGCTTTGGCGTTGTCGCCGATATACTGGGTGATGGCGCGCAAATCCTTAAAGTCGAGGAGCAGCAGGCCGCGATCGTCGGCAATGCGAAAAATGATATTCAGCACTCCGGACTGGACCTCGTTGAGATTCAATAACCGCGCCAGCAGCAGCGGCCCGAGATCGGATACCGTCGCGCGAACCGGATGGCCTTTCTCGCCGAAAATATCCCACACTACCACCGGGTTAGCGTGGGGCTGCCAGTCGGTAACGCCGATCTTTTCCAGCCGTGCCTGCAGTTTCTCCGAGCTTTGGCCCGCTGCGGCGATCCCGGTCAGATCGCCTTTTACATCGGCCATAAACACCGGGACGCCGATTTGCGAAAATGATTCCGCCAGCTTCTGCAGGGTGACAGTTTTCCCGGTCCCGGTGGCACCGGTGATCAGGCCGTGACGGTTGGCCATACCGGGTAACAAATGCAGCTGTTTTTCCAGCGTGCGCGCAATCAGCAGGGGTGAGCTCATGGTTGATTCCTCCATTTATCCTGCGTCGATTATAGGCAACCCGGGCGCAAAAAGAGCGAAGAAATCGCCACGTTAGTCGGGAATGGCGTTGATGGGGCCTCAGGCGCAGTGCTGCTGAATCAGCGCGATGCTCTGCGCTATCTCGCGGCGGATATCGTCTTCGCTCCATGTCGCCAGCGCCGGGGCGAAGGGTTCGAAGGAGTAGGCGCCCTGGTAACCGCGCGCTTCCAGCTGTTTGACCTGCTCAGCGGTCTGCAGCCGGTCTTTGGCCGTCAGCATGATGCGTTCATCATCGGTCAGGCTTTCCCGCGGCCGGGCGTCGTCCACGCCGGAGAGGTGCACGAGGCCGACCTCTGCAACATCCAGCAGGCTAAACTCGGCCTCCGCCTGCGGATACAGGTGGTGGTGAAAGGTATCAATCAGCAGCTTAAACGGTACCTGGGCATCGCGAATCAGCCTCTGCACCTGGGCGGCGGAACGCAGCGAGCTCTGCGGGAAGCCGAGCGGTTCAACCAGGCCCCGCACGCCGTAAAACGAAAACAGGGGGGAGAGGTCGCGCAGGGCGTGCAGGGTTTCAGCGGCGGCCACCTCGCTGCCATCGTTGAGCGGGCACAGGACCAGGGCTTTTGCGCCGATGGCCTGGGCCTCTTTCAGCAGCGATTCGGCCAGGCTGCGAACCTGTTCCGTACGACGGTTGAAAGGATACAGCGCATTAATGGTCAGAATCTCAATATGATAACGGTCAGCCAGTTCCCGCACCTGCTGATGGCTGAGATCGTCGGTCACTTGACCGCCGGGCAAATCATTACGCAGTTCGACCTTGTTCAGCCCCAGGCTGTTCACCAGGCGGAAAAAAGCGTCGATGCTTAGCGCGGGGGCGATCTTGCGGTTGATGCAGAAACGTTGCAGGGCGATAGCCATGTGACTCTCCAGGAAGAAGGTGGATGGTTTGTTCGATTACCCGTTAGTCAAAACATTTATTTCAAAATTAGCAATGAGTGAAATGATGGTTCTTTGAACAGCTTCGCAAATAATCGTTCATGCTGTGTCTGATGGCTATCCGGCGCAGGGGTTGCCCTGTCTGAAGCGTATCGATCGCGCTTTTGTCGGCGATCGGAAGCGCCATTGCGGAGAAATGCGACAGTTATCACCAAAATAGAATTTCATTTAATATCATCATTGAAATATAAGTTTCATTTTACTACGGTTATAGCACAGCAAAATCGGAGATGGGCCGCAGCGTTGGCCTTCCACACCATGAGGCGAGAACATGACGATCACAGGAAACTTTATTGGCGGGAAAACCGTTACCAGCAGCAGCAATGAAACGATGCCGGTGTATGACCCGGCGACGGGCAAGGTGGTGCGCGAAGTCACCTTGTCGACCGCTCAGGAAGTCTCTGATGCCATTCAGGTTGCCCGTGATGCGTTTGAAAGCTGGTCGCGCACCACGCCGCTGCGCCGCGCCCGCGTGCTGTTCAACTTTAAAATGCTGCTTGAACAACACGCGGATGAGCTGGCGGGCATTATCGTCAGCGAGCATGGCAAGGTATGGTCAGACGCGCTGGGCGAGCTGACCCGCGGCCTGGAAGTCGTGGAGTTTGCCTGCGGGATTCCGCACCTGATTAAAGGTGAATATTCATCAGACGTCGGTACCGGCGTGGACAGCTATTCATTGATGCAGCCGCTGGGGGTGGTGGCGGGGATTACTCCGTTTAACTTCCCGGCGATGGTGCCGATGTGGATGTTCCCGCTGGCGCTGGCCTGCGGCAACAGCTTCGTCCTCAAACCACCGGCGCTGGCCCCGACGGCCGCGGTACGCCTGGGCGAACTGCTGAAGGAAGCCGGTCTGCCGGACGGCGTTTTTAACGTCATACATTGCAGCAACGAAGACGCCGAGCAGCTGTATACCGACCCGCGCATTGCGGCGGTCAGCTTCGTCGGCTCGTCCGGCGTCGCCGAATATATTTATAAGACCGCCAGTGCGCATGGCAAACGCGTCCAGGCCTTTGGCGCGGCGAAAAACCACGCCATCGTCATGCCGGATGCGGACCTCGATGCGACCGTTAATGCCATTATGGGCGGCGCCTTTGGCTCCGCGGGCGAGCGCTGCATGGCGCTGCCGGTCGTCGTCGCGGTGGGCGATGAAACGGCGGACAAACTGATTGCGCGTCTGAAGCCGCTGGTGGAAGCGCTGAAGGTCGGCCCGGGCTGCATGCGCGGCAAAGAAGAGAACGAAATGGGCCCGGTGGTTTCTGATACCCATCAGAAAAAAGTGCTCGGCTATATTGATAAAGGCGCCAGCGAAGGGGCGAAACTGGTGGTCGACGGGCGCAAGCTGCGCGTGGCGGGCTATGATGAAGGCTACTACGTCGGCGGTACGCTGTTCGATAACGTGACGCCCGAGATGACCATCTGGCGCGAAGAGATTTTTGGCCCGGTGCTGGGGATTGTGCGCGTGGCGGATTACGCTGGCGCGCTGGCGCTGGTGAACAGCCACGAATTTGGCAACGGCAGCGCCGTCTTTACCAGCAACGGCCACACCGCGCGGGAATTTGTGCATGATGTTCAGGCCGGCATGGTCGGGGTCAACGTTCCGGTGCCGGTGCCGATGGCGTTCCACAGCTTTGGCGGCTGGAAACGTTCGGTGTTTGGCGCGCTGAATGTCCACGGACCGGACGGCGTGCGTTTTTATACCCGCATGAAAACCGCCACCGTGCGCTGGCCGGAAGGGCAGCAAACCGTATCTGAATTCAGTATGCCGACTTTAGGTTAACCGGCGAAGGAGAACGCCATGTCGTTACTGGCAAAATCGCGAAAAGAGGGGCAGATCCAGCACATTACGCCGCAAAGCGCCGGATGGCGCTATATCGGCTTCGATGTGTGGCTGCTGAAAAAAGGGCAGTCCATTACCCTGGAAAGCGGTGAACGCGAGCTGTGCCTGGTGCTGGTCGCCGGGCTGGCCTCGGTGAAAACCGCGCAGGCCGATTTTCCCAACCTTGGTCAGCGGATGTCGCCATTTGAGCGCACTCCGCCGTGGTCGGTGTACGTTCCGACGCAGGACAAGGTGGAGGTGACGGCGGATTCCGATCTGGAACTGGCGGTGTGTAGCGCCCCGGGCAAGGGGACGCTGCCGGCGCGGGTGATTCCGCCGCAGGAGGTGGGCGTGGAGCATCGCGGCAAAGGGCGCAATCAACGGCTGGTGCACAACATCCTGCCGGATAACGCGCAGGCCGACTGTCTGCTGGTGGTCGAGGTGTATACCGACGAGGGGGCGACCAGCTCGTGGCCGTCCCATAAGCATGATACCGCGCTGCCGGGGAAAGAGACCCAGCTGGAAGAGACCTACTATCACCGTTTCGATCCGCCGCAGGGTTTTGCCCTGCAGCGTGTCTATACCGATGACCGCAGCCTTGATGTCTGTATGGCGCCTTACAACCACGATGTGGTGATGGTGCCGCGCGGCTACCATCCGGTCGCGGCGATCGCCGGGTATGACAGCTACTATCTGAACGTGATGGCCGGCCCGCAGCGGAAATGGCTGTTTACCTGGGAAGAGGACCACGCGTGGATCAATAGTCCGGACTATCCCCGCCACGACTGACGGTTCGCAAGCGTTCAAAGGGCCGCTAAGTTTTGCTTAGCGGCCCTTTTTGTCTTCTGTTGTTCCCCGGTGGCCGCCCGGAGGTATTCCCCGGTGGCGCTACGCTTACCGGGGCTACATGGGGAGAGGGGGCGCCCGGATCAGGCGCAGGCGCGGCAATCCGGGAGGTTTCGCGACGGCGCCGGTGATCTTCCCCGGTGGCGCTACGCTTACCGGGGCTACATGGGGAGAGGGGTCGCCCGGATCAGGCGCAGGCGCGGCAATCCGGGAGAGGGAGGCCGGGTCAGGCGTGATTCTGCTGGGGCTGTGGTTCTTTACTGCTGTTCAGCGCCAGGGAAACGGCCAGCGTCTGGGCCAGGCACAGGGAGGCCACCTGCGAACGGAAACCGTCAACCTGCGCCTCACGCACCACGAAACAGACGTCGCTGAACGCCGCGAGCGGGCTCACCTGGCTATCGGTAATGGCGATTTGCCGGGCTTTACGCTGGGCGCCCAGCTCCACCAGCTCCACCACCTCACGCGCGTAAGGCGAGAAGCTGACGGCGACCACCACGTCTTTCGGCCCCACCAGGCTCAGCTGCTCGGTAAACATCCCGCCGAGACCGTCAATCAGGAACGCTTTGCGATCGAGATGGCGCAGCGCGTAGGTCAGATAGGAGGCGACGCTAAATGAACGGCGCAGGCCAATCACGTAGATATTCTCCGCTTCCGCCAGCAGGGCGACCGCGCGCTCAAGGTCATCGCCGGAGGTCTGCATCGCCAGCTGCTGCAGCGCCTGGGTGTTCACCATGGTAAACATATTGAGGATTTCCGTCGGCGTTTCCGGCGGGGAGGTTTCATCGTTGGTGGTCTGACGAAACAGACGCGCGCGCTCGGTATAGTTGGCGGTCTCTTCCATCAGATGCTGTCTGAACATCTGCTTCATTTCGTTAAAGCCGCTGAAGCCAAACGCATTCGAGAAACGGATCAGGGTCGAAGGCGGGACGTCCGCCTGCTGGGCGATGGAGGCCACGGTATCGAAAGCCACGCTATTGCTGTTATCCAGAATATAGCGCGCCACCTGTTTCAGGCGTTTGCTTAAGGTATCGTAGCGACGCCGTATTTCATCCTGCAGGATGGTCAGTTGGGTCGGATTATTGGCCATAGGGTGCGCTCTGAGAAAATGAAAGGAATATAACTTCCAGTGTACCAAATGAAGCGAATTTTTCATTTATTGCGATGAAATACGCGATTCATTTCACGAAGAAAGCGTAAAAAACCCGCCCCAGGGGGGCGGGGCGGGCTTTATCAGGGTTAACCGCGGGCTTCGCGCCAGTAGTCGATAAGGGTCAGGTAGTTACGTTTCACCTCATCGATCAGCGCTTCGTCGCTCAGTTCGCCCTGCATCCAGCGGCGGGAAGGCTGGCCGAAGATGGTGCGTCCCACGGCGAAACCTTTGATGATCGGGTGGCCGGCGGCCTCGGCAAAACCGGCGCGCAGACGATCGGAAGGGGCGTCGAGGCCAAGGATCAGGATCCCGCGGCACCAGCGATCTTCGCGTTCGATCAGGGCGCTGATTTTTTCCCAGCTGGCGCTGGAGAGCGGCGGCAGCTTCCACCAGTCTGGCTGGATGCCGAGCTGGTAAAAATGTTCCAGCATCGTGTAGTAATGGCGCTCGTCTTTGTCCGGGCCGTTTTCCGGGAGGATCACTTCCACCAGCAGCTCGTGCCCGGACTTGTTGCAGGCCTGCCAGACCTCCAGCAGCAGCGCATCCTGTTCAGCCCGCAGCGGAGCCGGATCGGCCGGGTGATAGAAGACCAGACATTTCACCACCTGCTCCAGCGGCCAGTCGATCAGCTGAGAGCCAATATTGCCGTGTTCCAGGCGCAGCGGTCGGGAGCCGGGTAGCTCAATCGGGCGACCGATCCACCAGCCTTTGCCGGTAATCGCGTTCAGCGCCCGCTGACCGTAGGTGCCGTCAGAGAGAATGCCGCTTCGCTGCTCGAGGCCCGCCTCTTGCGCGGCGGCTTCCGCCGCGGCCAGCAGCAGCAGCTTGAGCTGCGGGATGCAGCTCTCATCGCGCCCGGTTTCCTGGACCAGATCCGCCAGCTGCTTACGGTGGTCAAAAGCGAAAATGCACAGCTCCGGCCACTGCTGGCGGCGGCTGGTGACGCGGTGTAAATGGTTCAGACGCGCATCAATATCCGGACGCGGAACGGATTCCGCCCGCAGCAGATAGTCATCTAACTCGACCCGGGTCGGCATCGCCGGCGCACAGCCGTGGCGCGAAACCACCAGCGCGCCGCAGGCGTTCGCATAGCGGCAGGCCTGCTCCCAGCCTTCATCATTCAGCCAGCCGCGCAGCAGGCCGGACATAAAGGCGTCGCCCGCGCCCAGCACATTGAGCACCTCGACCCGTACGCCCTGCTGCAGCGGGACGCTGTCCCAGCTATCGGGAATGTCGCCTTCCAGCACCACGCAGCCCATCGGACCCCGTTTACACACCAGCGTCGCCTGGGTGGCATGACGCACGTTTTTCAGCGCGGTCAGGGTGTCGGTGCTGCCGCCGGCAATATGAAACTCTTCTTCCGTACCGACCACTAAATCGAATAAATGTAGCACTTCCTGCAGCTGGCTGGTGACCTGACCGGATTCGATGAAACGCGTTTCACCGTCGCCCAGCGAAGTTAAGCCCCACAGCACCGGACGGTAATCGATATCCAGCGCGGTGCGCAGGCCGTGACGGCGGGCGTATTCCAGCGCCTTCAGCACCGCCGCGCGGGTACTGGCATGAGAAAGATGGGTGCCGGTGACCGCCAGCGCACGGGAAGAGGCGATGTACTCCTCAGCAATATCCTCAGGCGCCAGCGCCATGTCGGCGCAGTTATCACGGTAAAAAATGAGCGGGAAGGTTTCCTGGTCTTTGATCCCCAGCATCACCAGCGCGGTGAGGCGCTGTTTATCCGTAATCAGGTATTCGGTATCGACCCCCGCCCGGCTGAGCGTTTCACGCAAAAAACGGCCATTGTGCTCATCGCCGACGCGAGCCAGCATCGCGGATTTTAATCCCTGAATGGCGGTGCCAAAGGCCACGTTGCCGGAGGAGCCGCCCAGATATTTAGAGAAACTGGCAACGTCTTCCAGCCTCGCGCCGATCTGCTGGGCGTAGAGGTCGACTGCCACCCGGCCAATACAGATGACATCAAGCCGCTTTACTGCTGCATTCATAGCTAGGATTTCCTTTTGCATATCTGCTGTACGGAAGGGTCGGGATGCCGACGGGACCTCCACAAACAGCCTGAGGTGAACGGTTACCCCTAGTTTGAGAAATAAATATTTCATTTGCAAATTGGATCGAAATTAAAAAACCAAAAGTGTGAGGGATCTACCACTCTGCCGCGCCAGGCCTCATGAGACTAAGGACGACGGGTCGCTAGCGTCCCTGGGGTGAAAGGGGACGACAGGTTAGCGCTTTATACATGATTTTTAAGAGGATATATCAGCTATGGCCGGCCCGACGCGGCGGGCTATCTGCGGGCGGCGGCCCGTGAAACGCATGAAATGAAGGGAGAGTTTGATCCTTCTCGCAAAATGAAATGTTTTTTCTGTATTTATGTTTAATGAAAAAATTGTTTGCCTATAATCCAGAAGTATTCCAGTGGACGTTAACGATTTCCCGCCGCCGTGACAAGCGTTGCTGCGCAGGGAAAACGCGCTAACCCACACACAAATACTGAACAATAAGGATTGTGCAAGATGGGCAAACTGAGACTGACCATGGCGCAGGCGCTGGTAAAATTCCTTGATAACCAGTTTCTGGACGTCGACGGCGAAGAGCATAAATTCGTCAAGGGTATTTTCGCCATCTTTGGCCACGGCAACGTGCTGGGGATGGGCCAGGCGCTGGAACAGGATAGCGGCGAAATGCGGGTCTTCCAGGGGCGTAACGAACAGGGGATGGCGCATGCGGCCACCGGTTTCGCTCGCCAGTCTCTGCGCCGGCAGATCATTGCCTGCACCTCTTCCGTCGGCCCGGGCGCGGCCAATATGATTACCGCCGCGGCGACGGCCACCGCCAACCGCATTCCTCTGCTGCTGCTGCCCGGCGACGTGTTTGCGAGCCGGCAGCCGGACCCGGTGCTGCAGCAGGTTGAGCAGAGCTATGACCTCAGCATCAGCACCAACGACGCCTTCCGGGCGGTGAGCAAATACTGGGATCGCGTGACGCGCCCGGAACAGCTGATGAGCGCCTGCATTAACGCCATGCGGGTCCTCACCGATCCGGCGGAAACCGGCGCCGTCACTCTCTGTCTGCCGCAGGATGTGCAGGGCGAAGCCTGGGATTACCCGGAGTCGTTCTTTGTTCGCCGCGTGCATCGTCTCGATCGCCGCCCGGCCAGCGCCGCCCAGCTGGCGGATGCGGTGGCGGCGATTAAGGCCAGCCGCAAGCCGCTGATTATTTGCGGCGGCGGAGTGAAATATGCCGGTGCCGGGGAAGCGCTGTCCCGCTTCGCGGAACGCTACGGCATTCCCTTTGCAGAAACCCAGGCCGGGAAAGGGACGGTGGTCTCCTCCCATCCGCTGAACGTCGGCGGCGTCGGCGAAACCGGCTGCCTGGCCGCGAACCTGCTGGCAAAAGAGGCCGATTTGATCATCGGTATCGGCACCCGTTTTAGCGATTTCACCACCTCCTCTAAATGGCTGTTCCAGCACCCTGGCGTGCGCTTCCTGAACGTCAACGTCAGCAACTTCGATGCCTGGAAGCTCGACGGGATTCCGCTGCTGGCCGATGCCCGCGAAGCGCTGACCGCGCTGGACGGCGCGCTGGCGGACGACGGCTGGCAGGCGAACTGGGGGGCGCAGATTGACAGCGTGCAAAGTCGCCAGCTGAAAGAGACGCAGCGCGTCTATCAGGCCGTATGGCAGGAAAAGAGTTTCGTCCCGGAAGTCGATGATGCTCTCGATCGCGAGTCGGTGTATCGCGAATTCCGCCAGATCACCGACTCCACGCTGACCCAGAGCAGCGTGCTCGGCGTACTTAATGACACGCTCCCGGCCGACGCGGTGATCGTGGCGGCGGCGGGCAGCTTACCCGGAGATCTGCAACGCGTCTGGCGCAACCGGGCGCCCAACACCTACCACGTGGAATACGGTTACTCCTGCATGGGTTATGAAGTGAATGCCGCGCTGGGGGTGAAGCTGGCGCAGCCGCAAACCGAGGTCTATTCGCTGGTGGGGGATGGCTCCTTCATGATGCTGCACTCCGAGCTGGTCACCTCGTTGCAGGAGCGGGCGAAGATCAACATCGTGCTGCTCGACAACATGGCCAACGGCTGTATTAACAACCTGCAGATTGGCCACGGTATGGGCAGCTTCGGTACCGAGTTCCGCTATCGCTCGGCGGAAGACGGGCAGTTGCAGGGCGGGCTGATACCGGTCGATTTCGCCACCATCGCCGCCGGCTACGGCTGCAAAACCTGGCGCGTCACCACCCTCGATGAACTGCGCCATGCCCTGGATGCCGCGCGCCGCGAAACGGTCAGCACCCTGATCGATATTAAAGTGCTGCCGAAAACCATGGTCCACTCGTACGGCAGCTGGTGGAACGTCGGTATCGCCCAGGCGGCACTGTCGGAACGTATTCGCAAAGTGGCTGAAATGATTAATGAAAAACGCGCTGAAGCGCGAGATTACTAGAACAGAATGCTCACCTTGAACCCTACAGAATCACGGAGAAAACCACTATGTCACTCAAGCTAGGTGTCATCGGCGCTGGCGCCATCGGTAAAGAACATATCCGGCGTTGTACCCAGGTCTTACAGGGGGCCACCGTGGTGGCGGTGTCGGATATCAATGCGGACAGCGCGCGCGCGGCGGTTGCCTTGCCGGGCGTGCAGGCGGAAATCTACACCGACGGGCATGACGTCATTAACGCCAGCGACGTGGATGCCATTCTGGTGACCTCATGGGACCCGACGCATGAGGAGTATACCCTCGCCGCCATCGCCGCCGGTAAACCGGTATTCTGCGAAAAGCCGCTGGCGTTGAGCGCCGAAGGCTGCCGCCGCATCGTGGACGCCGAAATGAAAGCCGGCCGTCGTCTGGTGCAGGTTGGCTTTATGCGCCCTTATGATGAAGGCTATCTGGCGCTGAAAAAAGTCATCGATGATGGCGACATCGGCGCGCCGCTGATGCTGCATTGCGCGCACCGCAATCAGTCGGTAGGTGAGAACTACACCACCGATATGGCGATCACCAACACCCTGATCCACGAGCTGGACGTGCTGCGCTGGCTGCTTAACGACGACTATCGCTCGGTACAGGTACGCTTTCCGCGTTCCACTTCCCATACCCATGCGCGCCTGCGAGATCCGCAGATTGTCTCCTTCGAAACGCGCAAGGGCACCCTGATCGACGTGGAAGTCTTCGTCAACTGCCAGTACGGCTACGACATTCAGTGTGAAGTGGTGGGAGAAACGGGGATTGCCCGGCTGCCGGAACCGTCAGCGATTCAGATGCGTAAAAGCGCCAACCTGTCGACGGCGATCCTCACCGACTGGAAAGACCGCTTTATCAAGGCCTACGACGTGGAGCTGCAGGCCTTTATCAATGACGTGAAAGCCGGCCAGCTGCACGGCCCGTCGGCCTGGGATGGCTATGCGGCCTCCGTAGCGGCCGACGCCTGCCTGCAGGCGCAGGAGAGCAGCGGACCGGTCGAGGTGACGCTGCCGGAGTGTCCGGCGTTCTACCGGCGTTAAATCCCCCCTTGCTTATGGAACGGTAAACGCTCGCGCGTCGTCCGGTAAACCGGCCGACGGCGGCAAGCGTGAGCCTCTCGACTATGAATAGCCGCGTCGTCAGGATGCGGCGGCAGGAGCAATCTTATGAACAAAGAGAATGTCAAACTGGCCATCGCCCCGATTGGCTGGACCAACGATGATATGCCGGAGCTGGGCAGTGAAAATACCTTCCAGCAAATTGTCAGCGAAATGGCGCTGGCGGGGTTTAGCGGCAGCGAAGTGGGCAGCAAATACCCGCGCGATCCGGCGGTGCTGAAGCCGATGCTCGATATTCGCGGCATCCAAATTTGCAACGCCTGGTTCAGCACCTTTTTTGCCAACGGGCAGCGGGAAAAGACCATCGATGAGTTTGTGAATCACATGAATTTCCTGCATGCGATGGGGGCGAAAGTGATTGGCTGCTCCGAGCAGAGCGGCAGTATCCAGGGGCTGGAGAAGCCGATTCTGGGCGAAGCGAAGCCCTGCTTCAGCGAAGAAGAGTGGCAGCGGGTAGCGGAAGGCTACAACACCCTGGGCCGTCTGGCCGCTGAAAAAGGGATGCAGGTTTGCCTGCACCATCACATGGGCACCGGCGTTCAAACGACGGAAGAGATCGATAAATTTATGTCGCTGGTGGATGACGGCGTCTTCCTGCTGTACGACACCGGCCATGCCTGGTACTCCGAAGGCGGCGAAGAGCAGATGCTGGCGATCCTCAAAAAATACCTGCCGCGTATCAACCATGTGCACCTGAAAGACGTGCGCCCACCGGTGATTGAACAGGTGCGTCGCGAAGGGCTGTCGTTCCTCGACGGCGTGAAAAAAGGCACCTTCACCGTTCCCGGCGACGGAGTGATCGACTTCCGCCCGGTGTTCAAGGTGCTGGATGATTTTGGTTACAAAGGCTGGATGGTGGTGGAGGCCGAGCAGGATCCGGCGCTGGCCAACCCCTTCGAATACGCCCTCAAAGCGCGTAAATATATTCGTGAAACGGCAGGAATCTAATCGTTGATCCACTTGCAGGCCGCACCGCGTTGTGGCCTGCTTTTTTCCACATCTCCCGTTCCGTCAATGCCAGGCCAATCGCCCCGGCAAGCCATCCCGCACGGCGCTTCTCCTTCCGGCCACGCCAAACGGCGGAATACGCTCGCTTACACCGTCCCCTGCAATCCGCTGGCGCTGAGCTTACCGGGACTATGGCCGGAGCAGAGTGGGGGGCCGGACAGGCGCGTTGACGCCGCGATCCGGGGTGTTCCCCGGGCAGCTGATTGGCGGGCAGGTGTGCCATTCTGTGATCCAGTTTGAAAAACGCGCACTTCCGGCGGGCTTGTCATTTACCTTCTCTTTGCTGGCGGCATAGTATGATCGTTAAATAAAAGAACACTGTTCTATAATGTAGAACAAAATGATTCAGCAAGGAGATCTCATGCAGCAAACCGTGCAGTTCTCGGGGATTATTCCGCCTGTCTCCACCGTTTTCACCGCCGACGGCCAGTTCGATAAAGCGGGCACCGCCGCGCTGATCGACGATATGATCGCCGCTGGCGTCGATGGCCTGTTCTTCCTCGGCAGCGGCGGGGAGTTCTCTCAGCTCAACGCCGACGAGCGCAAAACCATCGCCGCCTTTGCCGTCGCCCACGTGGATCGTCGGGTGCCGGTGCTGATTGGCACCGGCGGCACCAACGCCCGGGAAACCATCGAACTCAGCCAGCACGCCCAGGAGGTCGGCGCCGACGGTATCGTGGTGATTAACCCCTATTACTGGCAAGTCTCTGAGCCCAACCTGCTGCGCTACTTCCAGCAGGTGGCGGACAGCGTCACCCTGCCGGTGGTGCTGTATAACTTCCCGGCCCTGAGCGGGCAGGACCTGACTCCCGAGCTGGTGAAAACCCTCGCGGATTCGCGGCGCAATATCGTCGGCATCAAAGACACCATCGACTCGGTGGCCCATCTGCGCAGCATGATCGCGACGGTCAAATCGGCGCACCCGCACTTCTCGGTGCTGTGCGGCTACGATGACCATCTGTTTAACACCCTGCTGCTGGGCGGCGACGGAGCGATCTCGGCCAGCGGCAACTTTGCGCCGCAGCTATCGGTTAAGCTGCTGCAGGCCTTCCGCGACGGCGATCTGGCGCAGGCGGCGCGCTATCATCAAACGCTGCTGCAAATCCCGCAGATCTATCAGCTGGATACGCCGTTCGTTAATGTGATTAAAGAGGCGATCGTGCTGTGCGGCCGGCCGATCTCAACGCACGTGCTGCCTCCGGCCTCCCCGCTGGATGCGGCGAAAAAGGCGCGGCTTACCACGCTGCTGCAACAGCTCAGACTCTGCTGAACCGGAAAAATAAGATGGCGATAGAGAAGATTTTTACCCCCCAGGACGCGGACTTTTATGCGGTCGTCACCCATGCGGCCGGCCCGCAGGGGGCGCTGCCGCTGACGCCGCAGATGCTGATGGAGTCGCCGAGCGGCAATCTGTTCGGGATGACGCAAAACGCCGGCATGGGCTGGGATGCCAATAAGCTCACCGGAAAAGAGGTGCTGATTATCGGCACCCAGGGCGGGATTCGCGCCGGCGACGGTCGCCCGGTGGCGCTGGGTTACCACACCGGCCACTGGGAGATTGGCCTGCAGATGCAGGCGGCGGCGAAAGAGATCACCCGCAACGGCGGCATTCCGTTTGCCGCCTTCGTCAGCGACCCGTGCGACGGGCGCTCCCAGGGCACCCACGGGATGTTCGACTCCCTGCCGTACCGCAACGACGCGGCGATCGTGTTTCGCCGGCTAATCCGCTCACTGCCGACGCGGCGGGCGGTAATTGGCGTCGCCACCTGCGACAAAGGTCTGCCGGCGACGATGATCGCCCTGGCGGCGATGCACGATCTGCCGACCATTCTGGTGCCCGGCGGGGCGACGCTGCCGCCGACCTTCGGCGAAGACGCCGGAAAAGTGCAGACCATCGGCGCGCGCTACGCCAACCACGAACTGTCGCTGCAGGAGGCCGCCGAGCTGGGCTGCCGCGCCTGCGCTTCGCCGGGGGGCGGCTGCCAGTTTTTAGGCACGGCGGGCACCTCGCAGGTGGTCGCGGAGGCGCTCGGCCTGGCGCTGCCGCATTCGGCGCTGGCGCCGTCGGGGCAGCAGGTATGGCTGGAAATCTCGCGCCAGTCGGCAAGGGCGGTCAGCGAGCTGGATAATCGCGGCATCACCACCCGCGATATCCTGACCGATAAGGCGATCGAAAATGCGATGGTGATCCACGCGGCGTTCGGCGGCTCGACCAACCTGCTGCTGCACATTCCCGCCATCGCCCATGCGGCGGGCTGCACGATCCCTGACGTTGCCCACTGGACGCGGATTAACCGCAAAGTCCCGCGGCTGGTCAGCGTGCTGCCGAACGGGCCGGACTACCACCCGACGGTGCGGGCGTTCCTCGCCGGCGGGGTGCCGGAAGTGATGTTGCACCTGCGCGATCTGGGCCTGCTGCATCTGGATGCGATGACGGTGACCGGCCAGACGGTGGGGGAAAACCTCGACTGGTGGCAAACCTCCGGGCGGCGCGAGAAATTCCGCCAGTGTCTGCGCGAACAGGACGGCGTCGATCCGGATGATGTGATCCTCCCGCCGGCGCGGGCGAAAGCCAAAGGATTGACCTCAACGGTGGCCTTCCCGGTGGGCAATATTGCCCCGGAAGGATCGGTGATCAAAGCCACGGCGATCGATCCCTCCGTAGTGGACGACGACGGCGTGTATCGCCATACCGGGCGGGCGCGGGTGTTTGTCTCGGAAGCGCGGGCGATCGGGGCGATCAAAAACGGCGAGATCGCGCAGGGCGATATTATGGTGGTGATCGGCGGCGGGCCGTCCGGCACCGGCATGGAAGAGACTTACCAGCTCACCTCGGCGTTGAAGCACGTCTCGTGGGGGAAAACGGTATCGCTGATCACCGACGCCCGTTTCTCCGGGGTGTCGACCGGCGCCTGTTTCGGCCATGTCGCCCCCGAGGCGCTGGCGGGTGGGCCCATCGGCAAGCTGCGCGATGGCGACATCATTGAGATCGCGGTCGATCGTCTCGCCTTAACCGGCAGCGTTAATTTCATCGGCACGGCGCAGCGGCGGCTGACGGCGGAAGAGGGGGCGGCGGAATTAGCGGCGCGACAGCCGCATCCCGATTTGCACGCTCATGATTGTTTACCCGACGATACCCGCCTGTGGGCGGCGCTGCAGTCGGTCAGCGGCGGCACATGGAAAGGCTGTATATATGACACCGATAAAATTATTGAGGTGATTAACGCCGGTAAAAAAGCGCTCGGACTGTAATAAGAAATAGATTTTTTCGCCTGCGGAAAATATTTCGCAGGCGGCTTTTTCGCGCCTGAAATAAGCGTATTTCTCGCGTTTTATACATTTCATAACTCGCTAAAAATAAAAGATAAAAATATTAACCCTATTTTGTGGTTAATCCCGACGGTAATCACAAAAACCAAATAACATAATTCATAAATAAAAAATGACCATTGCTGTAAAAAGGAACAACTTCTTACACTCAATTAACACGAATACGTGAATTCAGCACACGCATCATGGGTGTATTCCTGACGCCGCAGCGGCTATTTATTGCCCTTTTCAGGTCCCTGACGTTTGCACCATATCCACTCTCTGGGGTTGGGGATAAATATGCAATTAACCATGAAAGATAAAATCGGTTACGGGCTGGGTGACACCGCCTGCGGCTTCGTCTGGCAGGCGACGATGTTTCTGCTGGCCTATTTCTACACCGATGTGTTCGGCCTGTCCGCAGGCATCATGGGGACGCTGTTTTTAGTTTCCCGCGTGCTCGATGCCGTCACCGATCCGCTGATGGGCCTGCTGGTGGACCGCACCCGCACTCGTCACGGACAGTTCCGCCCGTTCCTGCTGTGGGGGGCGATTCCGTTTGGCGTCGTCTGCATGCTCACCTTCTACACGCCGGACTTCTCCGCGCAGGGCAAAATCATCTATGCCTGCGTGACCTACATCCTGCTGACGCTGGTCTACACCTTCGTCAACGTGCCCTATTGCGCGATGCCGGGGGTTATTACCGCCGACCCGAAAGCGCGCCATGCGCTGCAGTCGTGGCGCTTTTTCCTCGCCGCGGCGGGCTCGCTGGCGATCAGCGGGATTGCGCTGCCGCTGGTGAATATCATCGGCAAAGGCAATGAGCAGGTGGGCTATTTTGGCGCGATGTGCGTCCTGGGGCTGACCGGCGTGGTGCTGCTGTACGTCTGCTTCTTTACCACCAAAGAGCGCTACACCTTCGAGGTGCAGCCGGGGTCGTCGGTGGCGAAAGATCTCCGGCTGCTGCTCGGCAACACCCAGTGGCGAATCATGTGTACTTTCAAAATGATGGCGACCTGCTCCAACGTGGTGCGCGGCGGGGCGACGCTGTACTTCGTGAAATACGTCATGGACCATCCGGAACTGGCGATGCAGTTTCTGCTCTACGGCAGCATTGCCACCATGTTCGGTTCGCTGGCCTCTTCGCGCCTGCTGGGCCGCTTCGACCGGGTGAAGGCTTTTAAAGCGATTATCGTGGTCTATTCCCTGATCAGCCTGCTGATTTTTGTCACCCCGGTGGAGTACATTGCGCTGATTTTCGCGCTCAATATCCTCTTCCTGTTCGTCTTTAACACCACCACGCCGCTGCAGTGGCTGATGGCCTCCGACGTGGTTGACTACGAAGAGAGCCGCAGCGGCCGCCGTCTCGACGGGCTGGTGTTCTCCACCTATCTGTTCAGCCTGAAGATCGGTCTGGCCATTGGCGGCGCGGTGGTGGGCTGGATCCTGGCCTACGTAAACTACTCCGCCAGCAGCAGCGTGCAGCCGGTGGCGGTCTTAACCACTATCAAAATTCTGTTCTGCGTGGTGCCGGTGGTGCTCTACGTCGGCATGTTCATCATGCTCTCACTCTACAAACTGAGCGATGCCCGGGTTGAGGCCATCAGTCAGCAATTACGCAAGCACCGCGCGGAGCAGGAAGAGGATGTGCCTGCCGTCGCCGCCGCGACGTCCAACTAACGAGGAGGCCAATATGTACACCATTACTAACCCGATTCTCACCGGCTTTAACCCGGACCCGTCGCTGTGCCGTCAGGGAGAGGATTACTACATCGCCACCTCCACCTTCGAGTGGTTTCCGGGCGTGCGCATTTACCACTCGCGGGATTTGAAAAACTGGTCGCTGGTGAGCACGCCGCTGGATCGCGTGTCGATGCTGGACATGAAAGGCAACCCTGACTCCGGCGGCATCTGGGCGCCGTGCCTGAGCTACGCCGACGGGCTGTTCTGGCTGCTGTATACCGATGTGAAAATCGTTGATTCGCCGTGGAAAAACGGCCGCAACTATCTGGTTACCGCGCCGTCGATCGAAGGGCCGTGGAGCGAGCCGATTGCGATGGGCAACGGCGGCTTCGACCCGTCGCTGTTCCACGATAGCGATGGGCGCAAATACTATATTTACCGGCCGTGGGGGCCGCGCCACCACAGCGACCCGCACTGCACCATCGTGCTGCAGGAGTATTTCCCGCAGACCCGGAGCCTGGCGAAGACGCGCAAAACCCTGTTTACCGGCACGGCGCTGCGCTACACCGAAGGGGCGCACCTTTATCACAAGGACGGCTGGTACTACCTGCTGGTCGCCGAGGGCGGCACCAGCTACGAGCACGCGGTGGTGGTGCTCAGAGCGAAAAATATCGACGGGCCGTACGAACTGCACCCGGACGGGACGCTGATGACCAGCTGGCATCTGCCGGAGAACCCGCTGCAGAAGAGCGGCCACGGGTCGCTGCTGGAGACCCACACCGGGGAGTGGTATATGGCCTATCTCACCAGCCGCCCGCAGCGCTTACCCGGCGTGCCGCTGCTGGCCTCCGGCGGGCGCGGCTACTGTTCGCTGGGGCGGGAAACCGGGATTGCGCGCATCAACTGGCACGACGGCTGGCCGTCGGTGGCAGGGGGCAAACACGCCCAGCTGAGCGTGCCGGGGCCGCAAATGGCCGAAAGTCGCGTCGTCGCTGACGAGAGCTGGCGGGATGAGTTTAGCGGCCCGGCGCTCAATCCGCAGCTGCAGACCCTGCGTATTCCGTTTGACGACACGTTGGGTTCCCTCAGCGCGCGGCCGGGCTTTTTGCGCCTGTACGGCAACGATTCGCTCAACTCCACCTTTACCCAGTCCACCGTGGCGCGGCGCTGGCAGCACTTTGCCTTTCGCGCCGAAACGCGGATGGAGTTTGCCCCGGAGAACTTCCAGCAGAGCGCCGGGTTAACCTGCTATTACAACAGCAAAAACTGGAGCTACTGCTTCGTTGACTATGAAGAGGGGCAGGGCAGAACCATTAAGGTATTGCAGCTTGACCACAACGTGCCGTCGTGGCCGCTGCACGAACGGCCGATTGCGGTGCCGGACGCGGCGCAGAGCGTGTGGCTGCGGGTCGATGTCGACCATCTCGTCTATCGCTACAGCTACTCGTTTGACGGCGAGGCGTGGCACAGCGTGCCGGTGGAATATGCCGCCTGGAAGCTGTCGGATGATTATATCGGCGGGCGCGGGTTCTTTACCGGCGCCTTTGTCGGCCTGCACTGCGAGGATATCAGCGGCGACGGCTGCCACGCCGATTTTGACTACTTCAGCTATGAGCCGGTAGTCGGGTAAGCCTCAGGCCGGGTAGCCCAGCGCTTTCGACAGCTGGCGCCCGGCCTCTTCCAGTAAAGCGCGATAGCGCGCGAGCTCGTCGTCATCGACGCGGGAGGTGAGCGTCGACAGGCTCAGCGCCGCGATGACGCGGGATTCATGGTTCCACACCGGCACCGCCACGCAGCGAACCCCCTGTTCGTTCTCTTCGCTATCCAGGGCGTAACCCTGGGCGCGAGTGCGGGCCAGCGTCGCCAGCAGCGCCTCGCGGGAGGTGAGGGTCGCAGGGGTAAACGGCGTGTACTGATAGCCTTCCAGCAGGGTATGCAGCTCCGCCTCGCTGAGCCAGGCGATCAGCACCTTGCCGATCGCCGTCGCGTGGATCGGCAGCCGGCGGCCGATGCGCGAGTAGGCGATGGCGGCGAGCTTGCCTTCAATTTTCTCAATATAGACGCCTTCGTGGCCGTCGAGAATGCCGAGGTGGGTGGTCTGCCCGGTGCGCTGCGAGAGATCCGTCAGCCAGCTTTTCGCCTTCTGGCGAATATCCATGGTGCCGACCACGAAATGGCCGCGCTCCACCAGCTTCATGCCCAGGCGATATTTGTCGTTTTCCGGGTTCTGGTCGATATAGCCGTGCAGCTGTAAGGTTTTGAGCAGCGAGTGAAGGGTGCTTTTACTCAGGCCCATGCGTTTGCTGATGTCGGTGATTTTGAGTTCCGTGGCCTGCTCGTTAAACAGGTCGAGGATCGTCAACGCACGTTCAACAGACTGAATAATAGGCATAATGCACGACCGCTCACGCTGGGGGGAAGGTGAAAAAGTACCTTTTTTACGCTGAAAAATCAAACGGCTGGCGCGGAAAGGGCGCGCAATATCACCTCAGGGAACATGTTCCCGGATGGCGGCGCGGCATCGACTGTAGCCCCGGTAAGCGCAGCGCGACCGGGGAATATATCCGGGCGCGGGCGGGAACCCCCGGATGGCGGCGCCAGCGCCTTATCCGGGCTACCACATCCCGTGTAGCCCCGGTAAGCGCAGCGCGACCGGGGAATATATCCGGGCGCGGGCGGGAACCCCCGGATGGCGGCGCCAGCGCCTTATCCGGGCTACCACATCCCGTGTAGCCCCGGTAAGCGCAGCGCCACCGGGGAGAGGCACCGGAGCGACAAGGGGGCTTACTTCACCTCAGCGAGGGCGGTTTTGTCGACGTACGGTTTCATCAGCGCGTCGGCCTCTTTCTGCGCCGCCTGCACCGCCGCTTCCGGCGTCACTTTGGCATCGTTAACCACCGCCGCCAGCTGGTTCTCCATCGCTTTACGCACGGCGACGGTCTCCCAGGTGGAGTACCACGGATGGGCGTATTTCAGCTGCTCGAGAGCAATCGCCGCGCGCGGGTCCTGCTGCAGATAGGCCTTCATTTCCGGCGTCTCGTAGGCGGCCTTGCGCGGCGAGAAGTAGCCGGTGAAACGGCTCCACTCGCCGTTGACCTGCGGGCTCACCAGATACGTCAGGAACTGATAGGCGGCTTTCTTCTGCGTATCGGAAATGCCTTTGAAACTCACCAGGCTGGCGCCGCCGATCGGCACCGCGCGCTGCTCTTTCGCCGGCAGCATCGCCACCCCGAGCTCAAAATCTTTGCTGTTCTCGCGCATAAAGCCCAGCGCGCCGGTGCTGAGCATCGCCATTCCCACCTTACCGGAGAAGAAGCTGGCGCTGATCTGCTTCGAGTTGAGGACGCCGGAGGGCATCACTTTGTCTTTGTAGATCAGATCCTGCCAGAAGCGCAGCGCCCCGATGGTGCTCGGCGCGTTGTAGTAGACCTCGCCGGGGTAGTCTTCGTTAAAGTATTTCCCGCCGTTGGCGCGTACCAGCGCCGAGAAGATCCAGCCGCCGTAATCGTCGTTGGTCGACGGCAGCATGATCCCCCACTGGCCTTTGCTCGCATCGGTCAGCTTTTGGGCATCCGCCAGCAGCTCGGCCCAGGTCTGCGGCGGCTGCTTGATCCCGGCCTGCTCGAACAGGGTTTTGTTGTAGTAGAGGATCGGCGTCGAGTTATGGAACGGAATAGCCCAGGTGGTGCCCATCACCTGGGCGTTCTTGTGCATCGCCGGCCAGAACTCGTTGACCAGGAAGTCCCCCGCTTTTTGATCGCCATACTGGAACAGCTCGTCCATCGGCAGGATCTCATCCTTCAGCGCCAGGTCGGTGGTGAAGTTGGCGGACATGATCACCAGCGCCGGCGGCTGTCCGGCCTTCTGCGCCGATTCGGCTTTGATCTTGGTGGTGTCGTAGTTGCCGGTGAAGATGCCGCGCACTTCGACGTCCTGCTGCGAATCGTTAAAAGCTTTGATGACGCGGGTCATCTCCATGGTCAGCTTGCCGTCTACCGGCGCCGGGAACATGAAATCGATCTTCTCTTTCGCCAGCGCCGTGCCGCAGAGGGCAAGCGCAAGCCCGACGGCTGTCAGGGTTTTAAGCATGGTCAATCTCCTGGAGTAAATTGTGCTGTTGCTCAGCATGAAAAAGATGAATATCCGCGGGCGAAAAGCCGAGGGTCAGCGTGTCGCCTTTCTCCGGCACCGCGCCGCGATGGCGGCGGCTAAAGCGCAGGGTGCCGATGGGGGTGCTGACGTGGAGCAGGTAATCGGCTCCCATCAGTTCTCGTTGCAGCACGGTGGCGGAGAGACGCAGGTGGCTCTCCTCCACGCGATCGCTGATATGTTCCGGACGAATGCCGAACCAGACCCGGGATTCGTCGCGATAGCGCGGCGGCAGCGGATGGCGCAGGTCGCCGAGCCGCACCTCGCCGTCGGCGCAGGGCAGCGACAGCAGGTTCATCGCCGGCGAGCCGATAAACCCGGCGACGAACAGGTTGGCCGGATGGGCGTAGAGGTATTCCGGCCGCCCGACCTGCTGGACGTGACCGCCGTTCATCACTACGATGCGGTCGGCCATCGACATCGCCTCGGTCTGGTCATGGGTGACGTAGACGGTGCTGGTTTTCAACTGCTGGTGGAGATCCATAATGCTGTCGCGCACTTCGCTGCGCAGGCGCGCGTCGAGGTTGGAGAGCGGTTCGTCCATCAGGAACAGCCGCGGGTTGCGCACGATGGCGCGGGCCATCGCCACCCGCTGGCGCTGGCCGCCGGAGAGCTTCGCCGGCCTGCGGTCCAGCAGCGTTTCCAGCTGCAGCATCTGCGCCACTTTATCGACCCGCGGCTGCCAGCTGGCCTTATCTTCTTTCCGCACCTTCATGCCGAAGGTGATGTTGTCCTGCACCGACAGGTGCGGGAACAGGGCGTAGTTCTGGAAGATCATCGCGAAGTTGCGCTCGCGCGGCGACAGGGCGGTGATGTTCTCGTCGTGCAGCCAGATTTCCCCCTCGCTCACCGGCTCCAGCCCGGCGAGCAGGCGCAGCAGGGTGCTTTTGCCGCAGCCGGAGGGGCCGACCAGCACCACGAACTCCCCTTCGTGGATATCCAGCGACAGATTGTTGAGGGCCGCTTTGCCGTCGAAACGCTTACTGATGTTTTGCAAACTAAGCATGAGGATTAGCGCTCTTCCGTTGGGCAACTGATGTTTTCGTCATATAGCCACGGCCCGGCGTGGTGGGTCAGCGGGTGCTGGTAGCTGACCCACTGCTCGCCCACCTGGCGGTGCATCAGGCACGACGCCGGCGACAGGTCGTAGTACGGGCGGCGGTCCTCGTGGAAATAGGGCACCTGATGGACGGTGCCCGGAATGGTGGAGACGATCGCCTGGCGATACTGGGTCAGGGTCAGGCTGTGGTTATGCCCGCAGAAGATGCGGGTCAGGGAAGGGAAGCGCTCCACCAGCGCCAGCAGGCGATGGCCGTTTTCGCAGGCGATGGGATCCATCTGGGCGTTGCCCAGCGGCAGCGGCGGGTGATGCATAAATACCGTGGCGGGTTTATCTCCGCCGTCGAACAGCTGGGCCTCCAGCCATTTGATGGTTTCATCCGTCAGCCAGCCGCTGGAGGTGCCGGCGCGGCTGGAGTCGATAAACAGCAGGCGGGTGGCGAAGTCGTCCACCGCGTAATGCACGTTCTGCGGGTCGCTGCCGAGCTGCGGGCACAGCGGGTGCAGGTATTCGAGAAACAGTGCTTTATCGTCGTGGTTGCCGGGGATCAGATACAGCGGATAGTTCAGGCTGCCGAGGATCTGGCGGGCAACTTCGTACTCCTGCGGGCGGCCGCAGTTGACGATATCGCCGCTGACCACCACCGCGTCCGGGCGCTCCGTCAGGGCGTTGAGCTGGGAGACCACGTCGGCGTTGGCGGCGTTGACGTCGATAAAGCCGTACAGCTTCTGCCCGTGGCTGCGGAAATGGGTATCGGAAATCTGGGCTAACAGCATAGATAACTCCTTATTTGATCCCGGAGAAGCCGAAGCTTCGCAGGAACTGTTTCTGGAAAAGGATGAACGCCAGCATCAGCGGCAGGCAGACCATCAGCGTCCCGGCGCCGATGGTGCCCCACTGGCCGCCGGATTCGGCGCCCATGGCGAAGGAGACCAGCCCCACGGTCAGCACCTGCTTATCGGGATCGTTGAGCATCATCAGCGGCCACAGATACTCGTTCCAGTGGTAGGTAATGCTGACGGTGGCGAAGGCCAGCACCGACGGCCAGGACATCGGCAGCAGCACGCGGAACAGCACCTGCCACCAACGGCAGCCCTCCATCAGGGCGGCTTCTTCCAGCTCTTTGGGGATGGCGAGGAACGCCTGGCGCATCAGGAACACGCCGAACGCCGAGGTGAAGTAGGGCATCATCACCCCGGTGAGGGTGTTGAGCAGGCCGAAGGTTTTCAGGGTCAGCATGTTCGGCACCATCATCACCACCGGCATGATCATCAGCTGGACCAAAAACAGCAGGAACAGGGTCTGCTTGCCGCGGAACTCGTGGCAGGCGAAGACGTAGCC